>NZ_JAMXSK010000030.1:0-41601 GCF_024124645.1 Pseudoalteromonas sp. Ps84H-4 | reverse complement strand
AAGCTATACGTAAATCCGTCGATTAAAGATTACCATTCTAATAGAATGGTGGGTCATGATGGACTTGAACCATCGACCAATGGATTAAAAGTCCACTGCTCTACCAACTGAGCTAATGACCCGCTCTTTTTTCCGCAATTCGGCTGTTGTTACCAATCGCCTGCTGCGGGCGCTTATAATACTTATTTAAATGCTGAGTGCAACAGAAAATATCTCTTTTTTTAAGTTTTTATGTCTAGATGCCTAATTTTAGACCGCTTAAGTCAAAAAGCAGTCTAATCAGGTCAAATCTACATTTGCGACAGACGTTCTGTGGCTAATTTTGCAGCAGTCGTACTTGGGTACTGATTAATTAAATCATTAAAGGTTTTAAGTGCTTGCTCGCTTAAACCTTGATCAGCTAATAAGTTTCCTAACTTTAGCATCGCATCTGGGCGCTTGTTAGAATTAGGATACTCATTGACTACTTTTTTAAAGTGTTCAGTCGCACCCGCTTGATCATTTTGTATTGTTAACAACTGACCTAACCAATAATGTGCATTAGATGCATATACTGAATTAGGATAAGTCGTTAAGAATGTTTGAAACTCAGGAATCGCTTGCTCATAACGTTTATCTTTCATGATTAACGCTACAGCGCGCTCATAAGCCTCGTTTTCAGATAAGTCTGAACTAATCGCTTGCGTAGCCCCTACATCGGTATAGCTGTTTGTAGGTTGAGCTGGCGTAGCAGGTTGGCTATATGCTTGGCTTACACGATTCTCGATTTCTTGGTACAACTCGCGTTGGCGCTGAAGTACTTTTTCAAGCTTATAGCTTTGCTCTTCCGTAATACCACGAACTTGGCTTACTTCGTCTTGTAATATATTAAGCTGCTGCTGAAGCTCAGCTTGTAATAAATTACGTGACTTCATCATGTTTTCTAACGCGACTAAACGCTTCTCAATGCTCGATTGTGAGCTTGCAGCTTCTGAAACAGGAGCGGGAGCAGCCCATAACTGGGTGCTCCCGCTTAAGATCATTGCTGCCAAAATAATTTTCGGCTTCATAATGACTCTTTATTAGTAAACTAATACTGCGCGACGGTTTTTCGCGAACGCTTCTTCAGTGCGAGACTTAACCATTGGCTTTTCTTCACCATAGCTCACTACTGACATTTGGCTAGCAGAAACACCTAAGCTTTGTAAATATTTTTCTACTGCTTGACCACGGTGCTCACCTAACGCGATGTTGTACTCAGGTGTACCGCGCTCATCTGCGTGACCTTCGATTAGTACTTTAACTGATGGGTTTTGTACTAAGAATTCAGCGTGTGCTTGTAAAAGCTCAGCATATTTGCTTTGAATTTTTGCATTATCAAAACCGAAGTAAATGATTTGCTCTTGACGTAACGCTTCGTATTTTTGACGAAGTGCTTCTTCAGCTTGCTGCTCTGGAGTAAGTGTTGCAACTTCAACTGTATCATTGTTGTTTGATTGCTCAACCATACCTTGGTTAGATTGGTTTGCAGCACCTTCATCAAGATCAGAAGAAGAGCTACATGCTGCTAATGTCATCACTGGCACAGCAATTAGCAGGCCTTTTAAAGTTTTATTAAGTTGCATTTAATTGATTCCTATATTGAGTAAACCAGTAAAATTACTGTAAATAAGGCGACCAAGCCGGTGCCTTAACTTGTCCGTCTAGTACAGGCAAACGTGCTTTAAAGCGACCATCCATAGAAACTAACGCTAATACCTGTTTATTATTATGAAGCGTGCTATAGATAATCATCGAACCGTTTGGCGCGATACTTGGCGATTCATCTAGGCGTGTTCTCGTTAACACTTGGAACGCACCAGTAGCTAGCTCTTTTTTAGCAAGATGGTATCGACCGTTTGTTCGATTCACCATCACTAATTCTTTTCCGTCAGGTGAAATAGAACCTGCTAAATTCATATCACCATCAAACGTCATTCTTTTAGCTCTGCCTGTTTTTAAATTTAACTTATAAATCTGGGCATTACCACCCCTTTCAGACGTAAACACAATATCTTCACCATTTGGGAACCAAGAAGGCTCTGTATCGATGCTGCGGTGATTTGTTAGGCGTGTTTCTTTACGCGTAGCAAGGTCTAAAAGGTATACTTCGGTTGCACCATTGCGGTCTTTAGAAAGTACTAAAAGTAGCTTTTTACCATCTGGTGAAAACTGCGGTGCACCATTGATACCTTGATGGCTTGTGATTAACTCGCGCTTACCAGTGTAAAGATCTTGGATGTAAATTTGGCTTTGACGATTCTCAAAAGTTACATACGCAAGTTTAGTCCCATCTGGTGACCACGCTGGTGACATAAGAGGTTCTTTAGAGCGAAGTAGAACTTGTTCATTATAACCGTCGTAATCTGCAACAACGAGCTGATAAGGTTTTGGCTCATCATCACGCACGATAACGTAAGCAATTTTTGTTAAAAATGCGCCTTTTTCGCCAGTTAGTGCTTCGTAAACCACATCACTAATGCGGTGTGCATAACGGCGAAAACCGGTTTCAGAAATCACACTTTCACGGGCGTCTAAAATATGATCTTGGCTTTGCATTAATTTGCCATTAGCCATCATTTTTGTTTGTCCGCCAGTGATTTGCCCACGAATAACATCAATAAGTTCATATTTTACAAGGTAGCGGCCGCCTGGCTGTTGTTCTACTTGACCAACAAGCACAGCCTCAACGCCTTGGTTAACCCATGCGCCATAGTCAACATCAGCATCTTTGCCCGGTAACTGCGGCATGTTTGCTACATCGATTGGCTTAAACTTACCACTGCGCATTAAATCAGCTGCAATCACTTTATTTAATTCTTCAGGGATAGGACCAACACCTTGATATTTAAAAGGCACAACCGCAATTGGGCGAGCGCCATCGATACCATCGGTAATTACAATTTCTAAGGCAGCACTGGCAATGCCATGAAAGCCCAGTAATACAATAAAAAACGCAGTTTTTATCTGGTTAAACATATCATTCCTTTAAAATTTAGGTGCTATGGTTAAGTTTATATTTTTTAGTTGCTCAAATACGTCACGATCAGGTGATACTGGTAATGTATCTGCCATACGCACTGCACGCATTGCAGCTTCACACACTAAGGTATCACCACCAAGCGATTTTACTTGAGTCACGAGGCCATTAAAACCAAGACGTATATTAAGGCGACACTCTTTGCCTTTCATCTTCTCATCTTTTAAGAAGTTTTGCTGAATGCGTGCCATTATTAACGCTTTGTATTTTTCAACTTCGCCTAGAACTTGTTGCTGACGTACCTTGTTACGTGCAGCTTGCTCTGCTGCTAACTGTTCTTGCAGCATTTGTTCTTGTAAAGCTTGTTGACGCTTACGTTCAGCTTCTTCAGCTTTACGTTTACGCTCAGCTTCTGCTTCAGCTGCTTTACGCTTACGCTCTTCTTCCGCTTTCTTTAACGCTTCTTCTTCAGCTTTACGTTTATCAGCGGCTGCTTTTGCTGCAGCTTCAGCCTCTTGCTTTTGCTTTTCAGCTTGTTTGGCTTTTGCACGTTCTTTCTCTTGAATTTCGCGTGCTTTTTTCGCTTGTGCTTCAGCTTCTGCTTTTTCTTTTTCCTTAGCACGGCGCTGTTGCTCTAGCTTTTTAAGACGACGGTCTTCAGCTTCTCTTTGCTTACGCGCTTCATTAGCTCGACGCTCTAGCTCTTGAATACGTTTCGCTTCGGCTTGTTTTTTTGCTTCTTCTTGCTTTTTAAGCTCTGCAATTTTCTGCTCAACCTGTTGTTGATCAACGGTAACAGCAGACACAGCTTTTTCTGGTGCAGGTAACGCTGGATTAAGGTTTACTTCCATGACTTTAGGAGCTGGCATATGAAAGTTTGCACTCGCTACTAAAAAACCAACGATAGCAAGGTGCAAAATAACCGATTTTATTATTGATGCACGCATACTACTCCTCGAATGATTCAGTCATTAAACCAACAGACGGAACACCCGCGTTTTTCAAAAAGTCCATTAATAGCAATACTTCTTGATAAGAAACACGGCCAGAGCCTTTAATCATAACCGGAGTATCTGGATTTTTCTGCAGCTGTAGCTTTATAACCGCGGCCACATCAAGGGCCTCCATCGGCGCTTCAGGGTCAGTACCAATACTGACATAATATTTACCTTCGGCATCAATTGAAGCAATGATCGGTGGTGTATCTTTGGTATCAACAAGATCAGACTCTTCCATTTTCGGTAAGTCGACTTTTACACCATGGGTGATAAGTGGTGCTGTTGCCATAAATATGATTAGCAGTACTAACATTACATCAATGTAAGGTACTACGTTTATCTCCCCTACAGGGCGACGTTTCTTACGCTGATACATTCGCTTTAGCCTCTATTTGTGTAGCTGCTTGGCGGTGTAAAATATTAGCAAACTCTTCCATGAAGTTAATGTAATTACCTTCAAGCTTTTCTACTTTGTTTGCAAAACGGTTGTAAGCGATAACAGCTGGGATTGCCGCAAATAAGCCCATCGCTGTAGCGATGAGTGCTTCTGCAATACCCGGTGCAACCATTTGTAACGTAGCTTGCTTAACTTCGCCTAACGCGATAAACGCATTCATGATACCCCACACCGTACCAAATAGGCCGATATATGGGCTAATTGAACCTACTGTTGCTAAAAATGAAAGACTTGATTCTAGTTTTTCTACTTCGCGAGACAAAGCAACGCGCATAGAACGATGCGTTCCTTCCATCACAATACTTGCGCTTTGAATTGAATTTTTCTTATGACGAGCAAATTCTTTAAAACCTGCGACGAAAAGTGCCTCAACACCAGAAGCGCCTCCAGGACGGGCTGACACTTCATTATATAGTTTACTTAAATCAACGCCTGACCAAAACTTTTGCTCAAAACGCTTTGCGCCATTAAGTGCATCAGAAATCGCTTTTTTACGTTGAAAAATAATTGCCCATGACATTACCGACATACCGACTAATGCCAACATTACTAGCTGGACAAGTACACTGGCTTCTAGAATAAGATCTAAAAAGTTAAGCCCTGATCCCACGTTAAACTCCTAAAATAGATTTCTATATAATTTGTTATATTTTTTACATGCGCACTGTTTGACCATAAATGAGGCCAAAAGTTGTGCCTAGTGTATATAGTCAGTTATAAACTGACAACGCTCTTGCTGTGAATTAGCGGCAATTAACGGTAAAAAGCAAATTGCTTAGCTATTTTTTAGTCATATTAAGTTTCACTCGTCTTTTTGTGCATATTTTTACCTTAATAAAAAGTCATTACAAAAATCCTAAAAAGCTAATAAAACCTCAAAAAATAGCGCTTTTATTCAAAAAACACGCATAAACACCCAAAAGCAGTTTTGCAAATCTACTACAGAATACTTAAACTAATCCTGAATGAAGTTCATAAAATTTTTAAAACCCACTTTATTCATGAGCTTAAATATAAAAACACCAAAAAGTGAACAAAAAGCACACAACTTAAATTTTCACTCACATTAGTTTTTTTTATCTGAAAATAAAATTTTTCTAGTTTGAAGAAAAATCCTTCATTGCGTATTATTTACCTATACCGAGCTAGCAACCTCATGAAAGAGTCTTTCATTAAGCTCAGTTTTTTGCATTATGATGTTTCGTATTGCTCCAGGTTAATTTGCACAGGATAAAACCTCGTTCAAATTGACCATAGTTTCCAAGATTACTTCCTTCAACTTGTTGTTTGCCCGCATCCTTATGCGGGCTTTTTTTGCCTGAGCAAACGTCAACGAGAATACCTACAGCTAACTTAACAGCATGTGAATTACAGATGTTAAAATGATACTAAGCGGTAAGCGGTAAAACCTATCTGCTAATAAATAAAACCAAGTTACCTAAATTAAAAAAGCAGCCCTTTTGAGCTGCTCGAAACTTATAAATAAAAAACTTGTTACTAAGCTTTAGGTTTGATTATTTATCGGGTGTTAAACCAAAGTGAAGGTAGGCAATATCCGAGACAAGTCGTCCGCGTGGAGTGCGTTGAATAAAACCTTGCTGTATTAAGAAAGGCTCTATTACATCTTCTATGGTTTCTTTTTCTTCGCCTATGGCAGCAGCGAGGTTATCAAGACCAACGGGGCCACCCATAAATTTTTCGATAATAGCAAGCAAGTATTTACGGTCCATATAATCAAAGCCACTTTTATCAACATCAATCATATCGAGTGCTTGCTCAGCCACCGAAGCATTTACTTTACCGTCTGAGCGTACTTGGGTGTAATCACGCACACGGCGCAACAAACGATTTGCAATTCGAGGTGTACCACGCGAGCGCTTGGCTATTTCTGCCGCGCCTTCATCACACATGGTTAAATTTAAAAAGCTGGCAGAACGAGCAACAATTTTTGATAAGTCTTCAACAGAATAAAACTCTAAGCGCTGTACAATACCAAAACGGTCTCTTAGCGGTGAGGTGAGTGAGCCAGCACGAGTTGTTGCACCAATTAAAGTAAATGGCGGCAAATCAAGCTTGATTGAGCGTGCTGCGGGGCCCTCACCTATCATTATATCCAGCTGATAATCTTCCATCGCCGGATACAAAATCTCTTCGACTTGCGGGCTCAAGCGATGTATTTCGTCAATAAACAGTACGTCACCTTCTTCAAGGTTTGTTAAAAGTGCAGCAAGGTCCCCTGCCTTTTCGAGTACAGGGCCAGAGGTCGTTTTAATATTTACGTTAAGCTCGTTAGCAACAATGTTAGCAAGAGTCGTTTTACCAAGACCCGGTGGACCGAATATTAATAAGTGATCGAGTGCTTCACCACGGTGCCGTGCGGCCTCAATAAAAATTTCCATTTGTTGCTTAACATGCGGCTGGCCTGTGTAATCGTTAAGAAGCTTTGGCCGTATAGCACGGTCAACACTGTCTTCGTTACTTTGCTCAGATGCATCAATTAAGCGATCTGCTTCAATCATGGTTTACTCACAACATTGATTTTAGAGCTTCTTTAATTAGAACCTCGGTCGTCATATCTGGTTTATTAACTGCTTTAACCGCTTTTTGTGCTTGCGGTAATTTGTAACCTAACGCTTCAAGCGCTGAAACAGCATCATCGGCAGCATTATTTGCCACAAGTGTATTATTACTTGCAGGCTCAATAACCGCATTATCGCTAAATGGCGTAAATAAGTCATTACCCCAATTTTTAAGTCTGTCTTTCATTTCAAGCACTAAACGCTCAGCGGTTTTTTTACCAACCCCTGGCAGTTTAACCAAAGTGGTCGCATCTTCATTATTTACACACGTTACAAATTGCTGCGCCGACATTCCCGATAAAATGGCAAGACCAAGTTTAGGGCCAACACCATTGGCTTTTAATAGCTCTCTAAATAAAGCGCGTTCGGTTTTATTGTTAAAACCAAATAATAGCTGGGCATCTTCACGTACTACAAAGTGGGTATAAATAATCGCTTGCTCACCCACTGCCGGTAAATCATAAAAACAGGTCATTGGCATTTGTACTTCGTAGCCTACACCACTTACTTCAATAAGAATTTCTGGTGGCTGTTTTTCAACTAGTAAGCCATTTAATCGACCAATCATATTACTTCCTTAATCGTCCTCTTACGGTTTTGCTAGCGCTCCCCGCAAGTTTTATTAAATTTTGTTCTGAGTGAGCATGACAAATAGCAATAGCCAAGGCATCAGCAGCATCGGCTTGCGGAGTGCCCGGTAATTTTAATATATTTTTAACCATATGCTGTACTTGCGACTTATCGGCTCCACCATTACCTACAACTGCTTGCTTAATTTGTCGTGCCGAATACTCATAAACTGGCAGCTCAGCCATTGAAGCACCAACAATTGCTGCACCTCGGGCTTGGCCTAGTTTAAGTGCCGAGTCTGGATTATGTGCCATAAACACTTTTTCGATAGCAAAGCTATCTGGAGAGAATTGTTCTACCAACTGGCTAATACCTTGGTAAATCATTTTTAAGCGCACCGGAAAATCGTGATCGGCTAATTTAATGCAACCACTTCCTAAATAGGTAAACTTTGCACCTTGATGGGCAATCACACCATACCCTGTTAATCGTGAACCAGGATCAATTCCTAAAATAATCGCCAACTAACTGACCCGTCTATTATCATTATTATCTGCAGTTAATAATGCCAGAGCACTGTATAAATTACCAGTAACCAATTGCAATTCATAAAAAATGCCCGCAATTGCGAGCATTTTTCACACAGCTTTCTCTTATGCCAGCGAGCGCAATAAGCCTTGAGTATTTTTGCGCATTGTTCTGGCTATCATTAAATAACCCAAACATGCCACAAATAAGCCCCCTACCGCAGGGCCAATTAACCAAATATGCGGATGCAGTTTGCCTGCTAATTCAAACATCTGCCTTTGTACTATTAATAATGCAACATCACTAACAATGGCTGCGACTAAGCCTGCTGTGACCCCTAATAGTAAAAACTCATATAAGGTGGCGTTTTTAATTAAGCGACCTTTCGCGCCTAAGGTTCGCAAAATAACTATCTCTTGCATACGCTCGCCTAAACTTGCTTGTACTTGTGAAATAAGCACTAGAGCACCACAGGCAACAACAATTGCCAACACAAACCCTATCGCTAACGATACTTGCTCTATGGTTGAGCGGATTTGCTTTATAAAGCTTTCAACATCAATCACATTAACCGTTGGGTACTGGCGCATTAGCTCATTAAACTCGCGCTTTTTATCTGCTTTTACATTTACCGATGAAATATAAGTAGCAGGGAAACTCGCCAATACATCAGGACTTAGAATAATAAAGAAGTTCGGCTTTAATGTTGTCCAATTAACCTTGCGCACACTGGTGATTTTGGCATCAAACGATTGTGCACCAATCAAAAAGGTTAATGTGTCACCTAATTTAACATCAAGGCGTTCAAGCATAGACTCTTCAACTGAAGCTTCAGCGACAGAATCTTTTGTGAACCATGTGCCGTCAATAAGCTCATTTTGACTTGGTAAATCTTCACGCCAAGTTAGGTTTAGCTCACGACCAATACCTGAACGGGCTTCTTCATCTTTCTTTTCATTGTCTTCTTGTGAGACTTCACGAGCTACCAACTCGCCATTAACGGCGTTTACGCGGCCACGGACAACCGGATAAAAGTCAGAGGTTGGCATATCTCGCTCTGCTAAAAAGCTCGTAATTGGCTCTAGTTCTTGCTCTGTTATATTTACTAAAAATGAATTGGGCGCATCAACCGGTAATTGCGATTGCCAGTCAGAGATCATGTCGTTCTTAAGTACAATTAAAAACAGCAACAGTTTGATAGCCAAAGCAAAACTAATCAATTGCACAGCATTCACATTGGCGCGTTTTTGGATAGACGCAATCGCCAAAGACCAGCTATTACCAGGGCTTAAACCGAGCTTTCGACCGCCACCAAATATAACCTTTGATAAACCAAACAACACAGCAATTAAAAACGCTGTAGAGAGAAACAAAATAGCGCTTATTTTAATATTATTACTAAATAACCACATCAGTAAAAATACAGTAAGTGCCGACATAGCAAGGTGTATTTTACTGACCAATAAACGATCGCCTAAGTTTCGACGCAGTACGCGCAGCGGCGGAATATCAAATAAATCGAGTAATGGTTTAATCGAGAACATAATTGCACAAATTAAACCTGTGCTAATTGCAATAATCCACGGTTTAGCCGATGCACTAGGAAGTACTGAGCCCATGCTTTGTGCTAGATAATCTGTTGCAATGGCTTGCAATCCATAACCAATCAGCAAACCAACGATCACCGACATTGAACAAACAAGGCTCAAATGAAGTAAATATATTTTACGGATCATAGCACGGCTACCGCCGAGTGTTTTCATCATGGCAACAGGGTCGTATTGGCGTTCACAATAGCGCTTTGCCGATACCGCGATAGCCACAGCAGCTAATATAATGCCAAGTAATCCTGCCAATAATAAGTAGCTTTCGGCGCGGTTTAAGCTATTAGAAATAGGCGATTGGCGGTCTTTAACGCCATACCAACGCTGGTTTTCTTTCATTTGAGGTTTTAACCAGCTATAAAAATTTTCGATATCGCTTTCGTCCCCAGCATACAACTGGCGGTAAAACACTCGACTACCCGGCTGAATAACCTTAGTTTTTGCAATATCGTCTTCGTTAATTAAAATACGTTGGCTACTAGAAAACACATTAAACGGTGCATCGGGCTCTTCAGCTACAACATGACTGGCAACAAAAGTGGCGGCTCCTAACTCTACTTTATCGCCAACTTTAATATTAAGCGCATAGAACACCGACTCACTGAGCCAAACTTCACCGCGAGTTGGAATGTCTTCAGTTACCTGAGGCTCAGCAGTTAAGCTAGATTTTATCTTTAGCTCGCCTTTTAATGGATAAGTGTTTGATACCGCTTTAACCGAACCCAACTGCATTTCGTCACCAGCAAATAGCATGGTATCGAAATAGGTTATTTTTGCGGTGCGAATGTTATCTTGGGCGGCTTTATCTAAAAACTCAGCAGGTAAAGCATGGTTACTTGCTAAGACACGATCTGCAGCAATAAAGGCACTGCTTTTTTGCTCAATACTTTGACCGATACGGTCAGTAACCATAGATAAAGTTAAAACAGTCAGTACAGCTAAAGCTATGGCTGCACTGATCACTGTTAACTCACCGCGCTTAAACTCACGTGAAAACAGTTTTAGTGCTAATTTAGCCCACATTCGCTTGCACTCCTTCGCTTTCTTTTACTGTTACTAATTGCCCTGCTTCAATATGTAATATTTGCTGGCATTTTTGCGCAAGCTGCTCATCATGGGTTACTAAAATAAGTGTCGTACCGTGTTCTTGATTAAGTTCAAATAATAACGACTCAATGAGCTTACCGTTTTTACTATCAAGGTTGGCTGAAGGTTCATCGGCAAATAAAATTTTAGGTGTACCAATAAATGCACGAGCTATCGCTACACGTTGCTGCTCACCGCCCGACAATTGCGACGGGTAATGGCCAACACGATGACTTAGCCCTACTTTTTCAAGTAGCTCAAGTGCTTGTTGTTTAGCATTTTTGCTTCCTGCAAGTTCTGCCGGTAGCATCACGTTTTCTAGAGCTGTTAAACTTTGCACGAGCATGAAAGATTGAAATACAAAACCTACTTTCTCTGCGCGAAGTGCAGCACGTGCTTCCTCATCTAATTCGTGTAATGCAGCACCATCTAAATGAATACTGCCATTGGTTGATTGGTCAAGGCCGGCTAATAAACTTAATAAAGTAGACTTACCCGAACCAGATGTGCCCACTACCGCAACCGAATCTCCTGACTTGACATTAAAGCTGATGTCACTGAGGATGGTGAGGTCGCCCTCAACCGTGGTGACCGTTTTAGAAAGTCCTTTAACTTGAATAATGTTTAATTGAGAAAGCGCTGACATATGATGCATCCAATCCTACGTTTTATATTCGTTTTACTGTTAGTAATCAAACCACTTACGGCAGCAGCTGACAACACAATTTTAATTTTAGGTGACAGTTTAAGCGCCGCTTATGGCCTTAAACAAGAGCAAGGCTGGGTTAAATTGTTACAAGATAAGTACGATGAAAAAGACCAATCTGTATACCTAGTAAACGCCAGTATTAGCGGTGAAACCACAGGCGGTGCGTTAAGACGGCTCGATGCATTACTAACCGAGTTTGAACCTACGCACGTGCTTATAGAGCTTGGCGGAAATGACGGTTTACGCGGTTTTCCAATCAAGCGCTTACAAGCTAACCTACGTGATTTAATAGCAAAAAGCCAACAAACTGGGGCGAAAACCGCCGTAATGGAGGTACAGATCCCACCAAATTACGGCCCGCGTTATACCAAGCTTTTTACCGACAGCTTTAAAACCATTGCCAATGAAACAAATTCAGAATTAATGCCATTTTTTATGATCGATATTGCTGGCCAACCAGAGCTTATGCAAAACGATAACTTACACCCTAACGCCGATGCTCAACCATTAATACGCGACTTTATGTACAAAACGATCAACGATTGGCTAGATTAACCGCCAGCCTAATCACTTTATAATTAGAGCTGGACAATAAACAGCCAAACAAACCGCAGGTGTATTGATTTTTATAAAAAAAGCCGTACTATGGCTTGCAACGTCGGCATATAGCGCAGCTTGGTAGCGCACTGTCATGGGGTGTCAGGGGTCGCAGGTTCAAATCCTGCTATGCCGACCATTTTTCTACCCCCAAACTCCCGCACTATTATTTATCCCTCTGTGCTTCAAACTCCTTAAAAATACTGTTCACATTCACTTTTGCGCCTAGCTTTGCAGCGATTAAAAACAGGCCTGCTAGTTTTCTGTGTACGAACAGAGCATCTACGGGTGGTGCGTGCCAATGCTCTGAGGCGGTGCTCATTTTTAGGCCGAGCTCTTTAATGCGTTTTGGTAAGTCGCTATTTGCAAAATCATAATCACCTTGGTAACGCAGTGGCTCGCAGGCGAGGAGAAATATATCAACGACATTATCTATATATTCTTGAGCAAGCCCTTGTTGAAAATAGCCAATTTGCTGTGCTGCTGTTGCAACACCTGCTCTATCGTTAGTATTCGCGGCAGATAATAACTGGTAGTAACCAGCACTAATATGCTGAGGTAGTTCGCGGGTTGCACCAAAATCTAAAAGTACTAAGCGTTGATTGTCAATTTGATATTGATAATTGGCAAAGTTTGGATCTGTTTGAACTAGTTTAAAGCTAAATAGCTCCTGTAAAAATAAGCTTAGTAACTGCTGAGCTGCTTTATTACGTATCGTTTGCTCTGCAGTTGCAAGTGCTTCTAGCTCTTGTCCTTCAACAAAACTCATGACTAATACTTGAGAAGAGCTCAGCGAATCTACAATATTTGGAATCAGGTAGTTTTCATCACCCTTTAAACACTCGCTGTAGCATTTTAAATACTTGGCTTCTAATTCATAGTCTGCTTCGTTTATAAGTTGTTGTTTTGCTTCATCGATAAGAGGCTGTATTTCTACCTCTTTGGGTAATAAGCCACTGAGCTTAAGAAGGTAAGCTAAGTTATCAACATCACTGGCGATGCCTTTTGCAATACCTGGGTATTGCACTTTTACTGCTAACTTTTCGCCCGATTCACGGTAGGCAATATGCACTTGCCCTATTGATGCCGCAGCAAATGGCCTAAGTTCAAAATGCGATAATTGTTCTAGCCACGCATCGCCCCAGTGCTCTCGCATCACTTTGACTAGTTGCTTTTGCGGCATAGCTGTCGCTTCTGCACGCAGCCTTGCTAAAATTGCAGATAGCTCAGGAGTGAGTAATTCACCGCTATCCATAGATAACAGCTGGCCCAATTTCATTGCAGCCCCACGCAGGTTTGCAAGCTGCTCTGCAAAGCGCTGAATATTTTTAGGCTGTAACAATAACCCTTGTCGTGATGTTTGCTTGCCAGCCGCCCATGCTTTTGTGCCTTCAAACAACATATTACCCGCCACTTTACTAGCTAAAGAGCCAAGCCGAACAGCGCGTGAAAACCGTGATGTTGGCACAGACTTTTGTTTATTACTCATAATGTTTCACACTATTAACTTAATGCTTTGAATACGTTGATTGCTCGGTTTTAGATCCACTTTAGCTTTTACAATCTTTTGCCCATTAGCATAAAACTAAAAAAGCCGCATGGTTTCCCGATGCGGCTATTTATTTAGATTAACAACTTAATAAATCGTTTTATTGAGTGTTACTGCTTACCAGACATCAACTGTTCCATCAGTTGGCTAAAGTCAAAGCTCGCTGCTTTTTGCAGTGGTGGATATTCAGTCAATGACTTAATGTGTTCACCAAGTAGATGTTGCACAGGCTCATTTAGCCATTGCTTAGCTTGCACAATGTCTGAACGGTCTGTTAAGCCATCAAAGCTTTCAAACGGGTCCATACGTAAGTTATAGATGATCGGGAACTTTTGCTTCTCATACTGAGCGTAATAGTTTTCGCTCGTTTCAAAATGAAGTTTCCACTGCTTATAACGCACAGCCTTGATGCTTGATTCGTAATAATAAAGGAAACTATCACGCGCACTTTCGTCTGTTTTACCTAACCAATAATCTAAGTTATTTACGCCATCAATCGGTTGCTTATGCTCTTTAAGGGCTTTTTTCGCGATATTTGGTTCACCCGCTGCTGCTGCAAGGGTTGTGTAAATATCCATATGCGATTGAATACCCGTTAGTATCGTATTTGCAGGGACTTTACCTGGCCAACGAACAATCATAGGAACGCGTACGCCGCCTTCGTAAGTTGTCATCTTTTCACCACGGAAAGGTGTTGTACCGCCGTGTAATCGAGCGCTGTGCTCAGGACCATTATCTGTTGAGTAAATAACGATAGTGTTATCAAGTACACCCATATCATCTAGCGCAGCCATTAACTCACCCACTTGCTGGTCATGTTCAATTAGGCCACTGCCGTATAAATCATGCTCTGTGGTGTACTCTTCAGCTAAATAACGACTTTCGTCACTTAAACGCGTATACATGTGCATACGACTTGGGTTAAACCAAACAAAGAAAGGTTTATCAGCTTTTTTTGCACGCTTGATAAAATCTAGGCTAGCAGCCATAAACTCTTTATCTACGTTTTTCATACGTTCGCGAGAAAGCTGGCCGGTATCTTCAATTTTTTGTTTACCTACTTTACCAAAACGTGGATCAACCGTTTTATCATCTACATTAGTTGCGTAAGTATGTAAAACACCTCGCGTACCATACTTTTTGAAAAATTCAGGGTCTTTTGGATAATCACGTTGCTCGAATTCTTCTTGCGTATTTAAGTGATATAAGTTTCCAAAAAATTCATCAAAACCATGAACGGTTGGTAAGTGCTCGTTGCGATCACCTAAGTGGTTTTTACCAAATTGACCTGTAGCGTAACCTTGCTCTTTAAGAACCTCAGCAAGGGTATAAGAGCCCGCTTTTAAACCAAGCTCTGCGCCTGGTCTGCCAACAGTTGTCATGCCACTACGGATTGGGTACTGGCCGGTAATAAGGGCAGCGCGACCAGCAGTACATGATGGTTGTGCATAGTGATCGGTAAACATTGCACCTTCATGGGCAAGTTTATCAATATTTGGGGTTTTATAACCCATTGTACCTAGGCCATATGCACTGACGTTTTGCCAGCCTACATCATCGGGGAATATTATGAGGATATTGGGCTTATCTTTAGCAAAAGCGACAGAGCTTGCTAAATACAAAGCAGCAGATGCTACGGCGAGTAGTTTTTTCATAACAGCAGTCCTTCGTGTATTGTAATAAAATACTATGTGATTTAGTTTTAAAACTGATAGTACCTATTTTTAGTTTACTAAACATACTGCTTACCGCAATTAATTATTATCAAAAAATAAAAAAAACCGCATGGTTTCCCAATGCGGTTTCATAAAATGACTAAAAATTAAGCCTATTTAATTACTTCTAAGCCACCCATGTATGGACGTAATACTTTTGGCACGATAACTGAGCCGTCTGCTTGTTGGTAGTTTTCTAAGATTGCTACAAGGGTACGACCAACCGCTAAACCTGAACCGTTTAGTGTGTGAAGTAGCTCTGGTTTTTTCTCGCCTTGACGACGGAAACGCGCTTGCATACGACGTGCTTGGAAATCAACCATGTTTGAACATGATGAGATTTCGCGATAGGTGTTTTGTGCAGGTAACCAAACTTCTAAATCGTAAGTTTTTGCAGCACCAAAGCCCATATCACCTGTACATAAAATCACTTTACGGTATGGCAGCTCTAATGCTTGTAAGATTTGTTCAGCGTGACCTGTTAGCTCTTCTAGTGCTTGCATTGAATCTTCTGGTTTTACTAGTTGTACTAATTCAACTTTGTCGAACTGGTGCTGACGAATAAGACCACGGGTATCACGGCCATAGCTACCCGCTTCACTACGGAAACATGGTGTATGTGCTGTTAAACGAATTGGTAAGTCGCTTTCGTCGTAAATTTCGTCACGAGCACTGTTAGTAAGCGGCACTTCCGCTGTAGGAATTAAGCTGAAACCTGGTTGTTGTTGACCGTCGTCATCCACTAAACCTAAAGTGTGGAATAAGTCACCAGCAAACTTAGGTAATTGGCTTGTGCCGTATAAGCTTGCGCTATTTACTAGGTAAGGCACATACATTTCTGTATAGCCATTTTGCTCTGTGTGCGTATCAAGCATAAACTGCGTAAGAGCACGGTGCATACGTGCAACTTGACCGCGCATAACGGTAAAACGTGCACCACTGATTTTAACGCCCATTTCAAAGTCTAGGCCGTTAACATCTTGACCAACATCAACGTGATCTTTTACTTCAAAGTCGTATGACTTAGGCGTACCCCATGTTGAAATCTCAACGTTTTGATCTTCGTCTTCACCAACAGGTACTGATTCATCAGGTAAGTTTGGAATAGCAAGTGCAATTTGCTTAAGCTCTTCTAACACTGCATCTTGCTCTGCTTTAACGCTGTCTAGTTGGTCGCCAAGATTACTAACTGAATCAAGCAGCTGTTGTGCTTTTTCGTGCTCGCCTTTCGCTTTTGCTTGGCCGATAGCTTTGGAACTTGCATTACGCTCGCTTTGAAGTTCTTGCGTTTTTACTTGTAATGTTTTGCGTTTTTCTTCAAGAGCAGTCACTGCTGCAATATCAAGCTCGAAACCACGCGTTGCTAAACGTGCAGCCGCTTGTTCAATATCTTGACGTAAATATTTAGAATCTAACATGTTCGATTTTTAACCTTTTTGCATTACCAGCTGAAGGCCCAGCCAAGCCATAAATATACACACCACCACGTTTAAGGTGATATTGAGGGCCATTTTAAAAAAGTGACCTTGTTGCAATAGCAACAACGAATCCATTGAGAATGTTGAAAAGGTGGTCAATGCACCTAAAAAGCCAATACCAATTAAGGTTTTAGCTGGGCTAACAGCGATTATTTCTTTTTCAATCAAGCCGTACAAAATGCCCATTAACAATGAACCAAGAATATTAACTGTCAACGTGCCAAAAGGGAATCCCCTACCGAGCAGTTTTAGCATGGTTTCGCTAAGAAAATAGCGTAAACATGCTCCCGATGCACCACCTAGCGCAATCATCATGTAAAGTTGCAAACTATTCATAACGTTTAATATCACTTTGCTCGTTGCGCTGAGTTAAATAGTCCAGCTTTTGTTTGATTTTTTGTTCAAGTCCACGTTCGGTTGGGAAGTAATACTGGCGATCATTAATTGCTTCAGGGAAGTACTTTTCGCCAGCCGCAAATGCACCTTCTTCATTGTGAGCATAACGATATTCAGCGCCATAACCTAAATCTTTCATTAAACTTGTTGGTGCATTGCGTAAATGCTCTGGCACAGGATAACTCGGCTCATTTTTAGCGTCTTGCAGCGCTTGATTAAACGCCATATACACAGCGTTACTTTTCGGAGCACTGGCTAAATAAATGGTGGCTTGTGCAATAGCGCGCTCACCTTCACTTGGGCCAACACGTTGAAAAATATCCCACGCATTGAGTGCGACTTCCATTGCTCGCGGGTCGGCATTGCCAATATCTTCTGTAGCAATCGCTAATAAGCGCCTAGCTACATAAAGTGGGTCGCCGCCACCGGCTAAAATACGGCAATACCAATATAAAGCGCCATCAGGTGAACTTCCTCGTACTGACTTATGAAACGCTGAAATCAAGTCGTAGAGCTCATCGCCACCTTTGTCGTATTTGGCTAAGTGAGTTGGCAGTACTTGGCTTAAAACATGTTGATCAACAAGGTATTTGCCCTGTTGCTCCGTGGTTAAATCAACGGCTTGTTCTAACAAGTTAAGTACTTTTCGCGCATCGCCATCACTTGCTTGGCAAAGCGCCTGTTTGGCGTTATCGGCAATGTCTATGTGTTTTTGGCTAAGCTCTACGTCTTCACGCAAGGCGCGCTCAATCACGGTAAATAAATCGGTTTGCTCAAGTGCTTTTAGAACATACACACGGGCACGAGACAATATCGCGTTATTGAGTGCAAATGATGGGTTTTCGGTGGTTGCGCCAACAAAAATAAAGGTGCCATCTTCGATATGTGGTAAGAATGCATCTTGCTGAGATTTATTAAAGCGGTGCACTTCGTCTACAAATAATAAAGTGCGTTGTCCTCGCCCAGCAAGGTTTGCTTTCGCTTCGCTTACTGCCTCACGAATATCCTTCACGCCTGCTGTAACAGCCGACATTTGAATAAGGCTTGCATCGGCATGGTTAGCAATAATTTGCGCTAATGTAGTTTTACCAACGCCTGGCGGCCCCCACAAAATAAGACTGTGGCATCGGCCTGCAAGAATCGCTTGGTAAAGAGGTTTATCGGGGCTCAATAGGTGCTGCTGACCTATGTAGTCATTCAGTGTTTCAGGTCGCATGCGCGCCGCAAGTGGGCGCACATCAGGGCCAAAATTAAATCCGAGGTTACTCAAGCCTTAATCACCTTGGCTTTGGTCGTCAACTTCCACGCCCTCAGGAATGGTAAATTCAAATGTTTGAGCTGCAAGCGCTTCGTTTACTTTGGCATCTTTAAAGGTGAATAAAGATTGCTGACCAGAGGTGTCTAATACAGTTAGTGATGCAAGACCTTGCTCTTTAGCATTAAAGCTAATATCTAACTTTTCAACTTGGCTCTCAACGCCTTTGTTTGGCGTGACACTAAAGCCTGCATCAGTTGCCACAACTTGGTATTTTGCCCACTGCTCAGGATCTTTTGAGGTCAACAATACAAACGGTGTTGAATCAATTAGGCTGTGGGTATTCATAATGGTTACTTGTTCAGCAAAGCTGTCGAAGTAATACGTTTTGTCGCCATTAGATACAAACAAGGTGTCATCTGGGCTTTGTTGTTGCCAGCGGATCATCATAGGCTGTTGAAGGGCAATGTTCCCCTCACCTTGCATGATAGCTTCACCTTGAGAATCGGTCACCTGCTGTGAAAACTCTGCTTTAAAACTTTTAATTGCAGCCAGTTGTTGTTGCAACGCTTCGCTGTCGTCTGCAAAACTTTGACCGCTTAATAAACAACCCATAATTAGGGCTAGGTATTTAATTTTTTTCATTAATTTGCTCCACCATTTGGCACTAAGACTTCGCGAGCACCGTTATGACCCGGTGCGCTAACAATGCCTGATGTTTCCATTTGTTCAACTAAGCGAGCTGCGCGGTTATAACCTACGCGAAGCTTACGCTGTACACTCGATACCGACACTTTGCCGGTTTCAATTACAAATGATACTGCTTCATCGTAAAGCGGATCTGACTCTTCATCACCGTCTTCACTGGTTTCTCCAGGTAGTAAAATTTCTTCTGTGGCATCACCACTTAAAATTTCATCTATATAATTTGGTTTACCACGTTTTTTCCAATCATCTACAACCGCGTGAACTTCGTGGTCGTCTACAAACGCGCCATGTACACGCACTGGCACACTGGTACCCGGCGGTAAGTAAAGCATGTCACCCATACCCAGTAAGTTTTCGGCACCTTGCTGATCTAAAATGGTACGCGAGTCAATTTTACTTGAAACTTGGAACGCCATACGCGTTGGAATATTCGCTTTAATTAAACCTGTAATAACGTCAACCGATGGGCGCTGTGTTGCTAGCACTAAATGAATACCTGCAGCACGAGCTTTTTGTGCAATACGAGCAATCAGCTCTTCCACTTTTTTACCCACGATCATCATCATGTCGGCAAATTCGTCTATCACCACCACAATACTTGGCAATTTACCAAGCTCTTCAGGGCCATCGGCCATGCCATCTGTGTCTTTAAAAAGTGGGTCTAAAATAGGGTGACCCGCTTCTTTCGCATCAAGCACTTTTTGGTTGTAACCTTTTAAGTTACGCACCCCAAGCGCCGACATTAGCTTATAACGACGTTCCATTTCACCTACACACCAACGCAATGCATTGGCTGCTTCTTTCATGTCGGTAACAACTTCACATAATAAATGTGGGATGCCTTCGTACACCGAAAGTTCAAGCATTTTCGGGTCAATCATGATCATACGAACATCATCAGGGCCCGATTTGTACAGTAAGCTTAATATCATTACATTAACGCCCACTGACTTACCTGAACCTGTGGTACCTGCAACGAGTAAATGCGGCATTTTGCCAAGGTCAGCACATACTGGCTCACCAGCAATGTCTTTGCCTAACACCATGGTGAGTGGTGATGGGTTTGATTCAAATTTAGGTGCGTTAATAACTTCACTTAGACGCACGATTTCACGGTGTTTGTTAGGTAGCTCTAAACCAACATAGGTTTTACCCGGAATAACCTCTACAACACGAACACTCACAGCAGACAGTGAACGCGCTAAATCTTTAGCAAGGCCAGTGATTTTAGCTACTTTAATACCCGGCGCTAAATCAAGCTCAAAACGCGTTACTACCGGACCTGGGTACACACCCACAACTGCAGCTTGAATGTTAAAATCAAGTAATTTGGTTTCAACTAGACGCGAAATACCATCAAGCTCTTCTTGCGATAATGGGTTTTTCGCTTTATCTGGGCGGTCTAATAAATCAAGTGATGGTAACGGGTTTGTAGGCGGCTGCTCATCTAGTAAGGCTTCAAACTTTTCTTTTGCCGTTGGCGGTGGCTGGTACGCAGGTTTTGCCTTAGGCATTGGGCGCGCAGGCGACACAACCGTTGTTACAGGTTTTTCTGGCTCAACGACCGGGCTTTGATCAAGCGCATTAAGTGCCGATACAGTATCGAATGATTCGTCATCAAGCGCACTAAAGCCAATTTCTTGGTCAAGAATATCGTCAAGCTCATCAAAACCTTCAAATTCATCATCACTATTGCTTGGCTGTTTTTTCTGTGTTTGTGATGGCTTTGTTGCTGGCTCGTCTATGTCATCGAAACCTATAGCTGGGTTGCTATCTTGCTGTTCAAAGTTAGCGTCAGGCTCGGCTGACGTTGGTTTAACCGCTTCTCTTTCGCGATTTAACCATGCAGAAAACTGCGCGCGTAAGAAGTAGAATATTTTCATCACCCACTTACCAACAAAGTCAACAAACTGAACCCAAGAAACTCCAGTTAGTAGCGTTAGGCCGGCAAAAAAGAAACACAACAATAAAATAGAGGTGCCAGTGAAATTAAAAGTTGGCATCATGGCTGTGGCAATCACATCACCTACTACCCCGCCCGATGAAAAATTATATATGTCATCAAAATTGATGCTACTAATTGCCGTGGCTGAGGTAATGAATAATGCAAAGCCAATGACTCTTAGAGCAAGCGTGGTGTAGTCAAGCTGTAAAATACGATGAGGTTGTTTAAACAGTAAATAGCCAAACAGCTGAATGGCTACCGGCACAAGATAAGCTAGCCAGCCAAAACTAAGCAAAAGGATATCCGCAATCCATGCACCTGCGGTGCCGGTAATATTCTTAACATTAACAAATTCACCGGTTTGCGACCAAGAAGGATCGGCTGGATCAAAACTGATTAATGCACATAAAATAAATACTGCTGCAAAGGTACTAATAATTAGCCCCGTTTCTAACAGTCTTTGAACACCATTTAGGCGCATAGCTCCCTATTCCTTATTATTCTTTACTCATCGATTAGCAGTGAAATACCTTAGCAGGAAATGCCGTTTGATGCACTTTATCTTAACCTTGATGGACTGATAATGAACAAGTTTTTGTTACTCAATGTGTATTTTAACAGTTTAGGCAATATATGGGCGAATAATGACCCCTTGCTCACCTTTTACTTCTTCCATTACCACATAGGTCCGGCTTTCACTGACATTAGGTAGTTTTAGTAGAATATCCCCTAAAACATTTCGATATTCCGACATGTCGTTTACCCGCGTTTTTAATAGAAAGTCGAAATTACCTGATACTAAATGGCATTCAATAATTTCATCGTGCTTTTTAACTGCAGCGTTAAATTCTTCAAATACATCGGGTGATGTTTTAGTGATAGTCACTTCTACATAAACCGACAAACCTTGCCCGAGTTTTGCTGGATCTACCACGGCTTTATAACCGAGTATGTACCCTTCCCTTTCGAGCTTTTTTACCCGCTCTAAACAGGGTGTTGCACTTAGGCCTACACGCCTTGCCAGCTCTACGTTAGAGATCCGACCATCGAGCTGTAATTCCATTAAAATTTTACGGTCAATTCGGTCGAGTAATTGGTGCATAAGACAAACCAGAGTTTTAAACTGTTAAAATTAATTTTTTAGATTATATCACTAGAATCCAACTTAAAAAAGGTGAGACACACTGGCATGTCATGAATATAATAGTCAAAAATTTTATCCCGTTCTATTAAGGCGAAAAACTATGATTATTGGTGTACCTAAAGAAATTAAAAACCATGAATACCGTGTAGGTATGGTTCCTGCGAGTGTTCGTGAACTAGTAAACCATGGCCACCAAGTGTTTGTTGAAACTGATGCAGGTATGGGCATTGGCTTCACTAACGAAGATTATGTTGCAGCTGGTGCTGAAATTTTACCAACCGCTGCTGACGTTTTTGCTAAAGCTGAAATGATCGTTAAAGTAAAAGAGCCTCAAGCTGTTGAGCGTGCAATGTTACGCGAAGACCAAATTCTATTTACTTACCTTCACTTAGCACCGGATCTTCCACAAACTGAAGACCTAGTTAAAAGCGGCGCAATCTGTATCGCTTACGAAACTGTAACTGACGCTCGTGGCGGTTTACCTCTTCTTGCTCCTATGAGTGAAGTTGCTGGTCGTATGTCTATCCAAGCTGGTGCACAAGCGCTTGAAAAATCAAACCACGGCCGTGGTATGTTACTGGGTGGTGTACCTGGTGTTGAGCCAGCAAAAGTTGTTGTTATCGGTGGCGGCATGGTTGGTCGTAGCGCAGCGCAAATGGCAGTTGGCCTGGGTGCTGACGTTGTTGTTCTTGACCGTAACATCGACGTATTACGTGCATTAGACGCACAGTTCGGTAACAAAGTTAAAGCTATTTACTCTACTGCTGACGCACTAGAAAAACACGTATTAGAAGCTGATCTTGTGATCGGTGGCGTACTAATCCCAGGTGCAGCAGCGCCTAAACTAGTGACAGCTGAGCACATCAAAGCAATGAAGCCTGGTTCTGCTATCGTTGACGTTGCGATCGACCAAGGTGGTTGTATCGCTACTTCTAAAGCAACAACTCACGCAGATCCTACTTACATCGTTGATGACGTTGTTCACTACTGTGTTGCTAACATGCCAGGTGCTGTACCACGTACTTCTACGTTTGCACTTAACAACGCAACATTACCGTATATCATCAACCTTGCTAACAAAGGCTATAAGAAAGCGCTTCTTGATGATGCACATTTCTTAAAAGGCTTAAACGTGATCAAAGGCCAAGTTACTTATAAAGAAGTAGCTGAAGCTTTCAACATGGAATATGTTGACCCACGTACAGCGGTTGAAAATGCTTAATTAGCATTGTGAAACAAAAAAAGCAGCGAATCGCTGCTTTTTTTATGCCTGTTTGCAAATAAATCAGTTTATCTGCAAACAATGATATTACTGATTAACGACGCTTAGTTTGTTTAGCGCGTTGATTGTACTTTTTAACCGCCTTACGGATTTGGTTAATTTTAGCACGCTTGTCTTTACGTTTTTCAGGAATAGCCGACAACTTAGTTTGTGTTTCGCGACCTAACTGTACAGTTTTACGTAAATAGTTAACGGTATCTAAATCAAGCTCAGCCCAACCACCTTGTGGTAAACGCTTATCAAGCTCTAACTTACCGTAACGAATACGAATAAGACGAGAAACTTCTACATCTTGCGATTGCCATAAACGACGAACTTCGCGGTTACGACCTTCTGTTAAAGTGACATTGAACCAACGGTTGATACCTTCACCACCCATAGGTTTGATGTTTAAGAATTTTGCAGGACCATCTTCAAGCTCAACGCCTTTTGTTAAAGTGCGTAGCGTTTCGTTAGTCACTTCACCAAACACACGAGCTGAGTACTCACGCTCTACTTCGTAGCTTGGGTGCATTAAACGGTTAGCAAGTTCACCATCGTTAGTAAACAACATTAAACCTGCAGTGTTGATATCTAATCGACCCACTGCAATCCAACGTTCGCCATCAACACGTGGTAAACGATCAAATACCGTACGACGGCCTTCTGGGTCTTTACGTGTACATAACTCACCTTCGGGTTTGTTATACATAAGCACACGACAAATACGCTCAGCTTTGTCTTCAATTTTCACAACGTGACCATCAACACGGATTACATCGCTTGCCTCTACACGATCACCTAAACGGGCAACTTTACCGTTAACACTTACGCGGTTGGCATCAATGTATTTTTCCATTTCACGACGTGAACCCACACCAGCACGGGCTAATACTTTTTGTAACTTTTCAGTTTCTAAATTACTCATTCAGATAGTTCTCTCACAGAAGGATCGCTCAATAACTGGTTGATTTTACTTTCCTGAAGCTCAGGTAGTGGTGGTAATTCATCTAAACCAGCTAATGAAAAATAGTCTAAGAAAGCAGCAGTGGTGGCGTACAAGGCAGGACGCCCCGGCACTTCTTTGTGGCCAACAACTCTTATCCACTCTCTTTCTAATAATGTTTTAATTATCCCTGAGCCAACTGTAACCCCCCGTACTTGTTCAATCTCACCACGGGTTATGGGTTGTCTATAGGCAATCAAGGATAAAGTTTCTAATAGTGCTCTTGAGTATTTCGGTGCTCGCTCTTGCCATAAATTTGCAAGCCAAGGTGCTAAACTTGCACATGCTTGAAACCGATAACCGCTGCCAACGGCAACAAGCTTAATGCCTCGAGTTTGATAATGCGTTTGAATTTGGTCAATTGCATTATTTATGCGTGGCATAGATACGCTTAAATCAGCTAATACTGTCTCTTTTAAATGACGCTTAGACACGGGCTTTCCGGCAACAAAAATCGCGGCTTCTATGATTTCGACTAATTGTTCATCACTGATACGTTTTGCGGCCATTGCAACTAAAGGTCATTTTTACTCACTAACGCTCTATTATGACAGAAGTCGACCAAGGTTGGAAAAAATATTATAAAAAAGCCAGCGTAAAACACTGGCTTTAGGGGTATTTAATAGCTGCTTTATAAAATTAGCTCTTGTTAAGCATCTCTAACGCGTCGTCTTCGGCAACTTCACTGCCATATTTATTAATGTAACTAATAAACTCATTGCGGCTTACACGTTTATCTTTGTTGCTATCCATATAGCCAAAGTGATTTGCAATGTCGTCGTCATCCGCTTCTTCAATAGAAATATAGCCATTTTTATCGTTATCTAACGATTTAAAGTCATTTTCGATTGGGTCAAATTTAGCGATTTCAGCTTTAAATGCTGATTCAGATACCTCACTATCAGTTGCCACCTTGCCTGTATTTAACTGCATGTAAGCATTAAATTCAGTACGGCTGATTTGCTCATCCATATTGGTATCGATATTTGAAAAGTGCTCCCAAATAGCATCGTCGTCAGCTTCTACTTTAGAGATATAACCGTCGTTGTCATTATCTAGGCTGCCAAAATCGCTGTCGATTTTTGCTAAAGAGTTACTCGCAGAACAGGCTGATAGGCTTAATGCTGCTAAAATTGTTGATGCTAAAGTTAACTTTTTCATAAGACATTTCCTTGTAGTCGATTAGATTCACTTCGATTGTTACAAGTTGAATGCCAAAATGCCTTATTGGCTAAAATCAAGCACTTACAACCTAGTTAAGTTAAGGTTAAACCTATGATTTAGCAAGCTTTTCATTAATTACTGTAATTTTTTCATAAAAAAAGCGCTCTAAAAAGCGCTTTTTCAATCTAACTGTAATGTTGCTATTAGATAGCTGCGTTTTGGTAACGCTTAACGAAATCTGTTACTGCTTCGCCATTACATTTTAAAGTATTTAAGTTACCAATTTTTTCACGCACAGGTGTTAAACCTTTTTTAAGTGCAGTGATACAAAGTTGAGTCTCTTTTTGCTCATTTTTAGCAAACACTTCAACAGCA
This sequence comes from Pseudoalteromonas sp. Ps84H-4, assembly GCF_024124645.1. Taxonomy (NCBI): domain Bacteria; kingdom Pseudomonadati; phylum Pseudomonadota; class Gammaproteobacteria; order Alteromonadales; family Pseudoalteromonadaceae; genus Pseudoalteromonas; species Pseudoalteromonas sp. Ps84H-4. Next base: position 15,479 of record NZ_JAMXSK010000030.1, on the reverse strand, counting down.
GCCTTTGTTGCAGCTTCTTGTGATTGTGCTTTTTTAGCAATTTCACGGATGTCAGTACCGTTACATAAAATGCTCTTTGAAAAACGTGACATTGAAATGCCATGCTTTGCTGCTTCTTTACGTGCAGCGGTAAACCCTTCGTTCGCACTTAAGCTACATAACTTTGATTCAATACGGTTATCAGCTGAAAAGTAGTGCGGGTTGCTTGCTAATGAGCCAAATGAGATACATGCAAGAGAAAGCATCACTAATTGTTTTTTCATGGTTTACCTTTAAATAGTACATAATATGAACGGGTGATTTGCGCGCATTATATAACCAAAAATAAGTAGATCAACTGAATTATTTATTTAATTTAATTATTAATACTGAGTTAACAATGTTTTTAAAATAAGCAGCAATTGATCAACATTTATTCAATTTGATTTTCGTAATTTGCTCATGAATAAGCCCTATTTTGATGGTAGAATTGCGCTAAACGAATAAACAAAAATTCAGATAGGTAATCCATGAAGGTAATCTCATTTAACATTAACGGCCTGCGCGCCCGTTTACACCAGTTGCAAGCGGTGATTGATAAACATCAACCAGACATCATTGGCTTACAAGAAATCAAAGTGCATGATGAAGCCTTCCCGCTTGAGGATGTACAAAAAATGGGTTATCACGTTTATTTCCATGGTCAAAAAGCGCATTACGGCGTGGCAATGCTATGTAAGCAAGAACCTAAATCGGTTGTAAAAGGTTTTGCAACCGATACAGATGAATCACAACGTCGTATGATCAGCGTAACAGTGACTCAAGAAAATGGTCGCGATCTTACTGTGATGAATGGCTACTTCCCACAAGGCGATAATATTGCCCATGAAACCAAGTTCCCATATAAGCGTCAATTCTATAAAGATCTAATGACTCACTTAGAAGATAATCACACGCCAGAGCAAGATGTTATTGTGATGGGCGACATTAATATTTCACCGACCGATCTCGACATTGGTATTGGAGAGCCTAACCGTAAACGCTGGTTAAAAACGGGTAAATGTTCTTTTCAACCAGAAGAGCGTGAATGGCTAAGCACGTTATTAAACTGGGGCTTTAAAGATACCTTCCGTGAACTATACCCAGAAAAAACCGAACAATATTCGTGGTTTGATTACCGCTCAAAAGGTTTTGATGACAACCGCGGTTTACGTATTGATGTGATTTTAGCAACCCCAGCGCTTGCTGAGCGTTGTGTTGAGTCAGGTATCGATTACGAATTACGTGGTATCGAAAAACCATCTGATCATGCGCCAATTTGGTCAACATTTAACGCATGATAGAGACGATGCAATGGCAGCTCCCTTTGTGGAGCTGTGTGGCTTTAGTGCTTTGGCTAAGCTTTGATAAGCAAAGCGCATCCCAATTATTGGCAACACCAATAAGACAAGTGGGTGTGCTCGCGTGTGCTTTAGTACTTGCAATATTATGGCGCATTAAAGCGGGAATATTGCCGGGCCTCGAATTGCATATATTAGGGGTCACCGCAGTGACCCTGATTTTAGGTTGGCGACTGGCTATTTTTGCAAGCAGCCTTGCAAGTCTACTGCTGGTGTTAGTCGCTCAGTTACCACTGCCCTTATTGCCTGTGCATTTACTATTTACGGCATTTATACCTATCACGCTGAGTTACTTGTGTTTTGTACTTTGCTATAGCTATTTACCAAGACACTTTTTTATTTATATCTTTTTATGCGCATTTTTAACCGCGGCTGTTATCGCTTGTATCAAAATACTTACCAGTGGTGTGTTTTATTACTTATTGGGTGATTACAGTTTTATTGAGATTTCAGAAAACTATCTCATTCTATGTGCCATAATTTGGTTTCCTGAAGCAATGCTCAATGGCATGGCTATTACCTTGTTGATCACCTATCGCCCGCACTGGGTTAAAACCTTTTATGATAAGGACTATTTAGACTCATGAGTCTTCACTATCACTGCCCGCTTTGCAAACTTGAACTTACGCTAACCGATAAAACTTACCGCTGTGACAACAACCATAGTTTTGATATCGCTAAAGAGGGTTATGTCAATTTACTACCCGTGCAAAATAAAAAGTCGAAACAACCGGGTGATAACCTTGAAATGGTGCAAGCACGCCGAGCTTTTTTAAGTGCGGGGCACTACCTTTTTTTACAGCAAGCTTTAGCTGAGTTAGTGGCATCACTTAAACCAAATACAGTAATTGATTTAGGATGTGGCGAAGGCTTTTATACCCAAGCAATAGCAGCGCAATCGAGTGCCGAAGTATATGGTGTTGATATTTCGAAGCCGGCGGTAAAATACGCGGCTAAGCGTTATGAAAATGCAAATTTTAGTGTTGCCTCGATTAGCCAAGCCCCTTTTGCTGACGCATCTGCCGATGTGCTTGTCAGTGTATTTGCCCCCTTATTTGCACAAGAACTTGCTCGACTTGCCAAATCGCAAGGCAGTCTAATTGTCGCAAGCCCAGGACCTTGGCATCTTAAAGAATTAAAAGCGTTTATTTATGCGGATGTAAAACCACATACAGAGATAGAGCCACCAGCAGGATTTAGTAAAGAGTCAATAAACTTACTAGAGCAACAGGTGCTATTACCTGTTGATGAGATTAAACATTTAATTATGATGACGCCGTTTGCTTGGAAGTTTCGCCCAGAGCATTGGCAGCAGATAGAGCGACAAGGCCCACAAAAAGTAACGTTATCGTTTTATGTGAGCCAGTTTATTCGTGATTAAAAGTGTTCTTTTGTGAACGCTTTATCCATCTTTTCGAACATATCTTTTAAAAGTTGAGCTAAATCTGTGTAGCATGGTTTTTCAGTTGTGAGTTGTGACTGATAGCCATGTGCCTTCATTTTACTATGCAGCTCGGTATACCAACTTAACATAGCTGGTTCTAAACGGGTTTGAGCGCGACGACCTAACCACAGCAAGCCTTGAAAAGGTAACGACAGAAAAAATAAAGCGATAGTAATAGCTTGAGGGAAGTAATCACTACCTAAATAGTTTACTTGCATGAACACTGTGAACATAGCCAGAATAGGCATGACTGTAATCGCCAAGTCAGTGGCTTTGATCACTCTGAATTCAGCAAACATTGGAGCTAGCTCTTGTCGCATTGGCCATTTTTTCGCGTACTGACGACCTGTTTGCACTTGTGACATGACACCTTTTTGCATCATCACTCCTCGGGTTTTCATACTGTTTCACAACTGAGTGTAACACACTCCCGGATACAATCCCTGCAAAACCTGTCCTCGTTTTTATAACAATTTATGTCATTGACACTAACGTTAATAGTCTAAATGAGATAAAATGTTATCGGCTTAAGTCAACGAGACTTTAGTATAATTACAGCCCACCTTTGTTAAGTGTAGCAACAAAATACTTATTTACTATACTGGCAAAGAATTCTAATTATCAAGCCTTAATATACACTGACTGATATCGTACTTTTAGGACCTAGCTATGCCAACGCCCCTTTACCCACCACACCATGTTTTAGTACTGAACTGTGGTAGTTCAAGTTTAAAATTTGCCATTTTAGATGCCACCACTTCTGACGAAGTTATTTCAGGTTTAGCTGAGCGCCTTGGCTCACACACGCCTTCAATCAAATATAAATATAATGGTGAAAAAAAGCTGATTGAACTTGCTAAAGGTCAAGCCCACGATGCAGCGATTGCTGAATTGGTTAAGCTAGTCAATAACTTAGGTCTTGCAGATAATTTAATCGCTGTAGGTCATCGTGTGGTGCACGGTGGCGAGCATTTCACTGAATCTGTACTTATCGACGATGATGTACTTGCAGCTATTGAAAAAACAGCGGCACTTGCACCACTTCATAACCCAGCAAACTTATTGGGTATTCGCACTGCAAAGCAAGCGTTCTCAGCGCTGCCACAAATTGCCGTGTTTGATACTGCGTTTCACCAAACCATGCCTAATATTGCTTACTTATACGCTTTGCCTTACTCACTATATAAAGAGCATGGCGTAAGACGCTATGGTTTTCATGGTACCAGTCATTATTACGTTGCTGGTGAAGCAGCAAAATTATTAGGCAAAGAGCGTGAGCAAACCAATGTGATCAGTGCGCATTTAGGTAATGGTTGTTCAGTGTGTGCGATTAAAGATGGTAAGAGCGTTGATACCAGCATGGGTCTGACACCTCTTGAAGGCTTAGTGATGGGCACGCGCAGTGGTAGCATCGACCCGGGTTTATTCACGTTTTTAACTCAGCAACTTAATTATTCAGTGCAAGAAATTGATGACTTACTTAATAAGCAAAGTGGCCTGTTAGGTATTAGTGAATTATCAAATGACTGTCGCACTATTGAAGAAGCCGCTGTTGAAGGTCACCCGCAAGCAAACCTTGCACTCGATATTTTCTGCTACCGTTTAGCAAAACAAATCGCCGCATTCTTAGTGCCTGTACAACGCCTTGATGCACTTATTTTCACCGGTGGTATCGGTGAAAACTCAGATATCATTCGTGACAAAGTGATCACCCAATTAGGCTTTTTAGGCCTTGAGTGTGACGAAGCTGCAAACTTAGCGGCACGTTTTGGTAAAGAAGGCTTAATCTCAAAAGGCCAAGCACATGCTAAAGCGTTTGTGATCCCGACCAACGAAGAATGGGTTATTGCTAACGATGCAGCCCGCATTGCAAAGGAGGGTTAAGTAAATGGCACGTAGAATTATGTTGATCCCTATTTCAACTGGGGTTGGTTTAACATCTGTTTCTGTTGGTCTAGTGCGTGCGCTTGAGCAAAAGGCGCTTAAAGTAAACTTTTTCAAACCAATTGCACAGCCGCGTTCTGGCGATACAGGCCCTGAAAAGTCGACACAAATTGTCACCCATGGCTCACCAATTAATCCGCCTACTCCCTTCGATTTGAGCTATGCAGAACAAATGATTGGTGATGGTAAAGGCGACGACTTACTTGAAGAAATCGTCGAGCGCTTTGAAAACACCATTAAAGAAGATGAAATTGCAATTATCGAAGGTATGGTGCCAACACGTCGTCAGCCTTACGCAGGCCGTGTAAACCGTGAAATCGCGCAAACTCTGGGTGCTGATATTGTTTTTGTTTTAACGCCTAGTAACGATAGCAACGACCAAATTGAAGACCGTTTAGAAATCGCCTCAGGCAACTATGGCGGTGTTAACCACCCTCGCGTGTTAGGCTGTATTTTCAATAAAGTTAATGCACCTTTAGATGACGAAGGTCGTGCCCGTGCTGACCTTGTTGAAGCCCATGAGCCTGAACAACTTGAAAACGAATTAAACCGTTTAGCATCGCTGCCTATTTTCAGAAAGCACCCATTTAAATTATTAGGTTCAATCCCGTGGGATTTCGACCTAGTAGCGCCGCGTGTGCGTGATTTATGTGAATACTTAAAGGCCGAAGTTATTAACGAAGGCGACATGGCTCACCGTCGTTTACGTCGCGTTACTTTCTGTGCCCGTACCGTATCGAATATTTTAAGCCACTTTACCCCAGGTGCATTACTGGTCACTCCGGGCGATCGCTCTGATGTATTAGTTGCCGCTTGTTTATCGGCTATGAATGGCACCAAGCTTGGGGCTATTTTATTAACCGGTGGCTTTAAGCCGGAAGATCGCATCATGAAATTATGCGAACAAGCGATGGATACCGGCCTGCCAATTCTTGCAACACAAGAAGATACGTGGCGCACGTCTTTATTACTGCACAACTTCAATATGGAAGTACCGTGTGATGATGATCAGCGTATCGATAAAGTAAAAGATCACAACGCCAGCCACATTGACTCTGATTGGTTAGACAGCCTAGCGCAAAGTGTTGGGCGTACTCGTAAAATGTCTCCGCCAGCGTTTCGTTTCTTACTAACAGACAAAGCTCGTCAAGCGAATAAAACCGTTGTTTTACCAGAAGGTAATGAGCCACGCACAATTAAAGCTGCGGCAATTTGTGGCCAACGTGGCATTGCAAAAACAATCTTACTTGGTGACAAAGAAGAGATTTTACGTATTGCTGAGCAACAAGGTGTTGAGCTTAACGATAACGTAACTATTGTTGAGCCAGCGGATGTGATCAACGATTACGTTGCGCCTATGGTTGAAATTCGTAAAAACAAAGGCTTAACAGAAGTGGTTGCCCAAGAGCAATTACTTGATAACGTGGTGCTTGGCACTATGATGCTTGAACAAGGTAAAGTAGATGGTCTAGTGTCGGGTGCGGTTAACACCACAGCGAATACGATTCGCCCACCGCTACAGTTAATTAAAACTGCACCGGGTTCATCGTTGGTATCGTCAGTGTTCTTTATGTTGTTACCTGATCAAGTTCTGGTTTACGGTGACTGTGCTATCAACCCTGACCCAACAGCAGAGCAACTGGCCGATATCGCGATCCAGTCAGCTGATTCAGCGGCTGCGTTTGGTATTGAACCTCGTGTTGCAATGATCAGCTACAGTACGGGTACTTCGGGTTCAGGTGCTGACGTAGAAAAAGTGCGTGAAGCCACTAAACTTGCCCAGCAAAAGCGCCCTGATTTAGTGATTGATGGTCCGCTTCAGTACGACGCTGCAATTATGGAAAACGTAGCAATTAAGAAAGCACCAGACAGCCCGGTTGCAGGTAAAGCAACGGTGTTTGTATTCCCAGATTTAAATACCGGTAATACAACCTATAAAGCCGTTCAACGGAGTGCCGATTTAATTAGTATTGGCCCAATGCTACAAGGTATGCGTAAGCCGGTAAATGACTTGAGTCGTGGTGCATTAGTAGACGATATTGTTTACACCATTGCCCTTACAGCGATTCAAGCTAAGCAAGTTGAAAGCTTAGAAAATTAACCCTTCAAAATTTAGGCTAATTTATAAAACCCTTATAAATTAGCCTATTACCTTCTTTATACTGACCTATTCCCATATTTATCCACAGAATCTGTGGACAACCTCAACAGCGATATTGAGTAAAACCTCAGCAATCAAAATTATTGCGCTTTATCTTAACTTTGTTTACCTATACTATAAATTCAAAGGCTTCAAAGATAGGATCGCAGATGTCAAAACAAACGTTACAACTTCATAGTGAAGAACTTACCATTCATAGTTTAGATGTCGATGCAACGATTGACCCTGCCTTACTCCAACAAGCTATTTTCTTTATTGCAAAAACCGCCGATGAGCTATCAATTGTATGCCCAAGTTCCTTTTCAATAGACAGTTTAGATCAAGAAACTGATTGGCTAGCACTTGAAGTGATTGGCCCTCTTGGCTTTTCTTTAACGGGTATTATGGCGAACATTTCTGGTGTGCTTGCTAAAGCGTCAATTTCGATTTTTGCTTTATCAACGTACGATACCGATTATGTCTTGGTGAAAAAGCAAAGCATGGCAAAAGCCATTACAGCACTTAGAAAAGACGGTTACCATGTGATAGGTGACGTTAAATAAGCCATGAGTATCGACGTTCAATATTTGCCTGAGCGCAGCCTAAGAAAAGCGCGTTGTATGGCAATCAAAAGCCCTTTTACAGGTCGTGTTAAAAGTATGGCTGAGCACCCAGAGCCTTTTTTTAGGTATGCCACCGTTGGTCCTGGGATTTGTGTAGAACTAACGAGCCACAATATTATCGCTCCTTTCGATGGCACACTATTACAAGTTAAAAATGCAGGAAAAGAATATATTTTACAGGCCAAAAATGGTTTGAAAATATTATTAAATTTATCGTTTTCATCTATAGAAGAGCATATTAGCCACACCAACATTGCTAAGCTAAATGGCAGTAAAATTAGCCAAGGTGAGCGATTAGCCTATTTTGACCTACGCGAGCTAAGCAGCCCTATGCTAGGCACAGTTTGCGTGCTCAACAGCCATAATCTTGGCCCCCTTTATTATTCACTATCTCAGGTCATTGCTGGGGTAGATACTTTACTCACTGTAACTAAAAAGTAGAATTTATGACTATCATGTATGGTATCAGCAATTGCGATACAATTAAAAAAGCGAAAAAATATTTATCTGATAATAATCAAGAGTTTACTTTCCATGATTACCGTAAAGACGGCATCAGTGCAGAGCTAGTTAATGAATTTGCAGCGCATATTGATTGGCAAGATTTAGTTAATAAACGCGGCACAACTTATCGCCAGTTATCTGATGAACAAAAACAAAATCTCGATAAAGAATCAGCATTAGCATTATTAGTTGAGCAACCTGCGATGATCAAGCGCCCGGTACTTGTGCATAATGGCCAATACCACTTAGGTTTTAAAGCAGCTCAATACGATGAGATTTTTGCCTAATGACTCACGCTGTTATTGAACTTGCTCAAGCACTTATCCAGCGTGAATCAGTGACCCCTGAAGATGCTGGTTGCCAAGCGTTAATGAACGAGCGCCTTGAAAAACTTGGCTTTAATATTGAATCACTGTTTTTCACTGATACCTTAAATACCTGGGCTCGCAAAGGAAACACATCACCGCATTTTTGTTTTGCTGGTCACACAGATGTTGTACCAACAGGTCCTGAAAAAAATTGGCAGCACCCGCCTTTTTCGGCACTGGTAAAAGACGGCATGCTACACGGACGCGGTGCAGCCGATATGAAAGGCTCCTTAGCAGCTATGGTTGTTGCCACTGAGCGCTTTATTGCAAAACACCCAGATCATAAAGGGTCTATCTCATTTTTAATTACATCAGATGAAGAAGGCCCGTTTATCAACGGCACAACCCGTGTTATTGATACCCTTGAAGCCCGTGGTGAGAAGATTGATTTATGCTTAGTTGGCGAACCATCGTCGCGAGATAAACTGGGTGATGTAGTAAAAAATGGTCGTCGCGGCTCATTAACAGGCTTTTTAACCGTTAAAGGTGTACAAGGTCACGTTGCTTATCCACATTTAGCACAAAACCCAATTCACTTAGCTGCACCGGCGTTAACTGAACTTAGCCAAACCGAGTGGGATCAGGGTAACGAGTTTTTCCCTGCAACAAGCTTTCAAGTTTCAAATATAAATGGTGGCACCGGAGCTGGCAATGTGATCCCAGGCGAGCTCGACATTCAATTCAACTTTCGCTTTAGTACCGAAGTAACCTATCAACAGCTACAACAAAGAGTTGTTGATATTGTTGAAAAACATAACCTTGATTATGAACTAAGTTGGATTGTTAATGGACTACCGTTTTTAACCGATCACGGTCCGTTAGTTGATGCTACAGTTCACGCTATTAAGCAGGTAACCGGACGCGACACAGCGCTTGAAACCACCGGTGGTACATCTGATGGCCGTTTTATTGCGCAAACAGGTGCCAAAGTTATTGAGCTGGGCCCTCGTAATGAAACCATTCATAAAGTAAACGAATGTGTTAGCACAGATGATTTAATTCAGCTTGCAGATATTTATGAAATCATTTTAGAGCAACTGCTTACATGAACCAAACCGAGCTTAAAAAATGCGCCACAGGGTTAAGTAGCTCACATTTAGTTGGGCTACAAAACCACCGCTTGCATGGTGATATTGTCGATGACTTTTTAGCCCTTCAACAAGGCGCGAAAGAAGCAGGTATTGATTTGGCGATAGCCTCAAGCTTTCGCGATTTTCATCGTCAAAGTGCTATTTGGAATGCTAAATTTCAGGGTCTTCGCCCAGTTTATACTCTTGAGCAAAAAACGGTAGACTTACAACGTTTAACTGATACTGAAAAGTGTCACGCGATTATGCTTTACTCTGCACTACCGGGGGCAAGCAGGCATCACTTTGGTACCGACCTCGACATCTACGATACCCGCCCTATTGACGATGATTACCAGCTGCAATTAACACCTGATGAGTATTCAACCACAGGACCATTTACTAAGCTTGCGGTATGGCTTGATAATAACCTTGAAAAGTATGGTTTTTATCGCCCCTATCAAGAATATAAAGGCGGGGTTGCCCCTGAGCCTTGGCATATTAGCCATATCAGAGCTTCAGCAAAGATGATGCAGTATTTGTCAGTTGAAACATTACAGCAATGTATTGAACAAAGTGAGCTTAGCGGCAAACAAGCGATTTTAGCTGAACTTAACACGCTTTATGAACGCTACGTATTAAATATCAATGCCCCTAAATCTAAAGACTGCGCTTTTTAGCCATTAAAAACACCAAAACAGCGCCAAGAATTAAGGCGCTGGCTATTATTAAACGCGTTGTCAGTTGCTCATCTAAAAATAGCCCCCCCGCTATTGTAGCAAGCACTGGGACTGTTAGTTGTACCACACCCGCTTGGCTACTTTTTAGTTTTGGTAGTGCAACATACCAAATACTGTAACCGACTCCTGATGCAAGTGCTCCTGAGGCTACAGCTAAGCAAATCCCTGTAGCTGAGACTGCTTGCCAATCTAAAGCAGCTACAAGGACTAAAATTGGCACAAGTATTAAACTTCTTAAAAAGTTAAAACTAGTTGCTTGCAGCGGTGATCTGCATGATTTTCCACGAATGCTATAAATTCCCCACGCTACGCCACTTATTGCCATAAGCATAGCGGGTAAAAAAGAGGGCACTGTTGCAGAGGGCAACATTAAATAAATAAAGCCAGCAAAGGCTACAAACAACGCCCCCCACTGCACTTTACTAAGCGGCTCTTTGTTAAAAACACTGTGGCCTATCATAGTCAGTTGCACCGCAGAAAATAAAATAAGTGCGCCCGTGCCGGTATTTAAATCAACGTAGGCAACTGAAAAGCAGAGCGCGTAAACAAATAAACTAAGCGCACTAATATTGTTACCTTTATCGGTTAAAGGTTTAGCTGTTGGCGATTTTGTTCGCCTTAGCTTTATTTGCCATAAAAGTAAGCCAAGCAACATAAACGCCCCACTGGCTAAGCGAATAGCAGTAAAACTTAACGGATCAATATCACCACTTTGTAATGCCATTCGGCACAGCAAAGAGTTAGCTGCAAACGCACAAAGTGCAATCAAGGTATACAGTATGGTGCTCAACAAATGAGTTATCCTTTTGGTTTTAAAAAAGATAAGACCTAAAATTAGACAATTAACTTACGATTTTTTACATAATTTATCATAGAAGGTTAAGCCGCGTATGCTAATCTGAGTACATTGTTTAAAAGGAGTGTTCAGTGCATCGACGTTTATTTATTGGAGCTGCTCTACTGTTATCTGGTTGCAGTACCATAGGTATTACTGATCTATTCCAAGATTATGCGACGCAGCTAAGACCTGTGCGCCAAGCTGTTTCTCAAAATAACATAGCAAGTGCGCAGCAACTTTTGCCAAGTAATAGCCGCGGCCATAGTAACTATTTATTGAATCAGCTTGAAACAGCCCGTCTTGAATTTTTGGCTAAACAAAATTCTCAGGCTAATGAGACCTTTGAAGCTGTTTATCAAAATATGGAAAAAAAACGTCAAGCAGCCAAAGTGCAACTGAGCGCAGGCCTTGAACAAACAAACTCATTATTAACCAATGACTCAGTGATTGGTTATGAGCCTGCAGCCTATGAAATGACCATGCTGCATAGCTACAAAGCACTGAGTTATGTATTTGATAAACAACTTGAATCTGCATTAGTTGAAGTTAGACGTGCAAATAAAGTGCAAGAAGATGCGCTAAAAGACAACCAAGCTGTACTTGATCAACAAGCAGAACAGGCAGCCGAAGGCTACCCTGATATGGCCGAGCTAATTGGTAATGTCAAAAATGGCTTTCAAAATGCCTTTACGTTTTATTTGTCTGGCCTACTTTATGAGGCAGATAAACAGTTTGATGATGCCTATATCGACTATAAGAAAGCACTCGAAATAAATAGCGAAAATAGCTACTTACAGCAAACAGTGTTACGCCTTGCCAAAAAACAAGGGTTTGATCAGGACTTTGAAGAATTTAGCAAACGCTTTGGCAAGCTAAAGCAGACGCAAGCAAACACGGGACAAGTTATTGTAATTGCAGAGCAAGGGTTAATACCAGCAAGGCAAGAGTTTCATTTACGATTACCCATTTATACCTCCCGGGGTGATGCACGCTTTTACAGTATTGCCATGCCAGTTTATCGCGATGCGCCCTATGCGGGCAGTAATAAAACAGTGACTCTTGATGGCGAAAATTTGCCACTGACGCCCATTGTTAGGCTTGAAGCACTGGCAGCAAAAACTTTGAAAGATCAAAGTGCTGGCAGAATAACCCGTCAAGTAATGCGTTTGGTAGCAAAAGAAAAGATGCGCGCAGAATTGGCAAGAAGCGGCGGCGATGTCGGTAATATTTTAGCGAATATTTATAACATAGCATCAGAGCAAGCTGATACGCGAAGCTGGTCGACTTTACCAAGTCAACTGAGTATTGCACAGCACGCGATGTCAGCAGGTCAGCACGCTTTAAGCGTGCCGGGACATGGCGAAATAGACTTTACGGTTAGTAAGCAAGGGTTAACCTTGATTTTCCTAACCTCTATAAATAACTACTACGACACACATGTTGTACAACTCTAGGAGCAATGATGAAATACTTAGTGCCACTATTAACCATTTTACTTGTTGCGGCTTGCTCCTCACGCCCTACCACTTCTGGCATTGGTGTTGAGCAGGCATCACAACAGTATAACCAACAACTGATTGTTAATAACCCTGAACTTGGCAAGAAATTAGCCATTACAGATGTAAAAACACGCCAAACAAATGGCTTAACCGATGTTGTTGTGACACTGGCAAGCCAGTATAAAAAGTCTCAATACTTACAATATCAATTTACTTGGTATGACGCTGATGGCTTTGTTATTCGCGGCAACCATTCACCTTGGCAACCCATTACATTATTTGGATTTGCTAAGACCCAATTACCGGGCCTAGCCCCGACAGCAAATGCTGTCACCTTCTCGCTTGCAGTGCGTGAAGTGTCAACAGAAGCACAAGAATTTGAAGATTAAGGATACTACAATGAAATTACTTTCTGTTAAGTCGGCTGCGGCCGTTGCAATGACAAGCGCTTTGTTGCTGTCTGGTTGTGCTAATAAAGCCGTTGTTAGCTATGGTGATGCGCAAGCTGTTGAAACCACAGATATCAATTTTGGCTCAACGGATCTACAAAAAGTAGCAAGCCAAATGACAGACTCGTTACTTGCTTCACCTGTGGTTGGCACCATGACAGCAAATACTCGCCCTATCGTGTTTGTTGAGCGTATTAAAAACAAAACGAGCGAGCACATTGATACTGAATCAATCACCGATTCGATCTCAACACAGTTATTACGCAGTGGTAAGTTCCGCTTTGTTGATATGACCCGTGTTGAAGCTGTGCGCGAACAACTTAATTTCCAAAACGTCGATCCACTTGTCGATCCAAATACCGCTATCGCTTTTGGCCAGCAAGTTGGTGCGCAATATATGTTATACGGCAACTTATCGAGCATTGTTAAATCAAATGCTGACAAGGCTGATGTGTATTACAAATTCACCATGCGTTTAATGGATTTAAAAAGCGGCCTAGTTGAATGGGCTGATGAAACTGAAATCCGCAAAACACGTGAGAAATCAACCTTTGGCTGGTAGTCAGGAGGGGTTATGAAATACCTAGTAGCAATCCTAGCAAGCTGTTTATTACTGAGCTCGCCTAGTTATGCTGACTATCAGCGTAACAAAGCAGTACCAGTACAACAGGTGTTATTTGGCTCAGTACAATCAGTACGAACCATTACCGAACAAGAACTGGTCAGAGACAGAACCAATGGCTGGGAAACCTTTGGTGGTGCGCTTATTGGCGGTGTTATCGGTAATCAGTTTGGTGGCGGCAGTGGCCGCACTGTAGCAACCATTTTAGGTTCGATGATTGGTGGCTCTGTTGCTCACAACCGCCAACAAAACAGTCGCGTCATACAATATCAGCTCGTTGAATTGATGATCAAAGTAGAAAGCGGCGAACAGTTTATGGTTGTGCAAGACAAAGACAACCAAATGCTGTTCAACCAAGGTGATAAAGTACGTTTGGTGTACCTCACCGATAACACGGTGCGTGTTGATAAAGCTTATTAAAAAAGCGAGCCTCGGCTCGCTTTTTTTAACTTTGTCGATAATCAGCGAAGAATCGCTGCATCTTACTCATGGCTTCTGTTAAATCATCTTTGTTTGGTAAAAATACCAATCTGAAATGATCAGGATCAGGCCAATTAAATGCGCGACCATGCACTAATAAGATTTTCTCAGCTTTGAGTAAGTCTAAAATCATGCGCTCATCGTTTTTAATATTAAAGTGCGCCGTATCCACCTTCGCAAATGCGTAAAGTGCCCCTTTAGGCTTCTTACAGCTAATACCATCAATGGCATTTAAACCACGCCATGCAATATCACGCTGAACGTACAGCCGACCACCTGGGTTTATCAAGTTATCGATTGACTGCACACCGCCTAAAGCTTGTTGAATAGCATACTGAGCAGGCACATTGGCACATAAGCGCATGGATGCCAGCATATCTAGGCCACGACTTAAATCTTCCATCATGCTAGTACGACCGCTTAACACCATCCAGCCCATACGCAATCCTGCCGCGCGGTACGTTTTTGCTAGGCCATTAAAGGTGATAATTGGCACATCATCACACAGCGCACCAATCGAGCTGTGGCTGACACCGTCATACAAGATTTTCTCGTAAATCTCATCGCTCAGTAACAATAACTTGTGCTCACGAGCAATATTGATAAGTTCCATCAACAGATCATCGCTATACACCGCACCGGTTGGGTTATTCGGATTTATAAGCACCAACGCTTTAGTCTTTGACGTGATCTTCGATTTAATATCAGCAATATCAGGAAACCAATCTTGTTCTTCATCACATAGATAATGCACAGGGTTACCCCCTGCTAATTTAACCGAAGCTGTCCATAGCGGATAATCCGGTGCAGGAATAAGCACTTCGTCGTCATTATCAAGTAATGCTTGTGTGGTCATTTGAATTAATTCGCTGACCCCATTGCCAATATAAATATTATCGACATCAAGATTAAATAAACCTCGTTGCTGATAGTGTTGATAGACAGCCACACGGGCTGAGTAGAGGCCTTTAGAGTCACAGTAGCCTTGGGCTGAATATAAGTTACGAATGATATCTTTGTGCATATCTTCAGGCATATCAAAGCCAAAGGCAGCAGGATTGCCAATGTTTAGCTTTAATACTTTTTGCCCTTCGTCTTCCATTTTTCGAGCTTGTGCAAGCACAGGCCCACGTATGTCATAACAGACACCGTCTAGTTTGTGACTCTTTTTGATTTGTGACATGGTTACCTCTACTAATTAGCCTTAAGACTAACCCAGTACGGGGCCACCACGCCAGAGGATTTTTGCGGTTATCGCGAATTCAAGTCCGAAGTGCACCACTCGCTAAATTAGGCTGCTTTGCGTAATTCATCGAATATTACCGCTGGTTGCCTAAACCCTAGACATTTTCTCGGCCTCGCATTGAGCGCCTTTTCTATGT
>NZ_JAMXSK010000002.1:0-489759 GCF_024124645.1 Pseudoalteromonas sp. Ps84H-4 | reverse complement strand
GGTACCATGCGTATCGGTCGATAAGGTATTAGGCTGTATATCTGAAGAGTTGTTATAGAGTAAGTCAAAAGCAAAGTGACCTTCATATTCGTTAGCGCCAATGACTTGCGTACTCACCGGAACATGACGTGGTCAACCAAAATTGACCAACCCAGTTAAGCTACTTTTTTCAATTTCTTCATGTCCGCCTCATATTGATTTGAAATTTCCATACTTTATCTAATTCATGTTTTTCTAAATTAGCTAAAATGCAACTCAGAAATGTCCAGAAGTGAGTTGTGTGGTGTCGAGTGGAGATTGTACGATTAAGCCCCTAAGTAATTAGTCCGTCAGTCTCCCTCGGTAATCAAATTAGTACATCTTAGCGATCAAATTGGTAAAAAATTAGACATGTAGATGAATGCCCACCTTAAAAAATAGACAGCGGGTTGGGCTGGGTGATTTTTCTGGTGTTAGACGCCAGCAACCCATGCGGCAGAATGGTTGCTCACTTACTCGTCTATTTTTAGCGGGAATTCTTAGCCAACTGTATGAGCTGTATGCGGATTTAAGCAGTCGAGTGATGCGCACTTTGGAGGAGATGGCACCACGAGTAGAGGTTTACTCCATTGACGAAGCGTTTTTGGACTTAACCGGTATTGAGTCTGCCATATCTCTTGTCGAGTTCGGACAACAAGTGCGAGAGCGCATAGGCCACTGGATTGGGATCACCGTCTGTGTAGGCATTGCACCGACTAAAACACTCGCCAAACTGGCAAACCATGCCGCTAAAAAGTATCCAGCCACTCAGGGCGTTGTAGACCTGACCAATCCAGAACGGCAACGTCGATTGCTCGCATTAGTTCCGGTTGATGATGTTTGGGGCGTTGGTAGACGGCTTTCTAAGCGTTTAAATGCGTTGGGTATCACCACAGCCTTAGATCTCGCCAATGCCTCTCCTAGAGCCATCAGAGACCAGTTTTCGGTGGTTTTAGAAAGAACCGTCAGAGAGCTCAATGGTGAGTCGTGCATTGAACTTGAAGAGATCCCGCCAACTAAGAAGCAAATCGTCTGTAGCCGTTCATTTGGCGCAAAAGTAACGCAATTTGAATTGTTACGTGAGGCCGTATGCGAATACGCAACCCGCGCCACTGAGAAGCTACGCAAAGAACAGCAGCAAGCCAAAGTGATGACCGTGTTTATACGAACCAGCCCCTTTAAGGACAACGAGCCGCAGTACAGCAATTCCGCATCCGGTGAGTTACTGATCCCCAGTTGCGATACGCGGGATTTTATCGAGCTGGCCAATCACTTACTCAAGCGAATTTGGAAGGATGGTTTTCGTTATGCCAAAGCGGGCGTCATGCTGTCTGACTTTTACGATCCTGGCATGTTTCAACCAGGACTATTCGATGACGTATCGACCCGCGCTAATAGCCAGCAGTTAATGTCTGTATTGGACACCATTAACCAAAGCGGTGCCGGAAAGGTTTTCTTTGCTGGACAAGGTACGAAGAAAGATTGGTCGATGAAGCGAGAGCATTTGTCTCCCGCTTATACAACACGCTGGGACCAGTTACCACGAGTGAAGTAGCGCAGTTGACTCAATATGCATTCACTCTGCGACGCAGCATGTTGAGCTTATCAACCTGGCGTCGAATATCACTGAAGAATTCTTCTTTCTCCATGGCCAGCGCTAACTCCCATTCTTTGGCTAGACCTTGGCAGTCCAAAAATGCGTATCTCAGCTTCGTCTTTGATATACGCAGCCCCTTGCTAAAGACTACGCGCTTGCCTCGTTGACCGTGAAAACTGTTGATGTACCACTCTATGCCAAAGCCATACTTAAAGTCTCTGATACGGACACCAAGCAGACCCCAGTCTTTAAAGGGCTCATTCTCTCGAACCTTGTAATGGGTAACCCAAAAGTCATCAACTTCAGCTCGTGCCAGCGCTTTTAGCCTGTCTGTTTCTTGCTGAAGTAAATCTGATACCTCTGCTTTCCATTGTTCATTGACGATTTCTACCAAACCAATTTCCCCATCCAATTAACCCCAAAAGCCAAAACCACTATCCGTTTGGCTTTTGGATCGAAACGCCAAACGTAAAACTGCCGTAACAATCACTGTTTGGCGTCTCGATATAAATCAACTCGCGCAATCCCATACCTGACAAGGGATACAGCCCGATTTCACTTAAAAACGCCTAAAACGACGTATCGTCATGAAGATACAAACCGTTTGGCGAGTTCAGGCCAGAATGCAAACGACGTTTGGCGTCTCGATTTTTTTGACTAGGTCATCCGCCGCCAAACAGAGCCTATTCTCATACTTTTGCGAAAATGCAACAGGCAGATAGATGAAAGGATTTGTCACCTTTCTGCCCACCGCCAGTGCACCGAATCCTGATAATGACATTTGAGTGAACCGCCAGAGCACTTGGAAATGCCCAAGCGTGGCCAGTGCGGTTGATTGAAAACCGTTAGAGCACTTTGAGTGCACAGGAGATAAGTATGTTTGTACTAGGCGTAGATATCGGTTACTCAAACCTGAAGCTGGCAATTGGCCAATCAGGCAGTGAACCGAAAACCATTATTCTGCCTGCGGGTGCCGGTCCTGCGGATCGTATGCCAGAGCGTATCGGTGGAGGCGATGATGAAACTTGTTTGTATGTGTCAGTCGATAATGAGCGCTGGGCCGCTGGTGTTCCTGCTGGACGCCTTCAAGGCTGGGAACGAGAGCTTCACCCGGAATATCCCACCACAAAAACCTATAAGGCACTTTTTCATGCCGCCTTGTTAATGGCTGAAACAGAATCCATCGATTTGGTTGTCACTGGATTACCGGTTTCCCAGTTTCATGAACCACAACGTAAATCTGACCTTGTGAAGCGCCTAAAAGGTGTCCATCAAGTGACGCCTAAACGCAGCATCACCGTTCATGACGTCAAAGTGCTGCCGCAGCCTGCCGGTGCCTATATGGATCTAGTTCAAACAGGTGGTGATTTGGGCTTGATTGAAGAAGGTCGCGTCGTCGTCATCGATCCCGGCTTTTTTTCTGTTGACTGGGTTGCCCTTGAGGCCGGAGAAATTCGCTACAGCTCATCAGGAACCAGTCTTCAGGCAATGTCCGTGCTACTGGAAACCATTGATAAGCTGATTTCAGAAGATCACGGTGCCAAAGTCGGAATGGATCGACTTGAAAAAGCCATGAGAACTGGCGACTTACAGGTCCTGCTATTTGGAGAAAAAGTCGATATTTCACCTTATCTGAATGCTGCCATGAAAAAGGTAGCGCCTGTTGCTCTTACAGCCATGCGCCAATCCATGCGTGACGAAAGCATCAATGCGGACTTGGTATTGATCGCCGGAGGTGGAGCCATGGCTTATAAGGAAGCGGCCAAGGAGATTTTTTCACGAAGCAAGATAATCGTGCCGGAACAGTCTGTTTTGGCGAACGTCCGAGGCTTCTGGTTTTATGGGGCCTGATTATGAGAGTTGTCGTCAACATTCCCCCAGGGAGCCACCCTGAACTGCTCAAAGAATTGGAAAAGACGCCACCACGGGAACGCGCTGAGCGTCTGCGGATGCTGGCCACCTTTGGGTTAATTCACATGAGCCAACCCAATCTATCCACGACATCTGCACCGGTGGATGGCCATGCACCAGATGGTGACGTTACTTCCATGAGTACAGCGCCAGAACCCAAAGCAGAATCACGTAAACAATCATTAAAATCCAAACTAGGGCTGGGCTTATAACATGGCGTTATCAGTTAGCTGGCTCGATGCCAGGTTAAATAAAGAAGCAAAAGAAACCGTAGTAAAAGCCGACCGAGATGGGCTAAGTGCTCGGGTATCGCCCAAGGGCAAAATTGTTTTTCAGTTTCGTTATCGTTTCGATGGCAAGCAACAGCGGGTAGACATTGGTACTTACCCACTTATGAAGCTTGCTGAAGCTAGGAATGAGCTGGATAGGTTAAGGGCGGTACTCGACCAGGGCAGAAACCCCAAGCTCTACCTACAGCAGGAACGGGCCAAGTATTCTGCCAATCAAAGCTTCGAATCGATTTTTCGAGACTGGATAGACTCTGCCGGTAAGCAAGGGCTAAAGGAGAAAACGTGGCACTACCAAAAACGCAGCAGTGAAATATATTTGCTGCCCCGACTTGGCAAGTACCCATTAACTGACATCAATGAATTGTCCTTGCGAAACTGTCTTCGTGAGGTTTCGGAGTCGTCCCCTTCAAACACAGAACGTCTGGTGTCTGTGCTGCACAAGTTTTATGACTGGCTGATTGATGAACAAATTTTGGAAATTAACGCTGCCGCTGGGATCACAGCAAAAAAGGTTGGCGGTAAGAAAGGCAAACGAACTCGGGTGCTAAATGACAACGAGATCAGGATACTTTGGCGCTATTTGCATGAGTCAAAAATCACTGAGAAGAATCGCATCTACATAAAACTGCTTCTCTTATTGGGAGGGCGCAAGGGCGAACTCATTCAAGCTGAAAAGCATCACTTTGACTTGCAATCTGCAATGTGGACAGTGCCCATAGAGATCCGCAAACAAGGTGAGAAAATTGGAGCGCCGATCATGCGGCCATTGATTAAGCCAGCTATTGAGCTGATTGAACTGGCGATGCAGATGAGCAAATCAACCTACTTGTTTCCCGCGAACGGACAAGAAGAGCTTGCCACAAATGGCTTTGATACCACTATTCCTAACAATGTGAAAATTTGGGCTCGCAGGTCGCTTAGTGTCGAGATGGAACATTGGTCTATGCATGATCTTCGCAGAACTATGCGAACGCGAATGTCGGCCATCACGACGCAAGAAGTTGCCGAGTTGATGATTGGCCACAGCAAAAAAGGGTTGGATGCTATCTACAACCAATATCAGTACCTGGATGAAATGCGTCATGCTTACGACGTTTGGTATCAACAGCTAGAGACCATCATCGAGCCGACAGGCTTTCCGTTCAACTGGCGTTTCGGACAATAAAATAAAAGAAAGAGGCTCAGTCCTCTTTCTTCTCATACTCCTCCAAATCTTCAATGTGCCACAGCTTGTTTCGTGTATTTCGGTTGATACGAGGTTGCGGCAAGCTGCCATCTTTTATTCTTCGCCAGAGCGTCGTATAGCTAATGTGGTAACGAGCCATCACTTCGTAAGATGTTAGAAAAGGGGTTACCTGGTGCGCTACTGCTGTCATCTGCATTCTCCTGAAAATCAATGTAAAGCTATCATCGCCTGATTCATCACTTGTTGATGGTCAGAAAGATGCATGATTTGTTCAGAAGATCAGCCTTATCGAAACACGAATGTTGCTATTAGGTACTTTTCAGCTCAAACCTATGAATAACAAGGGCTACAAGGCGGTTTGTGTCATGAATAGCAATCAACACGCCTAACGAGAAAAATTTGTACACACTGTTTGTACACTCGCAACAATGACACATCAAAAACCACAATGACGAACCCTTTAAATTCATAAACTTATAAACAAAAAACTAGAGATGATCGCATTTATTCCGCTTTTGTAATGTCGAAACCAAAGTACCAAAAGCAGGAAGTACTTTCTTCATCAAACCCAGTAAACACAAGGCCTACAGCCAGATTTGTGTCATGGAATTTTCACCAAAGGCCTCTAAAACGGAATTTGTACTCAAGTTTGTACACACTTTCCGAGGTTACGCTTGAACATCATTGAAAAGCAAAGAAACGAGAAAAAGACAAAAAGCCTTTAAATTCAGTACGTAGAGATGTGATTGTGGTGTGCAATGAAAGGTGGTTTTAAGCGTTGAAAGGCTGGGCGGCATCAGGGTGCGAGATGATCGCAAAGGTGCGTCGTTTATTAATTTCGGTAGTTAAATTAGACATGTAAGCTGCTTTTAGTCATAACAAAGCGCACTTAACTGCCTTATAAATTATAAAGCTCGGTGCGCACTGTAAAAATAAAATAGAATTGCCGAGTATTATACCTTGTTTGTCTTAGCCAAAAAAGCAGCGATTGTAAGTAATTATTCACCTTGGGTTAGGGATTTTCGTTGTTCACTTTTTTGCTAAGCTTGTGTAATCAAGTTGTAACGCATACTATGGATAAATTGCACGGAGGATATTAATTTAGGTCATGAAAACCAGTAAGCTCAGTATTCGATTATTATGGTATATCACCCCATTAGTGATTTTACCTTTGTTGTTTTTAGGTGGCTTTACCTTAACCAATGTGACCAATTCAACAAAAAAACAAGCTGAGCTGATTGTGAGTCGCTTTGTTGAACAACAACAACAGAAGATCTTCAACTACATAGACTCGTTTCATTCTATTACGCGTTTATTATCAACGTCTCCAGTACTTGCCGACTTTTTGTCTCGAGAGCCGGGCTCTAAAAATCAATATATCGAGCGACTTGGCGAATTAATGAATGTATTTGCCAGTTATTCAGAAGCTTACCCAGATATAATTAGTATTAATTATGTTGCCCCAGACGGCAGAAGTGATGCTTTTTATTCAAGCCAATTGACCCCAGCGCCAAAGAGCTACCCGTTTTTCAAACAAGTACTCAAATCAAACCTGCGTCAACAGCAATTTATGATCCCCAAAGAAGACGGTTCGACCAGCCTCTATTTTGTGCATCCAATTTATAACATTGATTACTACCTAAAACAGCCTCAGCAGCTTGGCTTTATTGTGGTACATGTTGAGCCATCTATTTTAAACGCCAGTATTTTAGAAGCCCCATTTAATAACACCCTAAATTTATTCTTAACGACTAAAGGGCAAATTTTATTTAGCTCTGATTATGACCTGCGCGGCAATTACTTAAGTGAATATGAGCTCGAGCAAATAAAGAGATTAGCTGATTACGGAAAACTGGCCGATATTGAATTATCAAGTATCGATAAAGAAGAGCGAATTATCTACGCTGTGCAAATGACGGACGGCGACTATTTGGTTTCAACAACTCCCAAAGATTTACTCTATCAGTCAGGTAAAGCAATTAGCTTAATAACTGCACTGATTGTAATTATTTCAGTGATCTCGTTACCTATTTTAATTTATATCGTTGTTCGTAATTTACTGTTAACCCCTGTCGAATTATTAGGTGCTGCGAGTCACCGAGTAGGTGATGGTGACTTATCAGTTTATTTACCTGCGCATACTAACGATGAAGTAGGTGTCTTATTTAACGATTTTAATCACATGGTAAATCAAATTCGTGACTACCAAGATGAACTCGAAGAGTACAAACACCACCTTGAAGAAAAAGTAGAAAGCCGAACTAAAGCGCTTGAAGCTATGAATAACAAACTTGAAGTGGCTATTGCCCAAGCTGAACAAGCAAACCAATTAAAGAGCCGCTTTTTAGCAAATATGAGCCATGAAATTCGCACCCCACTTACCGCAATCATGGGTTTTACTGAGCAACTGCTACACAACAAAGATGCGGTGAATGATGAGCAGCATTTAAGTACAATTTTGCGAAACTCTAAACACCTTTTAGAGCTCATAAATAACATTCTCGATTTATCTAAAATTGAAGCAGAAAAACTGGCTGTCGAACGAAGCCCTTGCTCGGTTGTTCAATTAATTCATGATATTGATTCAATCATTCGTCCATTAGCGAATCAAAAGCAACTGCAGTTTAATATTAATTACAACTTACCAATTCCTCAAAGCATTAACAGTGATACCACACGCTTAAAACAAATATTAATAAACATTGCTAGCAATGCCGTTAAATTTACTGAGCAAGGCTTTATCTCGCTTGATATTCACTATAACGATGAGCGACAGCTATTAGAATTTGTCATTGAAGATACCGGAATTGGTATGTCTGAGCGTGAAGTTGAGCGAGTATTTAAACCGTTCGAACAAGCCGATGCCACAACAACTCGTCGATTTGGTGGAACGGGCCTAGGTTTATGTATTTCAAAGAACTTGGCCCAGCTATTAGGGGGAGATGTAAAGCTTGTCAGCGAGCTAGGTAAAGGTAGTAGCTTTACCGTGCAAGTGGCCTGTCATTTAAACCCTGAACAATTACAACGTAATGCGTTTATTCACAACTATGAACAACTGTCTCCGGGTTCAGATACACAATTATCCTTCGCAGAAAATAGTTTTGATGCTCATATTTTAGTGGCTGAGGATAATCCAGATAATCAATTATTGATAAAACTATTGCTACAAA
Source organism: Pseudoalteromonas sp. Ps84H-4 (assembly GCF_024124645.1). Classification (NCBI taxonomy): domain Bacteria; kingdom Pseudomonadati; phylum Pseudomonadota; class Gammaproteobacteria; order Alteromonadales; family Pseudoalteromonadaceae; genus Pseudoalteromonas; species Pseudoalteromonas sp. Ps84H-4. The sequence goes on along the minus strand of NZ_JAMXSK010000002.1, from coordinate 481,587 downwards.
CTTGGGGGCTCGAGCCTGACATTGCGAAAAACGGCGCTGAAGCCGTAGAAATGGCTCTGGTTAATGACTATCAGTTGATTATCATGGATATGCAAATGCCAGTAATGGGTGGATTAGAAGCAACGCAAATGCTCCGTCATGCTGCATACGATGGCCCTATCATAGCCTTAACAGCAAACGTTATGAAAAATGACGTTGATACTTATTTAGAAGCTGGTTGCGATGAGGCGCTGGCTAAACCAATCGATAAACACGCTCTCGAGAAAGTACTAGTTAGCTACTTAAATATTGAAAAAGACAGTCAAAATAAATGGGAAAACTTACTGAAAAGTGAGAAATTCCAACAGATCAATGATAACTACCGTTCTAAACTGCCTGATTATTTAAGCCAAGTAGTACGACTGTATCGTGCAAAAGAGTGGGAGGCATTACGCTCTCTTGCACACAGTATTAAAGGCAGCGCTGGGTGTTTTAGTTTTGAAGAAATCCACAAAACGGCAGGTCAACTAGAAACGGCATTGAGCACGAACCAAATGGCACAAGTTGCAGACTGTTATGAAGCACTCATTAGTGCTCTAAAAGAGGCCGCTTAACTAAAGCCTTAAAGTTAGCCCCATCAAAATAGCATCTTCATTACCTGTCGCAGTTGGGTAGTAATTTTTACGCACTGACATTGAGCTAAAGCCTGCACTCTCGTACAAACCAATTGCAGGTTTGTTTGATTCTCGCACTTCTAAAAATAAGTTCTCTGCTTGGTATTGCTCACCATGCTCAATAAATGCATTTAATAATTGTTTTGCAATACCCTGCCCTTGATACGCTGGCGCTACACAAATATCCATTAGAGTAAAGTCAGGCCCTGCTTGTTCACCGATGTAAAAGCCAAGCATTTCATCATCACTAAAGGCTGCAAGGTTAAAATAGCGACCAGCTAAACACGACAGCATGGTCTTTTCTGTCCACGGATGACTATGACAGGCATTTTCAATAGCCATTAACTGGCTAATATAGGTTGCATCTACAGGTTTAAAGCTTATCAAGTTGTTCACCAATTAAAGACCAAAGTTGTTTCTTCTGCTCAGCTGTGAGCTTCTCACTCGGCAAGGCTAAACAGCCATCCTGCCAGCTAATATTCTCAGCTTTTACTACCTGTGTGATCACTATTGGAGCAAACGCTTTTTCAAGATCTTGATGTAGCTGCAGTGGAAGTACTAAAGGTGCTTGTGCTGTTACAGTGACTTGTTCATCCTGAGTTTCAGGCACAGTTCGATAATGTTGTTTTAACTCGAGTGATTGTACAGAGAATATCGCAGCGTAACTTGGATTCATAACAACTCAATCATGATTAAGAGCAAGTAATATAGGAAGATTTGCGATTAAAGTAAAGCAGGAAGAAATGGCAGGGGCGGAGAGATTCGAACTCCCAACCGTCGGTTTTGGAGACCGCTGTTCTACCAATTGGAACTACGCCCCTGCAATGACGACGAATTATATAGAGCTTTTTTCAAAGGTAAAGTAAAAAAACACAGTTTTTAGTTTAACTGCTTCTTAAATAAACAAAACGGCGAATTAGCACGCTAATTCGCCGTTTTGTTTTTTGCGACTCGTCGCTTTGAATATTGAAATGCACAAGGCATGAGAAAATAGGAAGCCATTAATTAACTAAAATTAAAGCCGATGTTACTTATTCGCAATTTATTGAGTATCAACAGTGACCGCCCTTGAAAAAGGAACATGTGATGACCACTTTAACCTTATGATTAATAAACACAGTAATCACATTTCATATTCATGCTATTTAGAAATAACAACTGATTAAGCAAATACAAAAAATAGGTACCAGCAGGAGGGATTCAGCCTCCCCTACTTTGCTCAGAAAAATTGGGGGTGAGGCCATCCTATGGCATTCTGTTGAAAACAACATTGAGAGGTTAAAATGAGCCAATTATTTAGTGCCGCGAAAATCGGAGAGCTCAATCTTACAAACCACATAGTTATCGCACCAATGTGTCAATACTCTGCCGAATCTGGACAGGCTAGCTCCTGGCACCGCATGCACTATGGTTCGCTGGCAACGTCTGGCGCTGGATTGCTAATTTTGGAGGCCACAGCTGTTGAACCTATTGGCCGTATTTCTGCGGGAGATTTAGGACTGTGGGATGACGCAACAGAAGCCGCATTAGACAGTGTTTTGTCTGATGTTCGCGCTTGGTCTCCCATTCGTATAGGTATTCAGCTTGGTCATGCCGGGCGAAAGGCTTCTTGTCATGTGCCATGGCAGGGAGGTCATAAATTGACGATGGATGAAGGTGGCTGGCAAACGGTTGCTCCTTCTGCGTTGGGCTTCAATGAGCAAGACGAAACGCCAGAGTCACTCGACTTAGCGGGTCTTGCGCGTATTAAACAGGCGTTTGTTGACAGCGCAATTCGTGCAGTACGTGTAGGAATTGATCTAATAGAAATCCATGCGGCGCATGGTTACCTACTCCACCAATTTCTTTCTCCACTAAGTAACCAAAGGCAGGACCAATATGGTGGTTCGCTGGAAAATCGCCTACGCTTTCCACTTGAAGTATTTGAAGCTGTGCGTAAAGCCATCCCTTCTTCAGTTCCGGTTGGAGTTTGTCTCTCGGCAACTGACTGGGTTGATGGCGGTTGGGATGTTGAGCAATCGATTGTGTTTGGTCAGCAACTGGAACAGCTGGGTTGTGACTATCTGCATGTTTCCAGTGGTGGGCTTTCGCCGCAGCAATCCATTGATGTAAAACCAGGGTATCAGCTTCCGTTTGCTAGTGCCATTCGCCAACAAGTTACAATACCGGTAATAGGTGTAGGCTTAATCACCGAGCCACAGCAGGCTGAAGAAGCGCTGAAACAAGGGGATGCCGATTTGGTTGCATTAGGTCGCTCTGTGCTTTTTAATCCGCATTGGCCTTGGCAAGCTGCCGTTGCGCTAGGTGCTCAGGTTCAGGCTCCGCCTCAATATTTGCGTTCTGAACCACATGGCTCGAAAGGCACGCTTGTTTAACCTTAAATATTTAACAGACTGACTACAACGCGCACAAAATTTAAACGGTGGGCTATCGATACTTCTCCATTTTCTTTGCGCCAAGATGGAAACTGTTATTAAGTATCTGAAGCTCACCAAAAAACTCGTACTGTGCTACATATTCTGTGTAATCGAAGACTCAAAGCTATTAGTGCTTACTCATTAACCGTCACATTTGTCACGAGAGTTTAAGCTTCATGGCTAACAACAGTGTTAACAGGAAGACCTAGTCACTTAATCACAAACTCTTATCAGCACAAATGTGTGCTGTGTTCAGCCTCTTTGGTTGGCTATTTACTCAGATTTGGCACGCTTATGCAGAGTTAGAGCTGTTGTCGATTTCTGGATATGCTGATTTCTGAAAACCAACAGTTATTATCCCAATAAAAAATGCCAGTCAGTAAAACTGACTGGCATTTTTTATTGGCTTAAGGCTTTATTAGCTCTTTTTAGCTAGCCCTATTCCCATTCGATTGTTGCCGGTGGTTTACCTGAAATATCGTAAACAACACGTGAGATACCATCGATTTCGTTGATGATACGGTTAGAAACCACACCTAAGAACTCATAAGGTAAGTGTGACCAACGTGCCGTCATAAAGTCGATAGTTTCAACACAACGTAGTGATACAACCCAGTCGTATTTACGCGCATCACCCATTACACCTACCGATTTAACTGGTAAGAATACAGTGAATGCTTGGCTTACTTTGTGGTAAAGCTCAGCTTTGTGTAGCTCTTCGATGAAGATAGCATCTGCGCGACGTAGTAAGTCACAGTACTCTTTCTTGATTTCACCAAGTACACGAACACCTAAACCAGGACCCGGGAATGGGTGACGGTAAAGCATGTCGTAAGGTAGACCAAGCTCAAGGCCAATTTTACGTACTTCATCTTTGAATAGCTCACGTAATGGCTCTACAAGACCCATTTCCATGTCGTCTGGTAAACCACCTACGTTGTGGTGAGATTTGATTACGTGTGCTTTGCCTGTTGCTGATGCAGCAGATTCGATTACGTCTGGGTAGATAGTACCTTGACCTAACCATTTAGCGCTTTTCAGCTTTTTAGCTTGCTCGTCAAATACTTTAATGAAAGTATGACCAATCGCTTTACGCTTATCTTCTGGGTCTGACTTACCAGCTAAGTCTGCTAAGAATTGATCTTCAGCATCTACTTTAACAATGTTTAGGCCAAACTTGTTGCCAAACATGTCCATAACTTGCTGACCTTCGTTTAAACGAAGTAGACCGTTATCAACGAATACACACGTTAGCTTGTCGCCGATTGCACGGTGAATAAGCATAGCAACAACAGATGAATCAACACCACCTGATAAGCCTAAGATAACTTCGTCATCACCCACAGTTTCTTTAATACGCTCAATCGCATCGTCGATGATTTTAGCTGGTGTCCATAGCTTTTCACAGCCACAGATATCAATTGCAAAACGCTCAAGTAAACGTTGACCTTGATGAGTGTGAGTTACTTCTGGGTGGAACTGTACGCCGTAGAAACGTTTTTCTTCCCAAGACATTGCAGCATGTGGACATGTTGATGTTTTAGCAGTAGTTTTGAAAGTATCTGGAATTTCCATTACTTTATCGCCGTGGCTCATCCAAACGTCTAGTACGCCAGCACCGCCGTCAGTAATGTGGTCTTCGATAGCATCGAATAACGCACAGTTACCTACTTTCTCAACTTGCGCATAACCAAACTCTTTCTTATCAGAGCTGTGTACGCTACCACCCAGTTGCGTTGCCATTGTTTGCATACCGTAACAGATACCAAGTACTGGAACGCCTGCGTTAAATACATACTCAGGAGCACGTGGGCTGTTTTCAAGTGTTGTAGACTCAGGGCCACCCGACAAAATAATACCTTGTGGATTAAATTCGCGGATTTGCTCTTCAGTTACATCCCATGCCCATAGCTCACAGTAAACACCAATCTCACGTATACGACGTGCGATTAACTGTGTGTATTGCGAACCAAAATCTAAAATGAGAATTCGTGAATCGTGAATGTCTTTGCTCATGGAGTATCTCGTTAGTCAGGAACTGCTCCCCCAAAGGGAGATGATCAATAAATTAGGGCTAGCAAATGCTAGCCCATGTAATTTCAATACCTTAAGGTAATTAACCTAAGCGGTAGTTTGGCGCTTCTTTGGTAATTTGCACGTCGTGAACGTGTGACTCACCCATACCAGCTGAAGTAACGCGAACAAATTGAGGTTTAGTATTTAACTCTTCAATTGTTGCACAGCCCGTTAAGCCCATTGCGCTGCGAAGACCGCCCACCTGTTGGTGAATGATTGTCGCGATAGGACCTTTATAAGCAACACGGCCTTCGATACCTTCAGGAACAAGCTTGTCTGCTTCGTTCGATTTTTGGAAGTAACGGTCTGATGAACCTTCTTTTTGGTTCATAGCGCCAAGGCTACCCATACCACGGTAAGACTTGTAGTAACGACCTTGGTATAGCTCAACTTCACCCGGTGCTTCTTCAGTACCCGCTAACATTGACCCCACCATTACACATGATGCACCGGCAACAAGTGCTTTTACGATGTCACCAGAGAAACGAATACCACCGTCAGCGATAACAGGAATATCGCGGCCTTTTAAGCCTTCAACTGCGTCAGAAATAGCCGTAATTTGTGGTACACCACAACCTGTTACGATACGAGTAGTACAAATAGAACCAGGGCCAATACCTACCTTAACAGCGTCAACACCTGCATCAGCAAGAGCAATCGCACCTTCAGCTGTTGCAACGTTACCTGCTACGATTTGTAAATCTGGGTATGTTTGACGTGTTTGAGCAACACGGTCGATTACACCTTGTGAGTGGCCATGTGATGTATCGATAAGTAATACGTCAACACCTGCTTCAACAAGGGCTGCGATACGCTCGTCAGTACCTGGACCAACACCAACAGCGGCACCTACACGAAGACGACCTTGCTCATCTTTACATGCGTGTGGCTTGTCTTGTGCTTTTTGATAATCTTTTACAGTGATCATGCCTTTTAATTTAAATGCATCATCAACAACAAGAATTTTTTCGATACGGTGCTCGTGCATTAGACCTAAAATCTCATCACGGTCTGCACCTTCTTTTACAGTAACTAACGATTCTTTTTTCGTCATTACTGTAGAAACTGGCTGTTCAAGCTTAGTTTCAAAACGCATATCACGGCTTGTTACAATACCTACAAGGTTATTGTCAGCATCGGTTACAGGGAAACCTGAAAAACCTTTTTCTTCTGAAAGCGCGATAGCATCAGCAATTGTAAGATCCGCAGTCACAGTAACAGGGAAAGAAACAATACCTGCTTCGTACGTTTTTACTTTACGTACGTTTTTAGCTTGCTCTTCAATTGTCATGTTTTTGTGGATGAAACCTAACCCGCCTTCTTGCGCTAAAGCAATCGCTAAGCGAGCTTCTGTAACAGTATCCATAGATGCTGAAACTAGCGGCAAGTTAAGATTGATACCACGCGTTAAACGAGTTGAAATATTTGCCGTGTGTGGCAAAACAGTAGAATGACCTGGTACTAAAAGTACGTCGTCAAAGGTAAGAGCTTCTTTAGCGATTCTTAGCATAGTGCAACTTCTCACATGTGGATCTGAGTATAAGGAATTGCGGCCAAATTTTATCAGCGTTGTTGGCACGAGTAAATAAAATTATTCATTTATTTGTGTTAAAGTACACACAGATTTTTTTACTGGGGTTTTTAATGGCTTTCACGCAATCAACACAGGCTGTTTATACAGTCTCGCGACTAAATAAAGAAATTCGTCATGTTTTAGAGCAAGGCTTTTCGTCGCTGGTATTAAACGGCGAAATTTCTAACTTTATTGCCCCAGCCTCAGGACATTGGTACTTCACTTTAAAAGACGACCGAGCACAAGTAAAAGCAGCGATGTGGCGTGGCAATAATCGCGGCCAAACTTTTCGCCCGAGCAATGGTGCACAAGTAACCGTTCGCGCTCGCGTGTCATTGTATGAGCCCCGCGGTGATTATCAGCTGATTGTTGAACACATGGCCCCTGCCGGTGAAGGCTTATTAAAACAAGAATTTGACGCCCTTAAAATGCGCTTAGCTGCAGAAGGCCTATTTAGCTCAGCCCACAAAAAGCCATTACCAACCAATATAAATCGTGTTGGGGTGATCACTTCTGCCACAGGGGCTGCTATTCGCGATATTCTTACTGTATTAAAACGCCGCGCTCCGCAGCTTGAAGTTGTGATTTACCCAGCAATGGTGCAAGGTGCAGATGCCCATAGCCAACTAATAGAAAAAATAAACATCGCCAACCAGCGTAACGAAGTAGATGTTCTTATATTAGGTCGCGGTGGTGGCTCACTCGAAGATTTGTGGTGCTTTAACCATGAGCAACTAGCCCGCGCTATTTTTGCAAGTCACTTACCCATCGTTAGCGCGGTCGGTCACGAAGTTGATACCACGATTAGTGATTATGTCGCCGATATTCGCGCAGCCACTCCTTCAGCTGCTGCGGAGCTTGTTAGCCCAAACAGCGAAGAGCTGCACAACAAAGTTAAGCAGTTAGTTAGACACTTAAATCATGCCTTTAAACATTCATTGGCAGTAAAACGCAGTACCGCAACGCAATTTGAGCACCGCTTACAGCTTTGTCATCCGCGTAATCAACTCAATCAACAAGCGCAAAAATTAGATGAGCTAAGTTTAGCCTTACACGGCGCGATGAATAGTAAAATTCAGCGATATGAGCGAGTACTTGCTAACTTAACACCACGCTTAATGCAACGTTCTCCTGAAAAGCAGTTAGCTAAGAGCGAGCATCAGCTGGCGCAATTACATGCTAGGCTTACACAGGCAATGCAACAACAGCTTTCAGGTTCTCGAAACAAGCTTTCATTACAGGCGAGTCGTTTAGATTCTGTGAGCCCGCTCAGTGTGTTGGCGCGTGGTTACAGCATTACTAAAAACCAACAAGGTGGGGTGGTGAAATCGGTTAACGATGTAAGTTCTGGTGAGCTTATAACTACCGAACTTGCCGATGGTCAACTGCAATCAAAAGTTGTATAAAATTACTCCGTGCTTGCAATAATGGTTAGACTATCGTCACTTGAGGTGGTGGAAGTAAATTTAAATTGCTTCCACCAGCTTTGCTCCACCATTTTATCGGTCATGTTACGCCAATAATGGCTTGGCAACTCATCAACCCCCTCAGGTTGCAGCAGTTTAAACTGACAAACTGAGCTTTTGCATCTAGAGATACTCATTTCTGGCTGCACGGGTAAGTCTGCCATAATTAAGAAGTCGCTCATGGCTGTTTCAATTTGGTAAGCCCACGCCTCATCTCGAGATTGCTCTTCTAATAAAGTATAAAGATCCTCTAGATGTGAGTTGATTTGCTGCGGAGGTATCGCACTTGAACGGTAACTGGCAATCACTGCTTGTTGGTTTTCGACTTGCAACTTCAGCTCTGCAACTTGTTGCTCAAGCTCGCTCTTGCTAACAGCTACTGAACTATCTGAATTAACTTCAGCGACTTGTTTTTTAATAACAGGCGCTACAGCAGTGGCTTGCTGCTCTGGGACTTCCATTGTTTGCATTTCAACAAATTCTTGCTGATAAGTTTGCGGCTGATGTTGTGGGTCAGGTTGAAAAAATGACATGGCTACAGCGCCACAAATAAATGACGCTATAACAGCTAATACAAAAGATAATTTAGACAATTCCATTGCACTTTATTGGTGTAAAACTACAACATAGCACTGGTGTGCGATGCATTACTAGCGGTAGTCGTACCATCATCTAAAAAGTTTTGGTTCATGCTTTCTGCTGGGCAAGGGCAGCTTGGTTTACCCACAACTTTAGCTGGTACACCAACAACCGTAGTGTGTGCTGGAACCGCACTCAGCACCACAGAATTGGCACCAATACGCGCCCCCTCACCTACTTCGATGTTACCCAGTACTTTTGCACCCGCGCCAATTAATACGCCGGCACGAATTTTAGGGTGGCGATCACCTTGCTCGTTACCTGTACCACCTAAGGTTACTGATTGAAGAATCGATACGTTATCTTCGATAACCGCTGTTTCACCAATTACAATCCCAGTTGCATGGTCAAACATAATACCATGGCCAACTTTACAAGCAGGATGGATATCAACGCCAAAAACCTCTGAGGTTCTACTTTGAATGAAGCGAGCAAGCTCTTTTCGGTTTTGTTGCCATAAGCAGTTTGCGAGTCGATGAGCCTGAATTGCATGGAAGCCTTTTAAATTAAGAATGACAGTTAAGTAACTATCAGCTGCAGGGTCGCGATCTTTAACTGCTTTTATGTCATGAGCAACATGCGTTAGCATTAAGTCACATTTAACAAAGGCTTGGTCGAATAATTCACGAATAGTAAACGCCGAAACCACCGCATCAGCGAGTTTATTAGCAACAATAAAACTCAGCGCTGAACCTAAACATTCATGATTTAACACACACGAATAAACGTGACTTGCTAAAAGCGGTTCTCGGGAAACGACTTCGTTTGCTTCTTCACGGAGCTTTTGCCAAATTTCATGACGCATAATATTGCCTTTCTGGTTGTACCTAACTGCTAAGGCTTAAGTTTAACGGATTTGTAGCAAGATGTACTAACCCGTTGTTTATTTGTTCTGGTTATATCTAATAACCAGAGTAGCAAAACCACTTTTTGCTCATTTTAAGGGAGTTTTAAGGCTATCTCATATGACAGAAGCAAACTCAGAGATGAAGCCAACAATTAAATTAAACTTCTTATATTTCAATAACAAAACAGATATGACATCTTACCTGTCATATGCCAAAATAGGCACTGGCATATCGCTGACGGCGTAAAAAACAAAAATAATCATTAAATTTACATCATCAACTTAACAAGGAAACGATGATGAAAAACGACGTACTAAACTCACATAAACTAGGTTATAAATTTTACTTTCAAGATGGTGATAACCAAATCGCATGCTTTGGTCACATCATGAGCGGTAAAGAACAAATATATGTAAACGACGAATTGGTTAGTGAAAAGCGCAGCTTCGGCTTTAAAAGTCATCACGACTTTAACTACCAAGATACTGCTTATGCTGTCGGTTTTGAGATGCAAAATATACTCACAGGCAAGCTTGAATGTTCGTTTTACAAAGCTGGTAAATTAGTAAAACAAAGCACACAAACCGCGCTTACTGATAACCCAAAACAAGTGGCTATGGTTACCTTAGGCTGTTTTATTGGTGGTGCAATATTTGGTTACGCAGTCGTTACTTTCATTGAACCGTTTCTTGGGAAGTAACTGATGCAGCTGAATCCCAATACAATCAAGACGCTTAGACTTAAATTCGATTGGACGCAGCAGCAATTGGCCGATGCCTGTGATGTAAGCCTACGTACCATTCAGCGAGTTGAAAAAGAAGGTGCGGCATCAAAAGAAACCACCATGAGCCTATGCGCAGTGTTTGAAGTACGCCAAGGTGAGCTAATTAAACTCGAAGACGATGTATCTGAACAAAGCGCAATACACGCAGTGAGTAAGCAAAATCTCGCTGCAATCGTAGCGGCTTCTTCGTTTATTAGTTTTGCCCTTGGTATGGCGACGGTATTAGTTATTTTTTAGGAGCAGCCAATGACCAAGGAACAACGTGGCTATGCAACACTTATAGCCTTCATGAAAGTAGCAATATTGTGCGGCATTGCCGTGAAAATTGCCTCTTTATTTTAATAAGTTCTCTGTCAGAATTGAGCCTCGGGCTTGATTCTGACACAAAGCTGCATCCCAAAACGACGTAATTTTCTAAAATACGTTTTGCCACCTTCCTCGCTATTATCAGACGTATCCATATATTCTTAAAAAGCAGCAGCACAGAAAAGCTAATCATTTCGGATTATTTTTTACAACCATAACAGTGAAAACTTATCATTTGTTGCTAATCTTACATAACTGGTATTGGCTGGGTAATAAAGTGGTTGAGTCAAAAGAATTCTTAAAATTAATACTCGATAGCATCTCTGAGCATATCGTAGTTATCAATGAATTAGGTGATATCATCTTTGTTAATCGCAGTTGGCAGACTTTTGGCCAAGATAATAATTGCAGTTGTGACGTGCAGTGGCGCCAACAAAACTATTTAGCAATTTGTGAATCAGCTGCAAAACAAGGTGACGAATTTGGTATAAAAGCACTCGCAGGCCTACAAAAAGTCATCAACAATCAACAGCAAGAATACTATTTAGAATACCCTTGCCACAGTGATACTGAAAGCCGCTGGTTTTTAATGCGTGCAGTACCACTAGAATATCAATCACAGCGCTATGTCGTTATTAGCCACTTAAACATTACTGAAAGAATGCGAGCAGAACAGCAATTAAAAATGCTCGCGCACATTGACGGTCTTACTCAACTTGCGAATCGTCGCCATTTCGACAATTTCTTTGAACAAGAATGGAGTCGCTGTTTACGTTTAAAACAGCCCATTTCTATTGCCATGATTGATCTTGACCATTTCAAGTTGCTTAATGATAACTTTGGCCATTTAGTCGGCGATATTTGCTTAAAAAGTCTAGCAAACTTGCTTACACAATTTGCCCGCAGACCCAGTGATTTATGTGCAAGATACGGGGGAGAAGAATTTGTATTAGTTTTGGGTAACACACATGCCGAGCAGGCCTATCAACTACTCTCTCGGTTTATGACGCAATTAACCGAGCTACATATTGAAGAGTTGCATAATCAACAACTAACCGTAAGTATTGGTTTAGCAACTTTAGTGCCTGGTTTTTTAGACAATGCGACCACGTTAATTGACATGGCTGACAAAGCGCTTTATCAAGCAAAAGAAACAGGTCGAAACAAGCTAGTTGTTGCACAAACACAAACTGACATTGTGAGCTAAATGCCCCTAACTAGGGGCATTGAATAGCGGTTATTGGAATACCTTTTCAACATCAAGTACGCTGATATTTTTTGCAGGTATCGCAAGTTTATAGTCAGCAATCAGTTTGTCTTCAGCAACAAGCTCTGCTGGTTTTTCAGCGTTATACACCATAGGTGATGTTTGCTCTGAGGCTAGGCGTTTTTGCATGTCTTTGCCATCACCGGTAATAAACACATAGTGAATATTCTCAGTTTGCAGGTTATCGCGAATAACACGGTTAACATCATCAAGGGTTAGCTTTTCAAGCTTGCCGCGCACATAGTCAACAAAGCTCTCAGTGTTGTAGAACTCACTATCAAGCGCATAGCCTAATTGGCGATCTTGGCTTGCAACCATTTGTGGCACAAAGTTAATTAAGAAGTTACGAGTCGCTTCAAAATCTTCTTTGCTGATGCCATTTTTAATTAGCTTATCAAGCTCAAATAACGCCGTACGCGTTGCAAAGTGCGCATCGTTGTTAGAACGAAGCGGACGTAACCATACTTGGAAAATTTGCTCTGAACGACCTAAATTAGCATCAGGTTTTGTTTGGAACATACCACGCGGGAAGTACTCAATATACGCGTAGTCACCATAGTTCATACCACGTGTTTGACGAATGCGCTGATACAAGAAGCTGTTTGAGCTGCGGTGTTCGCCAAAGTAAGAGCGAACTAACCAAAGCGCTGTCCAGTCATCGCTGCTACGAATAGTATCGATTGGGAAACCAAATGATACAGCGGTAGATTGCGCTGATTTTTCAACAATAGTCGCATGATGACCCTTTAGCGCTGGTGCATCTGGGATCATTAAGCGGCTTTCTTTACCTTGTGGAAGCGATGTTAAATCTTTCATCATTGCTGATTTAACTTCACTTGGAATAGCACCAATTAAACCAACCGTTAATTTTGATTGAGTAAACTGCTTAGCATAAAACGCTTTCACATCGTCAAGTGTCAACGCTTCAAGGTCTGATAAATCACCATAGTTATAGCTTTCGTATGGGTGACCTTTATAAAGCTGATGATAAAGCACTTCTTTACCTAACTCTTCGTCATTTGATGCTTTAAGGCCTGCTTTAATGCTATCGATAAGCTCTTTTTTCAGACGCTTGAAATCATCTTCTCTAAAGCCAGGGTTTAACATCTGATCGCTAACAAGTGCATACCACTTCGCTGCATTGTCTTTGTGCACACGGCCACGTAGTGAAATCATTTCTTTATCGATTTGATACCCAAAGCTTCCCGCCAATGGGTATAAGGCTTTTTGAATATCTTTATAGCTCATAGTTTCTGAGCCACCTTGTGCTAACATCGCAGCAGTGAGTGCAGCTAAACCTTTTTTACCTTGTGGATCAGCTGCTGCACCGGTATTAAATAACCAGTTAACATCAACTAAAGGTGAGCTATTTGTTTTATCAAGTACTTTAAAGTGACGTTCTGTTGGGGCTTGTTCAATACTTGCAACCAGCGCGTTTAAATCAACCTCTTGTTCAAAACCAGCCACTTTATCAAGCGCCGACATTGTCACAGTAGTGCGGCTTGAATCAACAAAATATTTGTTTGCTACCGCTTTGATATCTTCAGGAGTGATGCTATCAGCAGTTGCGTACAGTTGGTTAATAACCTCAGGGTCGCGCTCAAAATGCATGTAGCTTGCAAGCGTTGACGCAATTGACTGCGATGAATCAAGACCATTGATAAAGCTATACTTTAAGTTTGATTTTAAATCCGCTAACTTTTGTGCATCAACTAACTCAGTACGTGCTTGCGCATAAGTACGGTTAATCGCATCACGGGCTTTAGCAAGGTCTGCTTCGTTTTCGACTTTTACAAACACATGTAATAAACCCGGATCTTTAGTATCTGGGTTATAGGTAAACATTTGGCTAGCAATTTGTTTATCAACAACAAGCTCTTGATAAAGTGCCGAGTTGTTAGAGAAATAAAGCTGCGAGATTAAATCAAGGGCTGCACGGTCTTTTTGGGTTGGATCCCATGCCGTGCCTTTGTAAGACACAAGCAACCAGTGACCTGGTAAACCATCATTTTTTTCATGTACATATTTTGCAGCTTGTTGTTTTGGCTCAACAGGAATATCAGCTTGGTAATCGCCCTTTTTCCAGTTACCCCAATGCTTTTTCACCATAGCCATGGTTTCTTGTGGATCAACATCACCAACAATGACTAAAGATACATACTCTGGTTTATAAAACTTAGCGAAAAACTCTTTACCATATGCCATTTGATCAGGCATAGCTTCAATGTCTTCAAAAAAGCCCATCGTGGTATGCTTATACGTGTGCTTTTCGAATGCTTCGTTACGAACAGCAGAAAGTAACTTGCGAATTGGGCTGGCATTATTCTTTAGATACTCACCTTTAACAGTAAGCGCTTCAGTGCGGAACTGTTCTTCACTGTATGTGAGGTTTTGGAAAATATCGGCTTCGATTTCGAGTACTTTGTCTAAGTGCTCTTTTGAAAAGTTTAAGTGATAGTTAGTGTAATCGTTGGTCGTGTACGCGCGATTATCAACACCTGAATTCTTTAAAATATCTGAATACACATCTTGCGGGAATTTTTCAGAGCCTTTAAACATCATATGCTCAAAGAAGTGTGCAAAACCGGTTTTACCTGCTTCAACTTCGTTACGTGAACCTACCGATACCGGAATTTGCAGTGAAACTACATCTGGGTAATCGGTTTTTACCACCATCACTCGAAGGCCATTATCAAGCTCTTCTAAAAGGTAGTCTTGGCTGAATACACGGCTATCGTCTTGGCTTGCTAGCTGCTCAATTTCGACTTCTTTAACCATAGTTGACTGTGAATTACTCGCGCAGCCACTTAGTGCAAGCGTTACAGCAACACTGGTTGCTAGTAATCTAAATTTCATAATGTTCCCTTGTTAGTTATTTTTTTCATGATCATTGCTGATTGATTATGCATCAAAGTGCCAGAAAATATGAGAGCCAGTGCAATAATTTATGTAAACAGGTGTGTCAATTTAGCGAAACGCTCGGCTTTCAATATGAGTAAAATTCATAGCCATTGAAAAACTTTCATGAAAAAAATCTATCTAGACGTCTAAATGGCTGCTATATTGTTTGTCATAGACATGAGCACGAGCTGGAATGAGGATTATGGCTTTATCACTACAAGAGAAAATTGAAGACACCAATCAAGGCGTCTACCTAATTGGTACTACACCGCCAAAATCAGGCACAGATAAAGCCACACTAGAAACTATTGCGCAGAAGCTTCTTGGTCGTTTACACGAAATTGAATACGATGGTGTAATCATTTATGACATTCAAGATGAAAGCAGCCGTACAGCGATTCCGCGCCCTTTCCCATTCAAAGAGACTGTCGACCCGCGTGAGTATTCTAAGTTATTACGTAACTTATCTCAGCAAGATGTTATCACCTATAAAAGTGTTGCCCAGCGTGGCGAAGCTGAATTTACCGAATGGCTAAACGAAACTCGAAATGAGTTTGAGTTAAAAAACTTAGTGCTAGTCGGTAGTCCATCATCTGATGGTGATATCAAATTAAGCCTACCTGATGCATACAAAACCTTAGCAGAGCAAGATAGTGATGTATTTTTAGGTGGTGTTACGATTGCTGAGCGCCATGCGAGCAAGCGAAATGAGCATGAAAGACTACTTAAAAAAACACAGCAAGGCTGTCAATTTTTTATTTCGCAAGCCGTCTATAATGCCCAAGCGACAATAGACTTGATCACCAGTTATGCGCGTAGCTGTAAAGCACAAGGCACAACACCAAAACGCATTATTTTAACGTTTACCCCTTGTGGTGGTGAAAAAACTTTAGAGTTTATGGAGTGGTTGGGTATTTCTGTACCCGAGGCAACTAAGTACCGTATGCTCGATGCTGCAAATACTTTAAGCGAATCAGTGCGCATCTGCCGTGAAAATCTCGACTTAATTTTACAAAGCTGCGCACATTTAGATGTACCGCTAGGTTTAAATATTGAGAGCTTAACTAACCGTAAAGAAGAAATTGATGCATCAATCAATCTTTACCGTTTACTAAAAGCAATCATGGAATTAAACCTAGCTGAGAAGCAAATAGCTTAAAGAAAAATACCAGCTTATCTTTTGCAGGAAAGTAAGATTAACAATACAAAAAAATTAAAGCGCACTTGATGCGCTTTAATTTTAATAGACTAATACTTTCAAATATTTAACTTCTCAACCTTAGAAACTAGAGAGTCAAGTAACATTAAATCATTTGCTTTTTCTACATACTCATCACTATCTTCATCCAGCAGTTTAAGCTCAAGAGTTTCCTCTTCAATCCTTTTTTTTAGAGTATTATTTATAAGTCTAAGCTCTAGCTTTGAAAACATAATCATCCTACTTTCTGATTCGGTACACCGATAAAACAAGGAATTGCCATAGCATCTAATTGATTTAACCTCTCTAAGTATAAGGTTACAGGCATGTCGTATAAAGGGCGAATTGTAAAATGGTTTTTACCAAGAGATCCCCCCTCATCTAAAGAAACATGTAAACCTTGAGGCATTTTAGACTTTGCCGGCAGCTTCCACCAAAGTGAACCAAATTTAGGGTTACGGTAATTAAATAGCGATAGACCTCCAGATTTAGAATCTACAAAATCAATATCATTTTTTTGATAAACTCTTACATCCCATGCCTGCTCTGCTTCCCTAGGAGGAGTAGTACGAATATAGTCAAACTTTGCCTTAGTTTTTCGACCAAGCCTAAATAAATCAAATGGCAATGTCACATAAAATTGGATAGGAGTGTGCATGTTTGAAATCCTTTTCTAAAACAGTACAACCCAATCTACATAAACAATTAACACCATTCAAGCTGGCTTTTCAGAAACATAAAAATGACTTAAAAATAAGCCTTCTGGATTCCTACCCACCATACTTTTTAGTTAACCTGTACCGTTTACTAAAAGCAATCATGGAATTAAACCTAGCTGAGAAGCAAATAGCTTAGCGTGCCGCCTTCGAGGCTTGCTTTTTCTCATACATATCTTCATCTGCCCGCTTTAATAGCTCAGCAAAGTTTTCTTTTGGCTGAGCTATTACCCCTGAACCAATACTTAAGCTCGTGACAGGAATGCCCCGCTTCTCTAAATTTATCTGAAAAGCGGTATTAAGCTTATCAGCTATACTATCGATGCAATCACCGGGCTGAACTTGCAATAAGGCAATAAACTCATCACCGCCTAAGCGACCGATAATATCGGTTTCTCGTAGGCACTCTTTCATGGTGTCGGCTAAACAAATCAAAGCTAAGTCACCAACTTCGTGACCGTAAGTGTCATTGAGCGGTTTAAAGCTATTTATATCGATAAATAAACAACTAATATCAAAACCAAGACGCTTCGATATATTCAATTTATGTTGGCAAAGTAGGTCTATTGCACGGCGGTTATAAATATTAGTCAGTGAATCAAGCATGGCAATTTCACGCATCTGTGTGAAGTTGTCTAAAAGCGCAAGGTCATCTTCGACCATATCGCGAAGCTGTTCTATCAATTCTAAAAAGCTCTGTTGATAATGGGTTTGTTTAAAATCCATTACGCAAAAAGTACCAAACGGGTCACCACTTGGCCAGCTAATAGGTACCCCAAGGTAAGACTCAAAGCCATCTTTTACCAGCGGGCTGTCATCCCATTGACTATCTTGACTGGCATGATCAACATAGAGCGGTGCCATATCACGCAGTACTTTTTTACAGAAAATATTATCGTCAGCACTTAACTCGGCCCCAGCCTCATAGGGGTTTTCTTGCTGCTCACTGGAAACGATAATGCGATAAACATTATCAGTTTTGTGGACTATAAAGCCCGCGGGTGCAGAAAACAGCTCAGTCATGAGATCTATTGTTTTCTGCCACTTTGCTAAGGAGAATTGCTTATCTGCGCGGCGAAACGTCCATTTATTCTCTTCTAACATACTAAACTCTCATCTTTAGCCAGAGGATAGTATAAATATATGCCAAATTTAGGAACGTCTCCTACTTTTTTGCCCTAAAATACGTTTTTTATCGCGGGAACGTCGTGCTTTATTCGTATTTTTACGAACCTGTTTTGGCTCTTTTGTTAAGTCCGGCTCATAACCTGGTAACCACTGCGGCGTGAGCCTTGTGTCGAGCAATATATCTATCTCGTCCAGTAACCACTGCTCATCTATGCTAACTAATGACATCGCAACGCCTTTTTCGCCCGCACGCCCTGTGCGACCAATGCGATGTACGTAATCCTCAGCCACATAAGGCAGCTCATAGTTAATCACATACTTTAGTGAAGCAATATCAAGACCACGCGCCGCAACATCCGTTGCTACCAGCACCCTTGTTGCACCTGATTTAAAGTTTTGTAGTGCTTTATCACGCGCTCCTTGGCTTTTATCACCATGGATAGACTCTGTTTTTAAGCCATCTTTACACATTTCTTTAGCGAGCAAATCAGCTGTTTGTTTAGTGCGAGTGAAGATCAGTACTTGCTGCCAATTTTTCATGCCAATCATATGAGAAACTAACTCTCGCTTACGATCTTCATCAACGGCATAAACTAGCTGCTCAATTTCAACCGCAGCTGAGTTACGCTTATTCACTTCAACTAATTTAGGATCATTCAATAACTGCTTACTGAGTTTAAAAACACTGTCATCAAATGTGGCTGAAAAAAGTAAGGTTTGGCGCTCTTTTGGCACATGACGCAAAATGCGTTTAATCTCATCAATAAAACCCATATCAAGCATGCGATCAGCTTCATCAAATACCAAGGTGCTAATACTTGAGAGTTTAATACTGCCTTTGATCAGGTGATCAAGTAAGCGCCCTGGTGTTGCAACTACAACCTGCGCCCCTTTAATGGCTTTAATTTGCGGACCAATACTAGCCCCGCCATAAGCAAGCGCGGCTTTGATATCAGTGTGCGCAGCGTAGCGCTCTACGCTTGCAAAAACTTGTTGGGCAAGTTCGCGGGTTGGCGTAAGAATAAGCACTTTGACGGCACTTGGTAGCGCTTCTAAGGACAATAGCTTATCTAATAAAGGCAAAACAAATGCTGCTGTTTTACCAGTACCCGTTTGTGCGCTGCCCATTACATCAGCACCAGCCAAAATAAGAGGAATAGTTTGCGCTTGAATAGCCGTTGGGGTGTGATAATTTTCGGCTTGCAATGCTTCTAAAAGCGCTGGTGCAAGATTTAACTCTGAAAAGGTCGCTGCTGACATGATATGAGGTACGTTTACTATAAAAGCGCTATTGTACGCTTAACACAATAAACAAAAAAGGCGCAATTAGCGCCTTTTCTATCAACCGAAAAAATCACACTGGTTTTAATGATTCTTTGCGCTGATTGTAAAAATTAATTAAATCATCAACGGTTGCTTGGCAATAGTCACGAATGCCAGAAACAAGCATGTGCTTTTCACCTGAACCTACTTTCTCGCCATTTTCTAACAAGTTGAAGCGAAGCGTAATTTTGCCGCGCTTACCTGTAAATTCAAAATCAGGCTCAGCAAACTGCAGTTCAGGTGAGCTGATATCTAGGCGGTCAAGGTTGATTAGCATTGACTCGTAAATCACCATTGGGCGCGCGGGGTTAATCATCACGTCTTGCTTACCCATTAGTGGAATGATCACATGCGGGAAAGTGGTGCCAGAAAACTCAACATAATTTTTAATTAAGCTATTTGTTAACTCAGGGCACTGGCTAACAGCCCCTTCTCGTTTCACTTTTAGCATGACTTTTTCGCCATCAGTAATGGCAAACTCATCAGCACCTTCAGGGAAAGTGAGCTTTGAATTTTCATCAACCATACCAGCAAATGTGAATTCCATTTTTTCACTTATGCCATAACGGTTTAAAACCAGCGAAAAAAGTAAATCGCCCGGTACACAAAACTTTTTAGCGTCTTTATCGTGTAATGGATTGAAATCATCAGCCACTAACTTGGCGAAACGACAGCCTTGCTCACGCGAGATTGAAACATAATCAGCATGTTGCTGATAATAAGGACTTAACATATTTGTTCACTGCTTAAACTACTTATAACCTGCCTATACTACCAGAAAAAAAATAAAGAGAGGTCGAATCTGTTAAAATTAAGCAAAGTTACTGAAAATAATAAAGCAAATATTAGCACTGCAACATTGTATCAATTTGTAGCAAGTGATTAACAAATCCTTGCGAATAATAAGACTTCCCCTCACAAGCCTGTAGTGAAAAACTATTAACTTAAACTAGATAAACATTCACTTCTCTTGATAAAACAACACACTAATGAATCAAAATAAATGACTCAATCTGACAAGCTGAATACATCTAAAGCAGTTGATCCCGCTATTTGTAGCTCAAAGAATAAATAAGGTATGATAATTGTGTTTTTTATCGTGTAATCACCATTTAGGTTGTATAAATAATAATTATAATTAGCGGCAAAGATAAGTACTCAAATGAGTGCTAGTTGGTTACATCAACGTTCGACGGTTAATGTTACTTTGAAAAAAAGACTATTAAAAATCAGAGATGTGCGTAAATGATCAAACGATTATATTTGGCATTGCTGCTTTTGTGTTTCTTTTTTTCGTCGCTGTGTTTGAGCGAAGAGTTTTCTAATCAGCCTTTTTTTAAAGTATCTCCCACCGTTTGTGTCACTGAAGCAAAACAAAAAGCATGTGAATTCAAAATACAAGTTCATTTTCGCATCGCCCCTTTTGATGAGTTATGTTTAGAAGTAACTCAACGCCCTCAGTACACCCAGTGCTACACACAAAATGGCCTAATTGTTGAACAGCTTAATATTAAAACAAAGCACCCACTGACTATTAAATTAGTAAACCCATTGAGCAATCAGATTGTAAAAAAACAACTACTTTCAATAGCAAATTACGAAGCTAAAGATTACCGCATAAAACGGCGTTTTGGCTGGAGTTTATAATGCAGCATATTTTTTTAATTGAAGATGATGTGAAACTAGCAAGTTTAATTCAAAAGTTTTTACTAAAACATGGCTACACCATAGATGTGTTTAATACTGCTAAGGCCTATCGCAACAGCGACATCACCTTCATGCCTTCACTCATCATATGTGATGTTATGCTACCGGATGGCAATGGCTTTGAGTTAATTTCTCAGTTGAAAGAAAAGTACAGTTGCCCTGTCATTTTTCTAACGGCACTGGATTCTGTGCAATCACAAATTAAAGGCTTAGATCTCGGAGCCTACGACTATCTTGTCAAGCCTATTAAACCTGAGCTATTGCTGGCAAAAATAAAAACAATCATAGCTCATACCATCGGCCAAGATAGCTTTTCAAATGAGTATGACCTACTTCGGATTGACTCAAAGAAAAGAGATATCTTTTTTAAAGGTAAAGCACTCAACCTAAATGATAGTGAATTCGAGATCATTGCTTATTTGGCTAAAAACAGTCCGCAACCTGTTTCCCGTGAAGTTTTATTTAAACATGTCATTGGTCGTGAATACGACGGGTTAGACCGTGCTATTGACCTTAAAATCAGCCGCTTAAGAAAGAAACTAAAAGAAACGATTAGCGAACATAAAGAGTCGCTTGATATAAAATCAGTAAGAGGTAAAGGTTACAGCTTGGATATCTCGCATTAATGAAGCAGCAGTTTTTTAAATTATATTTAATCATCACAGTGAGTCTAATCGCTTTAGTTCTTGCGTTTGGGCAGCTGTATAATGAATTTTTTTCTGAGCATGAGCCGAGTATACAACTCAGCGTCCATGAGCTTACACAAATCGCCGAACATAAAGATTCACGGATCAGCACCTTAAACCAAAATGAGCTAGTGTTACCAGATTCTTTACAAACTACTTTCGAAAACAATGGCATTATTAGTGTGGTCGAAAATAATCAACAGTTTGTGTATCTCAAAGGCAGTAATGGAACTATTCAAAAAGTAGGCCCGATCACTTTGATTTCGCAGACCAAAACAGACTGGTTTGCGTTCTTTGCTTTTTACCTATTACTCGGCGCTATGATCCTAGTGTTTATTCGTCCCGTGTTTCGTGATTTAAGCTCGTTACAGCGCGCAGCGTACCAATTCAGTAAAAAACCGCAGCGGATCGAGCTTGATATTAAGCCTAACTCGTCGATTGCACCGCTTGCTAGTACCTTTACTCACATGTCTGAACGCATTAACAAATTCGTTCAGCTTCATAATGATTTATCACGTATTATTTCGCATGAAATTCGCACTCCCCTTACACGTATGCGGTTTGCTTTATCCATTGCTGACGTAGAACCAGAGCAAAGTAGCCAAATAGAACGCGATATCGATGAGATTGAACTGCGTTTGGAGCAGTATTTATCGTTTGCTCGCTTAGAGCATCAACAAAGTGTATTTAATCAAGATAAAGTTGATTTAACTAAGCTAATCAATTGTGAAATTGCTAAGTTCGATTTGTATAAAGAGCTCCAATTTATTGCAAAGTTAAAAATAGATACTGCATATTGTGAAGCGAGCTTTATGGCTATTGCAGTGCAAAATTTACTGATCAACGCCACAAAATACGCAAAACACACTATCCAAATAAGTAGTGAAGAACAAGCAGCCCATTACTCTATAAGCATTACAGATGATGGCCCCGGCTTACCAATAAATGCCGATGCCTTAATAGAGCCTTTTAAACAAGGTGAAGGTGATAAGCTGGCCAGTGGTTATGGATTAGGACTTTATATAGTCCATCGTATCGCTAGCTGGCATGGCGGTAAAATTAGCTTAGCTAATAGCTCAGAAACTGGCGGGGCGAGGATCACTATTCGCTGGCCTAAAAGTGGTAAGTAATCCCAGTAAAACCTGAAAAATAGCCATTTTTATGGATCATCGTTGAATTAGCTAAGTTACTATCAAGCCAAGTGTGCTTTAATTTGAAATCTAAACTTAGACTATCGTTAATTGGGTATTCGTAGCTAATTTTTACGTAATAATTGATGGCACTTTGTAAGTCATAATCAAATACACGGGTTTTACTTTCTGTAGGTGCAACTGTGTAGTAGTAATCAATGAGCTCTTCATTTTTATAAGTAAGGCCCATTTCAACACCCGCGACTCCTGAAAGCAGCTCAAATGCCTGATAACCATTAAACAAAATTTCGTAGCCATTATGCACAGCGGTTACATCATGCACATATGCTGCGCTAAGCCAGATATTATCATATACATTCAATGCAGATGATAAGCCCGCCATGTATGATAGATCACGTTTAATTGGCGTTAAATTTATAGGTGAAGCGGTAGGAATGGTAGGTCGGCCACTGTTTGATCTTATCACACCCACAGCATAGAGCTTATCTATGCCATCTAATTCAAAGAAAAAGCCATCATCGTTAAATCGACCAAGTAAATCAACGTAAAAACTCTCTGTTTCGAGTAAGCTGTAACCTATAGAAAAATCGTCGAAATACCAATTATCACCATAGTAAGCAAAGCTAGGTAAAATTGGTGAAGTAATATCATCAGCATCAAGAACAGGGTTTTCGATTCCCCCATAGCCCAGAGTAATGCTGGCATGAATTGTCGACTTTTTAATTAATTGCGGCTGTTTATCATCAACCTGCGCAAACGCAGTTGATGCAGTTAAACAACATACTAAGCCAAACAATTTATTCATTAACTTGATTCACCTCGATACCATAATTAAAAACAGTTATGGCAACTATATAATACTAACAATAGCCTACTCTTAACGCTTACAGGTGCGATCATATCGTTTGCCTACATTTTTGTATAATTATTTTCCAGTCTACACTGTTAAAAATAGCTTATGATCCCCTATCAATTAAATCTAACATATTGAATGAAATATAAAATAGTATGTACATTTTGCTACATTGGTTTTCAGTTTTTAGTTATTTTTTTGGTTATTTCAGTAGCCAAATATGAGAGCTAACTTCCAAACCTGTTTTGTAAAAGGCATTACATTTAACTCAGCTTGCTTAAAAACCATCTAGCCTGTCAATCAAACATAAAAAAACCGAGCATAAAGCTCGGTTTTTGAAAGTTATATTGCGATTAAGCTTGCGGATAATCGCGATAGGCACGTTCGATGTTTTTCGCTTGCTTTTTAGACACACCAATATGTGCTAATGCTACACGTAAACGAGCACGTGAAAGGTCTGAACCTAAAATTTCCATTGCATCAAGTACTGATGTTGAAGATGTCTTACCTGTGATAGCCACGAAAATTGGCTCAAGGAAGTCTTTAATCTTCAACTCATGGAAAGTCGCAACTTCTTTTGCGATAGCAAAAATCGCTGGTTTTTCCCAACTGCGTAAACCTTCTAATTGCCAGATGAAGAACTGTAATGCTTGACGGATTACATCTTCATCAGCTTTACCCGCTGTTAATAGCGCAGGATCATAGCTTGGAATACCACCCACGAAGTGACCGGCAAGGTCAACCATGTCAGAAAGCGTATTAATTCGCGTTTTTGCTTCTGGCAATACTTTGGCGAATAGCTCAGTATTAAATTTCCAATCAACAAAACGTTGCATTAGTTCTGCATCAGATAAGTTTTCACGGATCCACATACCGTTTAACCAGCTAAGCTTATCGATGTCGAAAATAGGGCCGCCTAGCGACACACGCTTCATATCGAAGTGCTCAATCATCTCATCTAAAGTGAACTTTTCACGCTCATCTGGCATTGACCAGCCCATACGGCCTAAATAGTTTAATAGTGCCTCTGGTAGGTAACCCATTTCTTTATAGTAGTTGATTGAAGTTGGGTTTTTACGCTTCGATAATTTTGACTTATCTGGGTTACGAAGAAGCGGTAAGTGACCAAGTACTGGCGCTTCCCAACCAAAGTCTTCATATAATTTTAATAGCTTAGGCGCTGAGTTGATCCACTCTTCACCACGGAAAATGTGGCTAATTTGCATGTGGTGATCATCAACAACGTTGGCAAGGAAGTAAGTTGGGAAACCGTCGGCCTTAAGTAGCACTTGCATGTCTACATTTTCCCATGGGATCTCAATGTCGCCACGTAAGTAGTCGTTAAACTTAAACGTGCCTTCGCTTGGGATCTTCATACGAATTACGTAAGGCTTACCCGCTTCAAGGTTTGCTTTAATTTCATCTTCAGAAAGGTTTAAACCACGACCATCGTATTTAGGGCGCAGACCTTCGGCCATTTGCTCTTCACGCATTTGATCTAATTCTTCGCTCGTAGCAAAACAATAAAACGCTTTACCTTGTTCAACGAGTTGATGCGCGAATTTCTTATATAAATCGCTACGCTCAGACTGACGGTATGGACCAAACTCACCGCCAACATCGGGACCGTGATCCCAGTTTAAGCCTAACCATTTCAAGCTATCCATAATAGCTTGCTCTGATTCTGGCGTACTACGAACTTGGTCTGTATCTTCAATACGTAACACAAACTCACCGCCTTGCTGCTTAGCAAAACAGTAGTTAAATAATGCGATGTATGCTGTACCTAGGTGCGGATCACCTGTCGGTGACGGAGCAACACGGGTGCGAATTGTCATGGTTATATCTCTCAAAAGACAATTAAAAAATTTGCCCAAATGCTAGCACAGCACGGGCTATAATCGAAGTGTAAAGCCGCTTTATGCAGCGACTTTATCTAAATAAGCAATGATATCGTTTGATTCATACAGCCAAGTTACTTGGCCGTTTTCTTCAATACGTAAACAAGGCACTTTGATTTTTCCGCCCTGCTCTAAAAGCTCTTGGCGAAATTGCTCGTTACTTTTGGCATCACGAGTTTCAACTGAAAGACCTTGACGCTTAATTGCACGACGAACTTTCACACAAAATGGGCAGGCCTTAAATTGATATAACTTAAATTGTGATGTCACTGAATCAAGCGCCGCTTGCTCAGCAGCTGGACGCTTTTTACTACGTGGCGTGAATACAAAATCAAAAAACAAAATGATGCGGCCTAACAACCAACGAACAAACTTCATCTCACCTTCTCATAGGGTTCTAAAAACAGTGGCCAATTTTAACACAGCAAGAGACGCTGCAACAGGCTAAAACAGCTCTATTGAGTCATCACTGCATTGAGAATCTGGGATATCTAACTCAGAATAGGCTGTAACACAATTTCTGCCTTTGTTTTTTGAGTGATACAAGGCTTGATCGGCTTTTTGCACAAGACTGGCAACCATTTCAAACTCATAAATCGGCATAAAACCGCTACTCACGGTTAAGTTACCCACTTGCGGGAACGGGTATTCGGCAACACATCCGCGAAAACGATTGAGTGCATTACGTGCATCTAACTCGTCGCTTGCTTGAAATAGCACTGCAAACTCTTCACCACCGTAACGAAACACGTAATCTTCAATACGAAAGTTATTTTTTAACAGTTGAGCGACTAACAAAATCACTTCGTCACCGATAACATGACCATAGTTGTCATTCACTTTTTTAAAGTGGTCAATGTCAACAATAGCAAGATACCATTGGCGATGATGGGGATCTAATTCGCTTTGTCCTTTTACAGTAGTTGATGCGATATCGATGACTTTTTTATCAAAAGTTTGCCTGTTAAGTAACTCAGTGAGGGGATCCAATTGTGATTTATAAAGCAGCGCTAGTTGGTTGGCATAAATGTTGAGCATATAAATTGCCAACATACTACATCTCTCTGACAACTCTTTTTCAGACTCAACAACAAGCACGCCAACCACATTGCCCATGTAATAAACAGGTATGTAAGTCGAAATAAAGCCATAGTTTCGACTTATACGAATTTTGTTACGGCTAACCTTATCAATAAGTTCATTAACTTCAGACTCAGTAAGCTCTTCTATCAACGAGTCTTTATTTAGTAGACGGGCTGGGAAACCGGGTTTGAAGACTTTGTTAATATAGATTGCATAGCGCGAAAACTCTTCCAATTCGCTCACAGATTTTATAAGCGCCTCGTCAAGTCCAGCCTCTTCTTCTTGTTGCGTAATTTCTACAACCCAGTCATGTCCGCAAGCGTTAGACGCCATCTATAAAGTCCCCAAAACTATATATAACTTTAGTTTAGTTAACTTTATCAGAAATACTAAAAAACTATAACAAAATCATATCATCTCTGTGAATAACTTCACTGCTCGGCGCAAACGCAAGCAACTGGGTGATTTGCGATGAATGGCAACCTTTAATTTGATCAATTTCTTGATGATTAAAATTAACGAGACCTTTAGCAATACACTGGCCTTGACTCGTCACTACTTCAATCACATCACCACGTTCAAATTGCCCTCGCACTGTTTTTACGCCTTTAGCCAAAAGGCTTGCGCCACGTTCTTTAAGCGCGGCGCTTGCGCCATCATCAATCACTAATTGTCCGCTACTTTTAGGCCCAGCAAGAAGCCACTTTTTACGGCCATCTTTTGGTGCGGTGAGTTTTAAAAATCGTGTACCTGGGAGCTTATCGGCCATGCAATTTAAAATCACATTTTTGCCAGCGCCTTTGGCAATAATGACTTCAACACCGGCGCGACGTGCAATATCGGCCGCTTGCAGTTTGGTTGCCATACCTCCGGTACCTAGGGTTGTGCCACTGCCACCAGCGAGCTCTCTGAGTTCATCATTAATATGCGTCACTTCATTGATGAGTGTGGCATTCACATCAGAGCGCGGATCACCGGTAAATAAACCTTCTTGGTCAGTTAGCAGTAACAGCTTTTCTGCATTTGCTAAAATTGCGACTAAAGCAGATAAGTTATCGTTATCGCCGACTTTAATTTCGGCGGTGGCCACGGCGTCGTTCTCGTTAATAATTGGTACCACATTATGAGCGAGTAGCGCATTTAAGGTATCGCGGGCATTTAAGTAACGTTCACGGTCTTCTACATCGGCGCGGGTCAAGAGCATTTGCCCAACATTCACTCCATACAAAGCAAACAAGCTCTGCCAAATATGAATAAGCTGCCCTTGGCCGATAGCGGCAAGCATTTGTTTTTCAATCAAAGAACGACCACAGGGAGTAATAAGTTGCTCGCGACCTGCGGCAACCGCGCCACTTGATACTAAAACAACCTGATAACCCTGCTTTTTTAACTCGCAACATTGGCGAACAAGTTCAACCATGTGTGCTTTATCTAATTTGTCGGTACCGCCTGTCAGCACGCTTGTGCCCAGCTTTACAACAACGACGTGTGGCCTTTGCATTTGATTCTTATATTCTGTAATTAAAATAGAGAATTTATATATACCAGCTAACAGTTTTTGAACAAGTTAAAAAAATTCATGCTAGGATCGCGCTCTCGTTTTTTTACTCAATAGCGACACCTATGCCAGCCAGTTTATGCTTAATTATTGCGACCTTTTTATGGGGTAGCTCATACATTGCTTTAAAGCATGCAATCAATGTTTATGATCCCGTATTAGTCATTTTTTTAAGAATGCTAACCACATTATTGATTAGCTTATGTTTATGGCGCTATGTGATCCGCTTTGAGTTCAAACAAGGTGACTGGAAGTATTTAATTGGTATGTCACTGGCTGAGCCTTGTTTTTATTATTTATTTGAAGGGCATGCTCTTGAATATACTTCGGCATCGCAAGCTGGGGTAATTGTCTCTTGTTTACCAATTATCGTCGCTATTTTGGCGTTCTTAATATTAAAAGAGTACATCAGTAAAGCCATCGTCGTTGGTTTTACCTTGTGTATTGGTGGCAGTATTTTATTAACGCTATTATCACCAAGCACAGAGCAAGCCCCTAACCCACTGCTCGGTAACTTTTTAGAATTGATGGCGATGGTGTGCGCGGCGTTTTATACCGTGAGCGTAAAACACTTAGTCGCTCGTTACTCACCGCTGACCTTAATAGCAATCCAAGGATTTAGCGGTAGCTTATTTTTTGCGCCTTTTTTATTTTTCATCGAATTACCCAGCGAAAATCAGCACGATTTAAGTGCCCTACTGAGCATTTTATATTTAGGCTCATGTGTCACTTTAGGCGGCTATGGCATGTACAACTACGCCATCAGTAAAGTGTCGGTATTAACCGCTGCTGCTTACTCAAACCTCATTCCAATTTTTGCGTTAATTTTGTCAGCCATTTTACTTGGCGAAGTACTCACACTTTGGCAATGGGTGAGTATCGCAGTGGTATTCGCCGGTGTTATTGTTAGCCAACGTCATCAAGAGCTGAAAGTTGACGTAGACGACGATAATTTATCAGCCGACACCAATAGCCTAAACTCAGTCCCGGAAGCTAACGAGTCAAAAGGGTAACAGGTTAATAAATACAGGCCTGATTGTGCTAAAAAGCCCTGTTCGCTTTGATGAATAACATCAATGCTGCGAACTTGATAGTGTTCAATCTGGCCATTTTGCAACTGCATAGAGAACTGCTCACCCACTGCAACATGTTTTAAAAATGCAAAGTGGGTGTCGTTATGACCCGCAATTAACACCCCTTTTGAACTGCCAAGTTCACCACTTGGTAAAAAATGCCCGGGGGCAAACGCAAGGTTTCGCCCCGACGCACCGGCAAGTACAGTCAACTCTTGCTGCTGGCTTGGCCAAGTTATGTGTGCAGTGACATAACCATCGGCGTAAAACCAAGGCCTTACTTGCTCATTAGGACTTTGCAAAGCTTGCTGCCAAGCAGACTCAATCAACGCCTGTGCCAGCCACGCTTTCGCCTGCATATATCCACCATTAACAAACAATGCGATGCCAAGTAAGGCGCTGCAAACTGGCAGCGCTTTATTTAGCGTCGCCATTGCCATAACCATGAGAATGTAAGCAGCAACAACCCAAGTAACATAAACACTCGGCTTTGTCCGTCAGTTTGTGGCAGTGTCATGCCATTAGGAAGTTTATTTCGTACTTGCATTGAACGCTCTGCAATCTCATTCCCCGCGTAGTTATCAACTGCAATAAAGGCCGTAAAAGGGCTAAGTAAATGATGCTGAAGTGCTAATGTTTCGACTTCTGCGCGTACCGCTTGTTTTTCGTTATAAAGCAGCAGCGATTTAATTTTTTGTCTGGCCCAGAGTCTAGCTATACCTTCGCCGTTTGCAGCATTGGCAGTTGCTAAATTAATGGTGAGAGGCCCTGTGTTTGTCTGCCCCTTTAATGTTAAGTGCTGACTACCATCAAGCTTCACGGCAACCAAAACCGGCTCTGAAAAATACAAGTCAGGTAATGGCGATGGCCAATACTCAAGGGCTGCTTTGTCGCCTTCAAGAGCAAGCTCAGTAACAGCTGGATGCGCCAGCTTATCAAAGAGCAGCTGCATTTTTGGCTGTACTTGGCTGGTGCTACTTATAAAAGTAAATGTACCACGACCAATGTCAGCAGCTCTGGTCATAAAAAAGCTATTAGGCGCGCTACCAATACCGACGGTAAAGAGTCGGCTGTCACCTAAATCTGTTTGAATTTGTTTAAATAGCTGCGTTTCGTTACCCACACTGCCATCGGTTAAAAACACCACTTGGCGTACAAAGCCATCATGCTGTTTACCATCAAGTACCTGAGTCAGTGCTTTTGCTATTTCGGTGCCGCCATCAGCTTGTAAGCCATAAATAAAGCGCTCTGCACGACGAATGTTAAAGTCATTGGCAATCATTGGCGTGTCACTTAACACTGACACTTCGTTATCAAAGCCGATGATGTTAAAACTATCATTTTCATCCAATAACGAAAGGGCATAAAACAAGGCTTGTTTGGCCTGCTCCATAGATTGACCATGCATTGAGCCGGAGGTATCAACAACAAACACCATTTCACGAGGCAGACGAGCTTGCGAGGTAAAGTGATCGCTTGGCGGTACTAACATCAGTAAACCATATTCTTGCCCTGCTACTGTTTCGGTAAAAAATGCAGCCTGAGAGTGAGCTTTATCAAGGGGTTTAAATGTCAGCTCAAAATCTCTATCCATTGGAACATCACGATTAAGTGATAACTGGTACCGACCAAAACTTGGATTATCGATTTGCATACCCGCTAAATTAGCGCTGATATCACTGAGTTCAAGGCCAATATCCATCGCAATTGCAAGGTTTAGGCTCGCATCAGACTTTTGGCTTTGTGTACGATGAAAAACAGGCTTTAGCCACGCTGATGCCACTTGCACTGTGTTAGCTGTTGCGTCGTTCTGTTGTTCTGTGTCTGTTGTTTCTAGATTCGCTTTTTGCTGCAGTTCTGCCGTTAAAGGTTCGTAGCGCGGCGTAATAGTGGTTGGAAAACGCAGTGAAAACACACCATCTCGAAAACCGATTATCTCTTGGTATTGCAAGGTAATTTCAATCTCTTCCCCTGCTCCAAGGTTTGCCACATCAGTTGAGAAAATGTTCGCACGCTGCTGACGAACTAAAGCGGCGCGTTTACCCTGTTTTTGAGCTTGCTCAAATTGCTGTTCAGCCTGCTGTTTAAGGGCAATGTTACCGGTGATAATGCGCTCACCAATTTGCATTTGCATGGCATGAACTGCACTTTCATCAGGTAACGGAAACACATAGCGTGCATTAACCGCAAACGGGTGCGGGTTTTGATAACGTTGTTTAACAACAACATGATTAATAAGCCCAGTGAGCGTCATAGTGACATCGTTTTTCACTAATAAGCCCGACGACACTTGGCTATTTGAATCATCATAAAAACGCAGTTCGGCACTGGCATTGGCTGCAAATGCAGGGTTAATTGCATAGCCTAATAAGAGGATAAAAAGGCTCCCAAAAAGGAGCCTTTTGGTACGGTTACTCAACATAATATGTCACTCCATCGACCGATGAATTAGTGGTTACTTTGTGCTGTACGTAAGCTGCTTTGTGACACGGGGCGTGTCGTTAAGGTTACGCGGCGGTCAAACACGTTGTCTTCGTAGTTATTTGAATCGGCAACACTTTGCTGCTCACCAAAGGCGGTTGCGGTTAAGCGCGTATGAGGCACACCTTGTTTAATTAAGTAGCTTTGCACTGCATTTACACGTTGTTTTGAAAGCATTAAATTAGCCAACTCATCACCACGCTGATCTGCAAAGCCATTTAAGTCGATAGCCAGATTTGGCTGAGCGATCAGTAACTGTGCGACTTTGTCGAGTTGATTAGCAAAGTGCGGGGCTATTTCGCTAGAGCCGGTTTTAAACTGCACCGTCATCGCCAATAGGGTGTTCAATTGGGCTTGTAACAACTGCTCTTTTTCGTCAGCTAATAATTCAAGCTGCTCACTTAGCGCTGCGTTATCGGCAATCACTTGTTGGTAATCTGCGGTTTGCTCTTTCATTACAACTAATGCGTGAGCTTGTTCATCAATGGTGTTGTCTGCCGCTTCTTTTTCGCCAATTAAGCCACCTGCAAACGCGCCAATAAATGCACCCACTGGGCCGCCGACTATGCCGCCAACAAGGGCACCTGCACCTAAGCCAATGGCTGTTTCTTTTGGTGTTTCTTGTTTAGTTTGACTCGCAGCGTCTGCAAAAGGGGCTACAGATACAGCAGACGTAATAACAGCGGCAATAATTAATTTTTTCATGGTTTAATCCTTTTTCTACTTAATTGCTTGGCAACATTGGTTGGTGTTGCGAACTTGGTATGGAGCTATTAAAACAAGTCGAAATGGCAATAAAGGGGATCAAAAAAGGCAAACTGCTGAGCAATTGTGGCAGAAAAATGGCAATCGCGTTTTTGCCAGTACGCAAGGCAAAAAATTAGGTATAGTTCGCTATAGAAAGAATTTAAGTAAGTATTAACAATGAAGAAAATAGCAATCGTTGAAGATGAAACAGCAATCCGCGAAAACTACACAGAAATGCTCAGCGCTCAGGGCTATCAGGTTGTAGGCTTTGCTGACAGAGCCAGTGCTGAACTGGCATTTAGTCAATCTTTACCAGATTTAGCCATTGTTGATATTGGCCTTGGCCATGAAGTGGATGGTGGTTTTTTACTTTGCCAAACACTACGTAGTCTTTCTAAAACCTTACCGATTATATTTTTAACCGCCCGTGATAGCGAAATTGATACCGTATGTGGCCTGCGCATGGGAGCAGACGACTACTTAACCAAAGATATCAGTATGGCGCATCTTGCTGCTCGAATTGGTGCCTTGTTTAGACGCCTTGATGCCTTCGATCAACCTGCCGATCAAACCGCTCTTTTGCATCGCGGCCTGTTAAAGTTAGATACTCAGCGCATGCAGGTTTTTTGGCAAGAGCAACTGGTTGATTTAACTGTGACAGAATTTTGGATGGTACATTCACTTGCACAGCGTCCAGGCCATGTAAAAAGCCGCAACGAATTAATGAGTGATGCGAAAATTTATGTTGATGACAGCACCATTACCTCACACGTAAAACGCATTCGTAAAAAGTTTATTGCATTAGATGATGCATTTGACTGCATTGATACCGTTTACGGTATGGGTTATCGCTGGGAGCAAGCTTAATGCTGCGTTTGGGGCTTAGAACAAAGTTTATTTTCTTATCCTGCTTTTTATTTTTATTGCCTTGGCTTGGCTATGAATATGTTTGGGAAATGGAAAAGTTCTTAAGGCAAGGGCAAGAAAAAACCTTAGTGGGCACCACCCGCGCACTTGCAACGGCATTACATGAGCGCCCTGCTTTGTTTGACTCGCAAACCAACTTTTTAGATCAAGTTGTAAAAGGCCGAGATTTATATGCCTATAACCTAAATAACCCGATTCAACTTGATGGTAAATTGTCGGAGTGGCAGCCTTATCAAAGCTTATTTTGGCATTATGACAAACGCTACTTACAAGGGCTAAGCAATGATCATCAACCAAGCGATCTGAGTTTTGAGCACATGGTGGGCAAGTACGAAAACTATCTTTATGCAGCATTTAAAGTCACTGATAGCTCACTGGTGTATCGTGCTAAAAATGTGCTTAGCTTTACCCGCAATGATCACTTACAGATCATGTTAAAAACACCAGAAGGTGAATTTAAAAGTTATGTAGTGGCTGCCCGTCAAGATGGCTGGGTCAATGCTTTTGATGCCAAAACACAAGAGCCTATCACTAAAATCCAAGGCTACTTTAAAAGCACCGACACGGGTTACAACATAGAGCTGCGTTTTCCGCTTTCGATGTTAGGTAATAAGCTTGGTTTTGCGATTGAAGATTGGGATGAAGACAAGGTTGAGCCCCAGCTTATGTCGACCTCAAACCTACAAAATCCCAATAATATCGGCTCTGTTTTAGTACCTTCGCCAGAAATTAACCGTATTTTGAAAGGCATGGGCCACAGTGGCAGCCGAATTTGGGTCGTCGATAACCATCATCGCGTACTTGCACAATCAGGCTCAATTCATCATGCCGATGGCGTTTGGGCAGACGGCCTAAAAGAGGAGCCTGCAACAACCTGGTGGCAACGCTTTGAGCAAGATTACTTACACCCTCTTTACTATAAAATTTTAACTCGCCCAGAAAATGAGTTTATTGATACCTTGCATGATGTCGCAGCGATGCAAGGT
Source organism: Pseudoalteromonas sp. Ps84H-4 (assembly GCF_024124645.1). NCBI lineage: Bacteria > Pseudomonadati > Pseudomonadota > Gammaproteobacteria > Alteromonadales > Pseudoalteromonadaceae > Pseudoalteromonas > Pseudoalteromonas sp. Ps84H-4. The sequence goes on along the minus strand of NZ_JAMXSK010000002.1, from coordinate 447,139 downwards.
ACTCACATAGCCAGTGCTTTAAATGGTAAACCCGCATCATCATGGCGCTTAACCCCAGATAACAAAGCCGTTATTTTATCGGCGGCCTACCCTATTTGGATCCAAGATAAAGTCATTGGTGCAGTAATCGCAGAAGAAACCACCAACGGCGTGCGCACTCTGCGTAATAAATCGTTAGAAAAGCTCTTTAATGTGATTTTAGCGGTGATGCTTGTTGGCACTGTAACGCTATTCTTTTTTGCTTCAAGAATTTCCAACCGTATTCGCCGCTTACGTGACAATGCCGAGCAAGCCATTGATGCCCAAGGGCGCATCACCGGCAAAATTACTTATGCCGATTCGAATGACGAAATTGGCGACCTTTCTCGCAGCTTTGCCAACATTGTTAGCCGTTTAAGTGGTTATACTGATTACTTAGAAAATATGTCATCACGACTCTCCCATGAGCTGCGTACGCCTGTGGCTGTTGTACGCTCATCACTTGAAAATTTACAAATGCAGCCGCAATCTGAACTAAGTCAAAAATACCTCGACCGTGCCAGTGAAGGGGTTGAGCGGTTAGGTAAAATTATTACCACCATGAGTGAAGCAACCCGCCTTGAACAAAGTATTCAAAGCGCCGAGGCAGAAGAGTTTGACCTGACCAAGGTGATCACCGGCTGCATGCAGGGCTATCAAATAACCTATGGTGAAAGCCTATTTACCTTGTCACTTTGTAAAGAGCCGTTAAATGTTAGTGGCGCACCAGAATTTATTGCCCAATTACTCGATAAGCTCATCAACAACGCACTTGAGTTTAAAACCCCGCAAAGCACAATTTCAGTCAGCTTAACCAAGCAAGAGCACCATGCATTATTAACAATTAGCAACCAAGGGCCTCTGCTCCCTGACGGTTTAGTTGAACACATTTTCGACTCAATGGTCTCGGTGAGAAGTCAGCAACATCAGCAGCAGCCACACTTGGGTTTAGGTCTTTATATTGTAAGGCTTATTTGCGATTACCATCACGGTAAAGTATTGGCAGAAAATTTAGATGATGGCACAGGTGTTGTGTTTACTGTGGAGTTGCCTATTAAATAAGCATATTTGCGTTACATATGATTACAGTTTAATGACTGAGTATTCACCGATAATTCAGATTACAGGACGTAATATTTGTAATACAAAAGGCAAATTATTCTTTGGAGGGCATCATGCGATCTGGATTACAACGTGAAGAGATTGAGTTCATTATGGGGCTATTTAGCTATAATGAAGCAACCGATAAACCAGCGGCTCCAAAAAAGCAGCCTGTAAAAGCTGACACAAAAAAAGTTGATACAGCGCAATATAAAGCAAACTACAAAGCAACTTATTTGACCTAGCTAAGGGTAGCTCATTACAATGGCGCACCTTTGGAATATAACGCCTTGTAATGAAAAAACACTCACCTAAAAAAGAACTGATTTTACTGCCCGTTTTATTCGTGGCTATTTTACTTTGTGTTGCAGGTCACTTCCTACTCCAGCCCAACTACCAAGACAGCCATACCGTTGAGTATTTACTCGCTGCACTGCCATTTGCTTTGTTTGGATTGGTGATTATCGCCTTTAAAGTTGCCAGTAAAAACGATAACCAAGATTAGCTTAAAGCACGTGATAGCCAAACCAATCGGGCTTCATTGCTTGAGCTTGCCCGCTTGGCGTTAATTTTATTGATAAGTTGCTATCTAACAAATCAATCGCAAAACAATCGTCTACATCGTGTAAGTCATCTTTATGAAGATGAGTCATTCCAGCCAATAAAGACTCTTTAGCGCGTTGCTTTGCTTCTTCACTGCTACGCGCAACGTACAATGCAAAATCATGTTGCTCCGCAAGACTATCAGCTCGGTAAGCACCTAAATTCACAAAATACAGTTTTTCGGCTTGGTAATGCGCAGTATCAACCACTTCGACCTGATAGCCATCGATGTGCTGAATTTGCATGTAGCTATCCATGTGCACATTGTTTTTATCACCCACCCATTGTGCTTTTAATTTTGAATAGGTTTGTTCAATGTTATCACCTACGACAAATCGAACGTCGTGCATTTCAATGTGACAACCTTGAATACGACCGCCCAGATAGACTAAAAAAAGCGCCATGTTTTTCCTTATATTAAGCTTTCAACATTTATGTTGTGCTTTTTAATTAATTTATAAAAATCTGAGCGATTACGTTTCGCAAGCTTTGCGGCTTCGGCAACATTACCCGCTGACATTTTCAGCGTATTAATTAAATAATCTCGCTCAAATTCTTTTTTTGCATCATTTAACGAAAGTGGCTCAGCAATACTAACATTACTATTTAATGCACTCTCAACTAACTGAGCAGCAATCACTTTACCAGGTGTAAGGGCTACTACCTGCTCTATCACATTTTGTAATTGACGGATATTACCCGGCCAGTCATAGCGAACCAAAGCATGCATTGCATCGTTAGCAAACTGCTTTTGCTCTTGCCCCATACGTTTAGCAATTAGACCTGCAAAATGCTGTGCTAGCAAACTGATATCTTCTCGGCGTTCACAAAGCGGAGGCAATTTTAAGTTCACCACGTTTAATCGGTAATATAAATCTTCACGGAACTGCTGATTATTGATTGCCTCAGGAAGATTCTTATGAGTCGCCGACACCACCCGCACATCAATTGGGATCTCTTCTTGAAAGCCTACAGGGCGAATAGTTTTCTCTTGTAAAACCCTCAGCAGTTTTACTTGTAAATTTAGCGGCATATCACCAATCTCGTCCAGAAAAAGGGTACCACCTTGTGCTTGTTGAAACAAACCTTGATGGTCTTTGACTGCACCTGTAAATGCGCCTTTTTTATGCCCAAATAATTCAGACTCTAAAAGCTCTCCCGGCACTGCGCCGCAGTTAATTGCCACAAATGGCCCGTCACTAACATGGCTGTGTTGATGTATTGCTTGTGCAAGCAGCTCTTTACCTGTGCCGCTGGCACCGGAGATCAATACATTCACTTGCGTTGGACCAAGCAATTTAACTTGCTCAAGCAAATGCAACATCGCCCCGCTACGAGTGACAATATTCGTTTGTGTCGGTGTTTCATCACCGTGTACACCATGGATCTCGATAGCTTTAACAAGGCTGTCGAACAGCTCATCTTTATCAACCGGTTTGGTAATAAATGCAAATATACCTTGCTTCGTCGCTTCCACTGCATCAGGTATCGAACCATGTGCTGTCATCATAATCACCGGCATTGAAGGATAACGACTTTGTAACTGGCGATGCAAAGCCATGCCGTCCATTTCATCCATTCTTAAGTCGGTGATCACCGCATCATAGGTTTGGTTTTTTAGCGTTTGTAGTGCCTCAATGCCACTTTCAACTGTACTAACCAAATAGCCTTTAGACTCAATTCTAATCGCTAGTAACTTTAATAAACTCGCATCGTCATCTACTAATAAAACCCGTGGTTTTGTTACTTCATTCATGATTACTGCTCCTTGGTTTCTTCACGTAGCAGAAGTTGTTGTTCGATAGTCGCAAGCGACGACAAGGTTTTTTCCATTTCATCACTTAGCGCTTGCTTTGCTTGTTTTGCTGCTAAGCTTTGCTGTAAATGTTGCTTTTGCAACCAAAGATACTGCTTTATATCGTCAGGCCAGTAATAGGCGTGATCGCTTTTTTCAAGTTGAGCAAGTGCTTTTTCAGGTTCTGTAGCACTTAACAAACACATTGATTTAAAAAGGCTTTTCAATTCATTCTCACCGACAAAATTTAGCTTTGACGTACTAGCTTTATAACCACCACACTGTGCTGCATGCCAAGCAATCACAGTACTTGCTGGCGGGTAGTTTGGCTCGCTTTTCGGGCGCGGTTTAGGATTAGGTTTTCCTTGCGATGCGACCTGATTATTTTCTGTCTTCACCTCTGCTACGGGCTTCTTTTGCGTTAATGTACAGCCCGTGATAAGCATCGAGCATGCAATGAGGATAAAACTGGCTTTATGTGCTAAGCCCATGTCAGTTAACTCCTTGGGTTAATTGAATTGGTAATTCGGCGGTAAAAACACACCCTTGAGGTTCGTTATCTGTAATAGAGAGTTTGCCATTTAATTGCTCTACGGTTTCTTTAACAATTGTGAGACCTAAGCCACTGCCCATCTCGCTCTGCTGTTTTGCATTTTTGCCTTGATAAAACGCACCAAATACCGCGGCCTTTTCGGAATCATCAATTCCATGTCCTTGATCAATAACACTGATAATAAGTTTGCCATGTTTGAAATTCGCTTTAATCGTGACACAGCCTTGTTCAGGCGAAAACTTGATTGCATTAGAAGTGAGTTGGATCAAGATCATTTCTAGTAACTCAATTGAAATATAAAGTGCTTTTTTAGGCAGCTCATCAACCCATAACAGTGATTGTTCACGTGCAACTAGACGATGTTCAAAGTGACGCTCAATCTTATCTTTTATGGCGGCAAAACTAAGCTCAGTCACTGTCTCTTTACTAGTACGAATCGCATTATAACTAAGTAAACTTTCTATCATTGCTCTAAGTCGCACCATGCTTTGGGTGATTAGCTCAAGGACTGCTTTTTGTTCATCATTAATAGGGCCAACAATTTCATCTGTTAATAGATCAGTTCCTTCAACCATTGAAGCAAGTGGGGTCTTTAACTCATGAGTTACATGACGTAAAAATGTATCTTTTTGCTGCTCAAGCATATGTAGCTGCGCTTGAACCCATTCAAGTTTGTTGCCAAGTTCAACTAACTCAGACGAGCCTCGGACATTTATTTTTTGCTGCCAATGGCCTTGACCTAGCTTATCAATCACGCTCGTTAGCTCTCGTAGACGACCACTGATCCGCCATAAAAACCCTCCGCCTACGAGTAGAGTCAAAGGAATAAGTGCTACTAACCAGTTAATAAAAGATGTTTGCAATGCTTTTAATTGCTGCTGGTTTTTAGTTATACGTAATTCGTTTTGCTCTCTAAGCCAATTGGTTTGCTCACTAATTAACTTACTTGCGGGGGCAAATAACTCACCATCTTGCTTTTGTTCAAATAAAAGATGCTGCTGTGCAAATTGCAGTACCTCAGCTAATTGACGCCACTGCAAAATATAATCAGCCGTAGGACTTAAAAAGATCAGTTCATCAATACGCTGAATTGATGAACTCCACTTATTTTCAATTAATGTATCTAAAGATTCACTCTTGAGTACCCAATTTTGCCGCGTTGCTCTTTCAAGGCTATTTAAGTCTTGCTTTAAATTGTTAAATACCTTTGTGATTTCATCATTATCACCCACAATTTCTTGCGTAACAGCCAGCTGTTTATTCAGTGCGTTTAAAAACAAAATCACCACTAAACACAATGGTAATAAGGAAAGTAAAATACTACATACAAACTGACCAATTAAGCTTGGTCGCCAGCTTAAACACTGTTTGCACTTAATTACTATGCTACTTTGCATACTTACCCTCATAAGAAACGCTGGCATTCATTATTCGTGAATGAACTTAGACACTCGCTGAATCCGAACTGAAAAAAGACAACTTACTGCCTAAATCAGGCGCAACGTTGCTATTTTGCAACAACACAACTCAATGAAAATTAAGATAAAAAAATAAAAACCAATAATTACGTTGCAAAAAAGACACATTACTCTGTAACTATTTCGTACCCAACAACAGTAAAATAACATAAATCATTGATAAAAAAGAAGAATAAAAGTTGGCACTGTTATTGTATTAGCACTTACAAATAAGTTTATTAGGACACCAAATGAAAACGAGGACCTACACACTAGCCGTGCTGTTGAGTGTAATTTCAATGAGCAGCAATGCATTTGATTTAAAAGATACATTCAATGAATTAGATAAAGATAGCAATGGTTTTTTGAGTGATGCTGAAGCATCTGAAGACGCTTTATTACATGGAAACTTCACTCAAATTGATAGCAATCAAGATGGTCAAATTTCATTTGCAGAGTTTAAATCATTTATTAATTAGGAGTGTGTGATGAAACAACTTTTTGCAGCATTCTCGTTGATGTTTTTAGTTATAAGTGCCACCGTTTTAGCATCGCAAATGGATGTGCGTTTTGCGAAATTTGATACCAATACCGATGGCGAAATTTCATTAACTGAAGCAACCAAACACGATAACTTACTTAAGCAATTTGCCGATCTGGATGAAAACGGCGATCAAGTTCTGTCTGAACAAGAGTTTGAGAAATTCAAACCTTAACGGCTTAAAGTGCTTGCCATAATCCCAGAGGGAATGTGTAAACGGATTTAAATTTTGGGACTTAAATTATGGCAAGCGCTTTTACCAAAGCGTGTTGACCTTTGTGGATTAAAATTTGTTCACTTTAGGGACGATTCAATCGCGGCGCGAGATTTGTAACCTAGTGGGCTAAGTAAAAATCGAGCAACAAAGAGTTAATCGCCCCTAGGAAGAACCCGAAGGGCAGCGCGCCCTAATAAAGGAGAGTAATTATGAGAATTTTCTGGCTTGCTTCATGTACCTTAATTACTATAAGCTTCAACAGCTTAGCATTGGATGTAAAACAGCGCTTTGATCACCTAGATAAAGATAAAAACGGCTTTTTATCTTTGGAAGAACTTTCATCTCAACCGCATTTAAAAAAGCATATGGCGCAGTGGGATGAAAATAAAGATCAACAAATATCGCTTCTTGAATTTAAACACTACTTAACAAATAAGAGTTAAAGCAATGTCAAAATTAACCTTTGCCAGCCTCGCAATGTGTTGCGTATTTAGTACAATCAGTGTCGCTGCAGATAGTATTGGTGAAAAATTTAAACAACTAGACCGTAATGAAGATGGCTTCTTGAGCCGCTCAGAATCTGCTCGAGATCCAGCTTTATGGTCTCGGTTTAGTAATTACGATAATAATAAAGATAACAAGCTATCTCTCTCAGAATACAAGGCTTATGCCAGTAAATAGCCGTTATTTTTAGTCGAAATTTTCTTCTGTGAGTTGCAGTTTACTGCAACTCTGATACTGTTTTCATACATTAAAAAATAATTAAAAGATTATGAAACTTATCATCAGCCTACTGGCAACAGCTTCACTGAGTTGTTTTGCCAACACCACAGTTATCTACAATGTAAATGGTTATACACCAACCTACCAAGGTGAAACCCAACACTTTTCAGCACTGGTTTTTAAAGACGGTAAAGTCGTAAAAACTGGCGATGACTCAATTAAAAAAAGCTTCCCTGACGCTACCACTATTGATGGCAAACAAGCCACTCTTTTACCTGGTTTAGTCGATGCTCATGGTCATGTGATTGGTTTAGGTAATAATCTGTCTCAACTTGATGTCAGAAATACCCGTTCAGCAGATGAGGTTGGCAAAATGCTGGCTGAATTTGCTAAAGATAAACAAGGCTGGATCATTGGCCGCGGCTGGAACCAAGAACAATGGCCCGGCGGACAGTTTCCAACCGCTGCTGATTTAGACAAATATGTAAAAGATAAACCCGTGGTACTTTCTCGGGTTGACGGCCATGCGGTCTGGGTTAACTCAAAAGCAATAGAATTAGCTGGGATATCTGCAGCCACCGATTCACCTGCTGGGGGAGAAATCATCAAACTGACTTCAGGTGAGCCATCAGGCGTATTTATTGATAAAGCCGAAACGCTTATTACAAAGCATGTACCAAAAGTAAGCCATGCCAGCATTAATACAGCATTAGACAATGCTGGTGAGCATTTACTAAGTTTGGGGATCACCTCAACCCATGATGCTGGTATCGATTATGATACATGGCAAGTATATAAGCAGCGTTCTGAGCAAAATACCCTGCCAGTTAGAATTGTCGCCATGCTTAGTGCCGCCGATCCTCAGCTAGAAGTCATGCTTAAAGCTGGTCGTTATAAAGATATGAACGACATGCTGTCTATTCGCAGTGTCAAAGTATACGCTGACGGTGCCTTGGGTAGTCGTGGTGCCGCTTTAATCGAAGAGTATGCAGATCGTAAAAATCATCATGGCTTAATGCTTGAAACCCAAGAGAAACTTGAACAATTATTTAACCTGAGTTTTGCTCATGGCTTTAGTGCGAACACTCACGCCATTGGTGATAAAGCCAACCATGTAGTGCTAGATGCTTACGAAAATGTGTTTAAAAAATCAGGAGGCATTTTACTGCGTAACCGCATTGAACATGCACAAATTGTTGCCCCTGATGACATACCTCGCTTTAAGACACTAAAAATTATTCCATCAATGCAACCCGTTCATGCAACCTCTGATATGCATATGGCTGAGCAGCGTTTAACTGAGAAACAACTTGAAGGGGCTTACGCTTGGAAAACCTTTTTAGCGCAAGGTTCAGTAATTGCAGCGGGTTCTGATTTTCCTGTAGAGCTTGCCGACCCATTTGATGGTTTATATTCAGCCATTACACGAATGGATCACAATCAACAGCCTGAAGGCGGCTGGCGTCCTCAAGAATTATTATCTCGCGATGAAGCGCTGCGTGCTTTTACTTTAGGTGGTGCTTATGCCGCACATCAAGAGTTTAAAGTTGGTAGCTTAGAGCAAGGCAAGTGGGCTGACTTTATTTTGATTGATAAAGACTATTACAAGGTGCCTGTATCAGAAATTCACGCTATTAGCGTTACTCAAACTTGGATTGCAGGCGAGCTTAAATATAAAAAAGAGGATTAAGGGTTTTTAGCGTCAGTTTTTTGCTGACGCTTTAACTTTATGATGTGGTAAATATTTACAAATGCCAGTAAGCCATTGGTGAAGGCCACCGGAACGGCACCAATTGCAATACCATAAAAGGTAAAAGCAATACACCCTGCTAGGTTGAACCAGCGGAGCTTTACCACATCACTCATCGTCAAAGAAGCAACTAACAGTGCAGATGCTAAATAGCCTAAATATTCCCAACTCAATTGTTCTCTCCTAGGCTTTAGGTTAGCATTGGGGCTTGTCATTTTTTTTGACGCACTCAGTGCTACTTTGACAATAAATAAAAAAGCTAACCTACTAAAAACCTTGTAAAGCTTAAGAAATCATCTTAGCTTTAAAATCATTACACGGGAAATGAAGGTATCAGTAACGTGTATCACCTTACTAGTAAGTTAGCATAAATTCTTTGAATCTTAATGCTAGCGTCATTAAGATGTAATAAATAGGACAATTGTCCGAAGAGCGGCGTTAATGTTTCAATATCATTTTTCAAGCTACCTTGTTGACCAGCTACTGACATTTGCAGGCAGTAGTTTTCAGCAAGCTAAAAAAGAAGTGCTTATCCACCAAGATCAACCACTCAGTAAACTTGTTTTAGTGAGAAGTGGCACTGTATCGTTTAGCTATGATGTGGGTAATGGCCGTCGCCTGTTATTAGGTCAACTTGATTGCAACAACACTCTGATTGGTGAAATTGAAGCGCTCAATAACTTACCCTGTATTTACACAGTAACTTGCTTTAGTGATGTCAGTTATAACTTAATAGAACTAAAGCACTGGCGTTCACTACTGTTAGAAAAGCCTGAACTGAGCTTATATACAGCGCAAACTATTGCTGCAAAATTCCAAGAAAATCAAAAAATAAATTTAGATAAGTTACTTTTACCACTTAGCTATAACATAGCTAAAGATTGTTTACTGAGAGCAGAAAATAACAACCCCACTCTGCTGCGTGCATATCCAACGGTTAATGCAGAAGCTGAGCGCTTTGCCACAACTGAAAGAGCTTATAGACGTGTAGTAACAGAACTTGTTGAAAAAGGCTTAGTACAACGCAGTAATCAAGGCCTGCAAGTTGTTGATATTGAAAAACTGAGTGATTATGTAGAGAGTTTTTCGCAGTTATGACAGCATAACTGCGAAGAAATACTTGGATTACTTTTCTAACAAAATATCGTGGATATTTTTTAAATCAGACTTACCTTCAATAATCTCATCCGGTGTTAATCCTGACAGCTCATGCGGGAATACTAGCCATTCATCAGACTCATGAATGTAATAATCAGGTACCATATCTACCTTTGAGTTCTTAGGCTTGTAGTAAGGACATGCAACGCGAATATCACGTGGTAAGTTCAAACGCATTAGCTCAGAAAGCTTTTCTTTCAATGCAAAAATACTGCGACCAGAATCAAACACGTCATCAACGATTAATAATGAGTTGTCTGCATTGGCATTTTCAATGATGTAATGCAAACCGTGAACTTTGATTTCTTTTGATTGTTGGTTAATACCGTAATACGAAGAAGTACGAACCGCGATGTGATCAGTCTCAATGCCTTTGTAATCGTAATATTCTTGAACTGCGATACCGATTGGTGCGCCACCACGCCAAATACCAATGATGAAATCAGGACGGAAACCATCTTTATAAACTTGTGCCGCAACACGAAATGAATCTTCAAGAAGCTGCTGCGCTGTGATATAGCACTTATCTGACATAAATAGAGACCCCAGTGTGAATGATCATTCAAGTGTAGCTAATTTAATAAAAACTAACCACAGGATGAGAAAATGTGGGGCGGGATTTTATACTAATTTACTCAAAAAAGCTTGTATCAGTTTGTAAAATTACTCTTTAGATCAAAAAAGCGCCTTAACTTAGGTAAAGTTAAGGCGCTTAATTAGCTACAAGAAAATTACTTATGCTTTTTCTAGTAACGTTCTTGCAACGGTACGCATACCTTGTGTTGTAGCGCCTGCAGCCCACTCGCTTGTGCTACCCATGTTAAATGCTGCAGCAAGGTCAATGTGCACCCAACCTTTGCCTTCATTTGGCACAAAGCGTGATAAGAAACCAGCCGCGTTAGAAGCACCACCGAAGCCACCCCCTTTTTGAGGACGGCTATTTGCTGTATCTGCATATGGTGATGGGCAGTTTTGTTGATGCCACTTTTCAAGAGGTAGAGGCCAAGCCGCTTCCATTTCTTGCTCTGCAAATTCCTGTACGTCACGTACTAGCTCTTTATCAAGACCAAACAGTGCGTTGTACTCTTGACCAACAGCAACAAGTGCAGCGCCTGTTAGCGTTGCTGCATCAATAATTAATGGCGCGCCAGACTCACCCGCAGCCATTAAGCCATCAGCTAGTACTAAACGGCCTTCAGCGTCAGTATTAACGATTTCAACTGTGGTGCCATTTTTGTAAGTTAAGATATCACCAAGTTTGTAGGCATGACCTGAAATAAGGTTTTCTGCACAACATAAGAACAATTTAATACGCTTGTTGATACCACGGCTGATAGCAAGCGCTAAGCCTGCAGTTACTGTGGCAGCACCACCCATATCGCACTTCATGCCTAGCATGCCTTCACTTGGTTTGATTGAATAACCACCTGAGTCAAACGTAATACCTTTGCCCACTAAAGCTGCTGCAACTGGCGCATTTTCATCACCCGTTGGATTATAATCTAGTGCTAATAAAACTGGCGGACGCTCACTACCACGACCAACGGCATGGATACCAATCCATTGCTGCTCCAACAACGCATCGCCTTTGATGATTTGATAGCTTACATGCTCAGGCGCTAACGACTGAATAAACTCAGCCGCTTTACCAGCTAGGCTTTCAGGGAAGATATCATCGGCTGTGCCGTTGATCATTTGGCGAGCCCATGTAGCCGCTTGCTTTAATGAAGCTAGCTCTTTGCTGTCTGTTTTTGCGTTTTCAAAAAATTCAATCGCATCTAAATTCTTTGGTGAAACGAAACCTTGGTAAAAGGCCCACTGTGTTTCTGTGCACCAAACGTCACCCACTAACGCGATGTTTTTTAAACCTTGATTAGCTAACGTGCGTGCTGCTTTTTGAACACTTTTAAGTGTATCATGCTCAGTTAAATGAACAGTTGCGCCTTGTTCAGTAAAAGAAAGAGTGGCTTTTTCGCCCCAATGTGCGGCAGCACTGTGCTCGCTAAGTTGAACTAAAAATTTTTCTGACATGTTAGAATACTCTTTGCGCTAGAAATTGTCGCTCGAGTTTACTACAGCACGCGTCAGTTCCCAACTGCTTGCGATAAATAGCCAATATCGACGTGGTTCAGTCCATGTATTGAATTACATACAAAAATTAAAAGCGATCCAATAACGCCATGAAATTTACGCCACCATTACAATCTGCCACTTTACTCAAGCGCTATAAGCGCTTCTTAGCTGACTTAAAAACGCCTTGTGGTCACGAGTTTACCGCTCATTGTGCTAACACTGGTAAAATGACTGGTTGTGCAGAACCCGGCTTTAACGCTTATTACTCAACGAGTGACAACACTAAACGTAAGTATCCCCACTCTTTACAATTAACTGAAAACACGTTTAATCAGCTTATCTGTGTCAATACCGCTATTGCCAATCAAGTTGTCCACGAGGCAGTGCAAAATGGGTTGATTAAAGAGCTTGCTGGCTATCAAACCCTAAACTCAGAAGTAAAGTACGGCCAAGAAAATAGTCGTATCGATTTTTTATTAACAGATGAACACAAACCCCACTGCTACGTAGAAGTAAAATCAGTGACATTGCTTTCGCAAGCAGAACCAGAATCTGGACAAGGTTATTTTCCGGATGCAAAAACGGAGCGAGGCCAAAAACATCTTCGAGAGTTAATAGAGATGGCGCAGCAAGGGTATCGTGCAGTGCTATTTTTTGCCGTTTTACATGAAGGTATCAATCAAGTAAGTGCGGCTGCACATATCGATCCTAAATATGCTCAGCTTTTAACAGATGCAATAGAAAATGGTGTTGAAGTCATTGCTTACAAAGCAAAAATTTCTGCTGAAGAAATTAAACTGCAAGAAAAATGTGATTTTCTGAGCTAACCAACTCTTTTACTAAAATGACAATAAAAAACACGATTTAAGTTGTATTATTTTTTTTTGCCTATATAACTTAGCAAATTTATTAAAATTATGAGTAGTGGCTCTACTCATGGCAATTTATGCAATCAGGGGTCGAGGCATATAAATTAAGCTAAAATAAATTTGCCTCAATCTAATGATTCTGCTATTTATAGCCGCCGGCTAACGCTGGGCAAAATATTAAGGATTTAGGAGAAAGTTATGCCAGACCAAAAAAGACTAGGGTTATTGGCTCAGGCCGGGTTGGAACCATACCAAGAACAGCCAGGTGAAGAGTATATGAATGAAGCACAACGTGCTCATTTCAAAAAAATTTTAGAAGCTTGGCGTAATGATTTACGTAACGAAGTTGACCGCACTAAATCGCATATGCAAGACGAGGCAGCTAACTTTCCAGATCCAGTAGACCGTGCAGCACAAGAAGAAGAATTCTCATTAGAACTTCGTACTCGTGACCGTGAACGTAAACTGATCAAAAAGATTGAAAAAACGATTCAACTAATCAAAGAAGATGACTTTGGCTTTTGTGAATCATGTGGTATCGAAATCGGTATCCGCCGCTTAGAAGCGCGTCCTACAGCAGACTTATGTGTTGACTGTAAAACGCTTGCGGAAATTAAAGAAAAACAATCTGGACGCGGTTAATTACACCCATTTGCTTAATTAGCCCATGCCTACCACAGCCGTTAATACGCAAAAGCGTGAATATCGTGGCCGCTTTGCGCCATCCCCTTCGGGGCCATTGCACTTTGGTTCACTTATAGCGGCTGTGGGGAGCTTCCTTGATGCAAAAGCCAATCAAGGAAAATGGTTAGTACGCATTGAAGATATCGACACAACGCGTGTTGTAAATGGTGCTAGCGACGACATATTACACACCCTAGAGGCTTACGGCCTGCACTGGGATGAAAGCGTAATCTACCAAACCCAACGTCATGAACATTATCAAGCTATTGTTGATGAACTCATTTCTCAAAACCTTGTTTATGCATGCCATTGCACCCGTAAAGAAATTAAAGCTATCGGGGGCATTTACCAAGGTCATTGCCGACATAAAAATCATTCTTTATCTGATTCAGCGCTGCGTTTAACCCAGCAATTTGCTACCAGCAACTATGCTGATTTAATTCAAGGTGAGATCCATGTAGACAGCCAGCTTGCTCAAGAAGATTATCTAATTAAACGCAGTGATGGATTATTCGCCTATCAACTGGTTGTGGTTGTTGATGATATTGCACAAGGTATTTCTCATGTTGTTCGCGGCGCGGATCTACTTGAGCCCACAGCTAGGCAGCTAAGCTTATTTAAGCAACTTAATCAACCGGCTCCGCAGTATGCACATTTACCCCTTGCGGTTGCAAAACCAGGTTTTAAATTGTCAAAACAAAATTATGCGCCGGCCATTTCTAAAAAAGATCCTAAACCTGCACTGTTTGATGCCTTGCGCTTTTTAGGATTACAGCCTGAGGCATCCATCCTCTCGTTAAGCATTGAGCAAATGCTTGAGTGGGCAATTAAAACCTATCGTATGGAACTGGTTCCTAAGAGCCTAGAAATCCAAGTTAGTGAGGATCCTAACTCAGCTTTTTGTGACTTTCTTACTATTACAAAATAAATTGCCAATTTTAAAGGTCGAGTAACTTAATTTTTCAGCCACGCTGGTATATGATAGCGACCCAAAGTGTACGATTCATCAACACCTTGCTTTAGCGTCATATTAAACACTCCGTTATCGAGTCAATCTCTCATCGGCGAAGTAACAAACAAGCGCTATACTTGATGAGTCGCAGAGTCCGCGTCGTAGGAGACAGATTATTATTTCCAAGCTTTTTCAATTTTGTCGGCAGATTATTGGCCCAAATGCCACGACATCCAGTAATGCTGTACAAACGAGCGAGTTACCTTTGGTGATCGAGCGCAGTGAACATGGTATTTCACGCAAACAATTTAGCCCAAATGCAATCAAAGTATTATACCGCCTTAAAGAAGGTGGGTTTGATGCCTATCTAGTAGGTGGTTGTATTCGAGATATATTGTTAGGCCAGCAACCAAAAGATTTTGATGTTGTAACTAATGCAACTCCAGAGCAAATTAAAAAACTCTTTCGTAATTGTAGACTAATCGGCCGTCGCTTTCGCCTAGCGCATATTGTGTTTGGTCGCGAAATCATCGAAGTTGCTACCATGCGTGGTCACCATGAAGCGGATGAAAGTAAAAATCAAATAAGCCAATCAAGCGAACACGGGCAACTCCTGCGCGATAATGTCTACGGCAGTATTGAAGAAGATGCTGAACGCCGTGACTTTTCAATTAATGCGCTGTACTACTCGATTAATGACTTTTGCATTTATGATTACGCTAACGGTATCAGCGCAATAAAAGCGAAGCAAATTGAGCTGATTGGCGACCCAGAAACCCGTTACCGTGAAGACCCTGTGCGTATGTTGCGCGCGGTTAGGTTTGCAACAAAGTTGGGCATGAGCATAGCCCCTGCCACAGAAAAACCCATTAAAGGCCTTGCTAATTTACTAGATCATATTCCGCCAGCGCGTTTATTTGAAGAGTCACTTAAACTGTTCTTAAACGGCAAAGCCGAAGAAAACTATTTAATGCTACGCCAATATGGATTATTCAAAGCGCTGTTTCCTGCGCTTGATAAAATCTTAGATGCTAACCCAGATGGTATTGAGCATGCGTTTATTCTGCAAATGTTTAAAAACACAGATAAGCGTATTAATGCCGATAAAAAAGTCACTCCGGCCTTTATTTTTGCCGCTATATTGTGGTTTCCACTACTTAATATTGCGAAGAAACTACAACAGCGCGACCAACTATCAGAATACGATGCATTTGCGCAAGCAATGAATAAAGTACTCAGTGAGAACGCGCAACATGTTGCAGTACCAAAACGCTTTACATTAGGTGCTCGTGATATTTGGCATATTCAGCAACGTCTTGATAAACGAGGTGGTCAGCGCGCCTACAGGCTAACGCAACAACCACGTTTTAAAGCAGCTTATGACTTCTTACTACTTCGAGTTCAAGCTGGCGAAGAGCAGCACGAAGAGCTGGCAACTTGGTGGACAACCTACCTAAGCCAAGACATCAACGGGCAAAAAGAAATGGTTAAAAACCTCGGCCATCAAGGTGGGCCGAAGCGTCGCCGCCGCCCTCGCAAGAAAAAAGCTGATTAAGTATGAACACGGTTTATTTAGGATTAGGCGCTAATTTAAATGCGCCACGTAAACAAATTCATGCGGCCGTTGAAGCGTTAAAAGCCTTAAAGGAAGTTGAGTTTGTCTGTGTCTCGCACGATTACGCAAGTAAACCTATGGGACCACAGGATCAACCTGACTATGTAAATGCCGTAGCCTGTGTTAAAACAGCATTACAACCTGAACAGCTACTTGATTTAACTCAAGCTATTGAACTTGAACATGGTCGAGTACGTAAAGAAGAACGCTGGGGTCCACGTACCCTTGATATAGATATTTTATTGTTCGCCAATGATGTGATCGACACCCCTCGCCTAACCGTGCCTCATTACGGCCTAACAGAGCGAGAATTTGTGGTGTATCCGCTACTTGAAATCGCGCCATCACTCATTTTACCGAACAATCAATCACTTGCTGATATAACAAAAACGTTGCCTTTAAACGGTTTACAACAACTCCCTCAGCAGTAATCAACCAAGGCGAAGCCTTAGAGGAAATTATGTCTAAAATCACCGTTTCAACTCTCAATAAAATGAAACAAGAACAACAAAAAATCACCGCATTAACAGCCTACGATGCCAGTTTTGCTAAATTGTTTCATGATAATGGCGTCGAGGTGATTTTAGTCGGTGACTCTTTAGGAATGGTATTGCAAGGTGGTGATGACACATTAGCAGTAACCAACAGTGAGATTGCTTATCATACACGCTGCGTACGTGCCGGTAGTCGTGAATTGTTTGTGATTGCTGACTTACCATTTATGACCTATGCCAACCCAACTGATGCGTGTAAAAATGCTGCAGAGCTAATGCGTGCAGGCGCTAATATGATCAAGCTTGAAGGCGGTGAGTGGCTGCACGACAGCATCAAGGCTATGACGCAACAAGGTATTCCAGTTTGCGGTCATTTAGGGTTAACACCGCAATCTGTCCATGTTTTTGGTGGCTTTAAAATTCAAGGCCGCGAGCAGTCTCAAGCTGATAAAATGGTCAGTGATGCAAAAGCCCTTGAAGCAGCTGGCGCGCAACTTATCGTATTAGAATGCATACCAAGTGAGCTTGCTAAGCGTATTACTGATGAACTAAGCATTCCAACCATTGGTATTGGTGCTGGCAATCAAACTGATGGACAAATTTTAGTAATGCACGACTTAGTTGGCATTTCAGCAGGCTATATTCCTAAGTTCTCAAAAAACTTTTTATTAGAGACAGGCAATATGCCAGCAGCAGTGCAAAAGTATTGTGAAGATGTAAAAAGTGGTGCTTTCCCAAGTGCCGAACACGAGTTTAAATAAATGCAATCAATCACTGAAATCAAATCGTTACGCAGCCAAGTAAAAGCATGGCGTCAAGCAGGCCTGAGCATTGCGCTTGTGCCAACCATGGGCAATTTACATCAAGGCCACTTTTCACTTGTTGAAAAAGCCAAAACACTGGCTGATAAAGTCGTTGTGAGTATTTTTGTAAACCCGATGCAGTTCGGTGCCAATGAAGACCTTGATAGCTACCCGCGTACACTAAACGAAGATAAACAAGGTTTAGCAGATCTTGGTACTGACATTGTGTTTACCCCCTCTGTTGAGACTATTTATCCGAATGGTTTAGGCGAACAAAGTTTTGTCGATGTACCGGGTGTGTCTATGGGTTACTGTGGTGGCTCACGTCCTGGTCACTTTAAAGGTGTTGCAACGGTTGTTACTAAGTTATTCAATTTGGTTCAACCTGACTTTGCTTGTTTTGGTGAAAAAGATTTTCAGCAGCTACAAGTCATTAAAACCATGACGCGCGATTTATCTATTCCAGTTGAAATTATTGGCGTACCTACTTGTCGCGAAATATCTGGGCTTGCCATGAGCTCTCGTAATGGCTATTTATCTGATGAGCAAAAAGACACCGCAAAAGTGCTGTTTGCCACGCTAAATAATACAGCAACAGCACTTAAACAAGGTAACGCGGACATCGCAACACTTGAGGCTGATGCAAAAACTCAGCTCGAAATGGCAGGACTAAAACCTGACTATTATTCGATTGCAGAGCGCTCAACACTAAAACCAGCCACCGCGGCTGATAAACAACTTGTTATTTTAGCTGCCGCCTATTTAGGTACAGTGCGTTTAATTGACAATTTACAAGTTGAGCTGGATTAAATAGCAACAATCTGGGTAAGATGGATTGCAAAGAATAGACATAAACTAGGGATAAGCATGAAAAAACTACCAGCAATTGCAGCAACATTGTTTGCTATGACATTACTGTCTGCCTGCTCAAACAAAATTGACAATCCAGAAATGCAGCAATGTGCTCAGCAAAACTATCAATGCGAAGCAAGCTGTGAACAACAAAGCACGGCTGATGGCTTAGTTCATAAAGTCTGTAGCAACAAGTGCATTGAAGCTTACAACCAATGTAAAGCCAATGCAGAAAAATTAGGTGAAGTTAAATAAGCTGATTTTTCGAGGCACTGAAAACCCCTTCAGTGCCTGCACTCCCCTCCTCGATTACAATTTCGCATTCACAATTAAGCCTATGGTAATTTTGTTCATATTTTTGTTCGTCCTTTAAGCTATTCATATTAGGGCAAGCTTTCGTTCATTAAACTTCTCCATATTGGTGACGAATAAACAACTGCAACCGTGTAATTGTTTCTCACTAATTTCAAATTTTTACCAACTCGCATTTACTGTACGAACTCAAAGCCATTGAGAATATTAGTTTTTATTATGGGTTCAGTAATTGCTAAGAGATATGAATGAATTAACGTGATTTACGGCTAAAGGAAAATTGAATGAGACCAGAAACCCGAACTAAGCTCTTCAGCGCTGTCAAAAAGAAGACCTTCTTGGGCGTATTATTAGCCATGAGTGCAGGTACTAGCTACGCTATTGAAGACCCAGACCAGCCAAAAGCGACTGAAACAGAACAAACAGCCGTCAAGGTTCAAGCTACCGAAAATGAAAAACAGCAAGTAAAGGATAATACTGCTGTTGAGCTTAAGCCTGCAATGATCACGATTCCTCAAGAAAAGCTATTTGAAGTCATCAAGGCTCGCGCAAAGAAATTAGCATCTGAACCGTATGTTGCACCAAAAGATTTAGAGCTTGAAGCATTAACAAGCATCGGCTATCAAGATTATCGTGCAATCCGTTTTCGTACTGATAAAGCAATTTGGAAAGATCAAAGCCTGTATGAAGTGCAGTTATTCCACCCAGGCTTTTTATACCGTTCACCGGTTGCTATTAATACTGTTGAGCAAAATGCTGAAGTAAAGAGTTTACCATTTAAAACAGATTACTATCGTTACGATGCAACCGCTGCACCACTAGAACAAGAGATCAGTAAAGCAATTGCAGATACACAACTTGGTCATGCAGGTTTCCGCTTGCATTTTCCACTCAATAATAATGAGTACAAAGACGAAGTTGCAGTATTCCAAGGCGCTTCTTATTTTCGTTTAGTAGGCCCGCATCAGGTATATGGTCTTTCAGCCCGCGGTCTTGCAATTGATACTGCCTTGAATTCAGGTGAAGAGTTCCCGGTGTTTAAAGAGTTTTGGTTAGTAAAACCAGCACCCGAAGATACCACTATCGTGCTTTATGCCCTATTAGACAGCCCATCAGTATCAGGTGCTTATCGCTTTGAATTAACACCTTCTACCAATACTGAAGTAAAAACCGAGATGCAGATCTTTGCTCGTAAAGACATTAAAAAACTTGGGATTGCCCCTTTAACAAGCATGTTCTATCACGGTGAAAACAGTACCAAGTTTTTTGATGATTATCGCCCAGAAGTGCATGACTCTGATGGTCTCTTGATGCAATCAGAACAAGGTCAATGGGTTTGGCGTGCACTGAATAACCCAAAAAAATTAAGCGTTACTTCATTTAGCTACGATAATCCAAAAGGCTTTGGTTTAGCACAACGAGACCGTGATTTTAATAACTACCTTGATACTGAGGCGCATTACCATAATCGTCCGAGCATGTGGATTGAGCCAATGGGTAACTGGGGTAAAGGACGCGTTGAGTTAGTTGAGATCCCAACAGATACAGAAACCAACGACAATATTGTTAGCTATTGGGTGCCAGAGCAACCAATGAAAGCCGGTGACAGCTTAAGCTTTAGTTACAAGCTTTCAACTTTCAATGCCACGCTGGCAACTCAAGATAAAGCGAGCGTGTTAAGAACCCGAATTGGCAGTGCAGCGCTACCAGGTGAGAAAAACCCACCACCGAAAAGCCATCGTCAATTTACCGTTGATTTTAGTGGTGAAAACATCAATCAACTTTCAGCTAATTTTGCCATGATGGCCGATTTAACCCTGTCATCAGGTCAAGTGAGCGATAAAACTGTGCAGCAGTTACCAAATAATCAAGGATGGCGCGTAGCCTTTAAAGTGGCGCCAGAGGGAGATAAGCCTGTAGATATGCGCTTATCGTTAAAACTACGTGACAAAGAAATCAGCGAGGTATGGAGCTATGTCTGGTATCCAAACGACGTCCAATAGTAAAGCATTAGAAGCAACAGCAATGCCGTTCAAAAAAACACGCGCTTGGCTTTTTTCGAGCCTAGCGCTCACCATTACCGCCTATGGCGTGTGGATCATGTTCGATATTTTAAATTCTAACGGCATGACACCGCTTGAGTACGCTTTACTGGCATTATTTACAGTCACCTTCGCGTGGATTGTTACAGCCTTTTGTAGTGGCTGTATAGGCTTCATCCTGCAATTATTTCGTATTGACCCGTTGACCTTAAAACGTCAAAAACCAATCGAGATTGATCAGCATGCCTTAAGCCAAACTAAAACAGCCATTGTTATGCCTATCTACAATGAAGATACTGAACGTGTGATAGCTGGTTTTGAAGTTAGTCTTCGCTCGCTGGCAAAAACAGGGCAGATGCCACATTACGACTTTTACTTGCTTAGTGATACGCAAGACCCTGAAATTGCACGTAATGAACTTAAAGCATGGAATGCACTTACTAAACGCTTAGGTGATTTAGCAAAGCATACCTTTTATCGTCGCCGTGAAGACAATAAACACCGTAAAGTAGGTAACTTAACCGACTTTTGTGAACGTTGGGGTAGCCAATACGATCACATGATTGTACTTGATGCTGATAGCATTATGACGGGTCAGTGTATGCTTGAGCTTACTGCTAGCATGATCAGTAATCCAAAATCAGGCTTAATCCAAACTATTCCAATTCCAGTTCGCCAAGACACTTTTTTTGGTCGCTTTTTACAGTTTGCCTCAATTTTATATAGCCCGATGCTAGCAACCGGTTCTGCTTTTTGGCAAACAAACCAAGCAAATTACTGGGGTCACAACGCCATTATTCGCGTTGAGGCATTCACTAAATGCTGCGGTCTGCCAGTTTTAAAAGGCAATGCCCCATTTGGTGGTGAAATTTTAAGTCATGACTTCGTCGAAGCTTCACTTCTTCATCGTAGTGGCTGGGATGTGTTACTGCTGAGCGATGTTGAAGGTAGTTACGAAGAAGTACCAAGTAATATTCTTGATTATGCGATTCGTGATAGACGTTGGGTGCAAGGTAATATCCAGCATTTAGGTTTATTGCCTAAATCTGGCCTTAAGCTAATGAGTAAAATGCACTTTTTATTTGGTGCCACAGCCTATATCTCATCGTTAATTTGGTTATCTATGCTGGCATTAAGTACCTTAGATGCGGTGACTCGTGCGCTGAATAGTGACGTGTATTTTAACCATGCTTATCAGCTTTTCCCTACTTGGCAAATTGCCAAAACAGATTTAATTGATTCGTTATTATTTATTACTGCCGTGCTGTTGTTACTGCCAAAATTAATGGGTGTTATTGTAACTTTGGTACACCGTAACAAAGCCTTTGGCGGCACCATGAAGCTTATTGCAGGTTCAGTCATCGAAACCATTTTTGCGATTGTGATTGCACCGCTAATGATGGTATTTCATAGCTATTTTGTAGTATGCGTATTTTTGGGTAAAAAAGTCAGTTGGGATGCACAGCCTCGTGAAGGCCGCATGGTGCCTTGGAAAGAAGCGATTGGTTATACGTTATTTTCGACTATTACCGCAATTATTTGGGGAGGCGTCGCTTACTACTTCACACCAACCTTCTTTTGGTGGTTATCACCTATTTTAGTGGGTCTTATTTTGGCTGCACCGATTGTACGCTACTCAAGTAGCATCGGCTTAGGTGTTAAAATGCGTAAAATGGGTTTATTTTTATGCCCAAGTGAAGTTGAAAACGATGATACTTTAGCGGCACTTCGTGTACACCAACAAGAAATTGGTTTACCAAAAGATGAACATGCTGACTTTAGTGTTCCTGCATTACCGAATGAATACCCTACGGTAATGCCAATTCAAAGCTTTAAGGCACCTTCGGGTAAAAAGCGTAAGCAAGTACGTATTGCTCAGCAACGTATTAAAGCCAAGCTCTTTGCCAAAAGCTAAACGAAAAAAAACCGCTCAATGAGCGGTTTTCTTAGCTATGTCTGTATGGTTGTTACAGAAGGCCTAGCTTTTTAAGTTCAGCCATTGCCATTTTGCCTGAAAGTGGCACATAACCATCTTTCTCAACAATTTTTTGACCATCTACAGATAACACCATTTTTAAGAACTCTGCATCAATTGGTGCAAGAGGCTTGTTAGGGTGCTTGTTCACGTAAACATATAAGAAACGAGATAGTGGGTATTTACCTGTTGCTACGTTTTCTAATGTTGCATCAACAAAGTTATCGCCTTTCTTAGCAAGTGGTACTGTACGTACACCTGATGTTTTATAACCGATACCTGAGTAACCAATCGCGTTCACTGACGAAGAGATTGACTGTACTACAGATGCAGAACCAGGCTGTTCGTTTACGTTATTACGGAAGTCACCTTTACAAAGTGCTTTTTTCTTAAAGTAACCGTAAGTACCCGATACTGAGTTACGACCGTAAAGCTGAATATCTTTTGCAGCCCAATCGCCTTCTAGACCAACATCGCTCCAACGGTTAACTTCTGCTTCAGCACCACATTTACGTGTAGAAGAGAAAATCGCGTCAACTTGGTCAATACGTAAACCTTTGATTGGATTGTCTTTGTGTACGAATACAGCAAGTGCATCGATTGCAACGCGTACTTCAGTTGGCTTATAGCCGTAACGTTTTTCGAATGCCTCAATTTCTTTTGACTTCATACGACGGCTCATAGGGCCGAAGTTTGCTGTACCTTCAGTTAATGCAGGTGGAGCCGTTGAAGAACCCGCTGCTTGAATTTGGATGTTCACGTTTGGATAGAAGCGTTTGTACTCTTCTGCCCAGAACGTCATCATGTTTGCAAGCGTGTCAGAACCTACAGATGAGAAGTTACCAGAGATACCACTTGTTTTTGTGTACTCAGGCATATCTTTATCTACTGCAGCTGCTTGTGCTGATACAAATGTTGTTACAGCCACACCCATTGCGGCAACGAGATTTTTGAATTTCATAGGGGTTACTCCGATTTGTTCGTCCCATTTCCTAACTGCGGTCTACTCTAATGACACTAGATGACAGTTAGATTACTCTAAAATGACATTTTTATGACTTTGCAGTTTTTTCAATTTTTTCTACTATCGATACGATTTTTTCATTACCAAATGCGAACGAAAAAGTTGAACCCTTTCCTAATTGACTGCGAATATCTAAACGGCTGTCATGACGTGTAAGTACATGTTTTGTAATAGCTAAACCTAAGCCAGAACCACCAGTAGTGCGGCTACGAGCCTTGTCTACACGATAAAAACGTTCCGTTAAGCGGTTTATGTGCTCAGCCGCAATGCCATCGCCATTATCGGTCACACTAAATAAAGCTTGGTCATTTTTACGCTGCCAATCAACCACGATTTTGCCGCCAGGCTTGGTGTAATGAATGGCATTAAAAACAAGGTTAGAAAAGGCACTACGCAATTCATCTTCAGCACCTTTTATATCGAGGCTGGCATCAATGTTAAAAATCAGTTCATGACCTTTATCTTGATTTAGTGACTGTGCCTCAGTTTGAATATAGGTAAGCAGCTGCGGTACATTGACAGGCTTGTCGTTATCTTGACGACGCGCCCCTTCAATCCGCGACAGCGACAGCAATTGATTAACCAAGCTGTCCATTCGCTTACATTGCTCGAGCATAGTCGTTTGCGCTTTGTGCCACATTGCAGGAGGTGGCAGGCTTTCTGAATCAAGCATTTCCAAGTAACCGGTTACCACCGTAAGCGGTGTTCTTAGCTCATGAGACACATTAGCCACAAAATCTTTTCGCATTTGTTCTAGTTGCTTTAAGCGCGTGACATCACGCACCACCATCATCAACTGCGAACTTGCATAAGGCATAACACGAAACTCTAGAGTTTGATCGTAGCTGTGGCCACCATCAAGCTCGAGCGGTTCATCGAAACAGGCTTTGTGCATATACTTAGCAAATTTGGGATCGCGAATAAGATTATCTAAGCGTTGGCCATGATCGGTCGGCCATTGTAGCCCTAACACTTTAAGTGCTAGCTGGTTACACCATATAATACTGAGATCTTTTTGTAGTACCACAACGGCATCAGGTACCGCTTCAGCACCATCTCGAAAACGGCGTATTAAATCTGCCAGTTCATTGCGTTTTTTACGGTTACGATGTTGTAAATGATAAATCCCTTCAAAGACTTGCTCCCACGCTCCCTCCCCTTCAGGTGGGTTAAAACTACGTTGATTAAGAAGCCAATCGCTGAGACGATATAATTGATGATAATGCCAAATTAGAAGTGCAAAAGAGCCTAAAAATAAAAGCAAAAAAGGCGCACCTACAAGTACGCCAACTAATAACAAGGGTAAGAAATACATAAACAGGCGTTTTGCTAACGCCTGTTTATTCACTACTCGATACATACACTCACTTTACCTTAAGTATGTAAATTAGCTTGTTAAGGTCATTCCTATGACACTTATAATTTACTTGAAAAACGATAGCCTGCACCACGAACGGTTTGCACTAAACGGTCATGCCCCAATGGTGCAATCGCTTTACGTAGACGACGAATATGCACATCAACAGTACGGTCTTCTACGTATACATTTGTTCCCCATACATGATCAAGTAATTGTTCACGACTGTAAACACGTTCAGGATGAGTCATGAAAAAATGCAGTAGTCTAAATTCTGTTGGTCCCATATCTAATTCACTACCTTCTGATGTTACACGGTGTGAAATTGGGTCAAGGCGTAAACCATGAACTTCAATAGCTTCTTCTAATGAAGTAGGTGAAACACGGCGAATAACCGCTTTAATACGCGCCATTAATTCTTTTGGTGAGAAAGGTTTTGTTACGTAGTCATCAGCACCTACTTCTAATCCGCGCACTTTATCTTCTTCTTCACCGCGCGCTGTCAGCATTATGATAGGGATTTGACGAGTATATTCATTTTGCTTGAACTTTTTAGCGATTTGGATACCGCTACCACCAGGTAACATCCAATCTAATAAAACCATATCTGGGTATGGCTCAACCATCGCTTCAATAGCAGAGTCATAATCTTCGGCTTCAATTGCTTGAAAACCATTTTGTTCTAAAACAAAAACCAGCATCTCTCTGATAGGCGCTTCGTCATCGACGACTAGTACTTTACGTGACATTCCAATTTATCTCTTACGTTAGCGAACTGGTTTCATTATTATGACTAAGTATGACATTTTTATGAAAGTCTAACGAGTAATTCAAAAACTTCAAAAAAATCAGCGTAAAAATAAGCAATTTTAAGGAAAAAACAGCCTTTTCAGGCTAAAAATCATACCTTAAAGTGACTGCTAAATGATCTTCATCAGAATTATTATCTAGTGAAAATTGCGTATACCACATATACATACGTGCTTGTTTTGACAGGCTTCGCTCCACACCGACTGAGGTACCACTGCCTGAATCTTTGAGCTTACCAAAGTCACCATCAGAGTCTTGATATTGTGCGAGTAATTTATATTTATCAATTTTATAAGAGGCACTGACTAAAAAGCCATCTTCTTTGTTTGAACCCGATACTTTTTCACTTTGTTGATACATACCGCCTAAGGTTAGCTCACCTAATTTACCTTGCGCAGTAAACCGTGTTGTATCGTAACCTGCTACTTTACTGTCGTGGGCAACACTTACAAAATAAGGCGCTTTTTTAAGCTTGCTATCACCATATGTTATCGCTGCAGAAATACCTGTTTCATCATTTTGTTTGGAGTTATCTTCAGCAATATAGGTCACTACAAACTGCATATTACCAACTATTGGTGAGTTATAATGCAGCACATCACCAAGACGGTTTTCACCATTAAACAAAGCCTTAATATCACCATTAAAGTCATTCATTAAATCAACTTTGCCTTGCGCGACCTTCAACGCAGTATCATGACGGCCTATCACAATTTGCCCATAACTGCCTTGTAAACCTACATATTGATTACGTGCGGTAATATTCTCTTCAGTTTTACCATCGCTGTCTTGATCAGCGGCATTAACCGCAAATTCAAATTTATATACGGCTTTTAAACCATCACTTATATCACCACTACCTTTGATCCCCATTCGTGAGTTGTAGCTCTCTATGGAAGTTTCACTGCCATTTCCAGTGTCGCTGTTAGCAATCCCTAAATGAGCCCGTCCATATACATCCACTGCTTCGGCAGCACTATGAAAAGAAATAAAGCACATAGCAAAGCTCGACAACATCATGGCAGGTTTTTTCATGGTAGCGATCCTTAATTTAAGCAGTAACTTAAAAATCGAACATAAAGGGCTTTTGGTCAAGGCAAGGAGAGGATATTTCAAATAAAAATCACGGATCACTGATCTACCAACTAAATCAGATCAGGATCAGGTTTTTACTAAGTTGATCAATCACAGATCAGTTTTTTACTTAGAGAGTACGTTAACTTGTTGATTTAATGTTAGGGCGATCAGCCCATTGTTTAAAAGGTGAACAAAGAAAAGCCCCTGATCAGTCTACAACTAGTAAAATAATGATCCGTGAAAGCCAGGGTTAGTAAAACACTGATCCTGAGGTGCATGAGTAAGTAAACCGATGATCCGTCTTGATCAAGGCAATAAAAAACCGGCAAAAAGCCGGCTTTTTCAACTTATTATCAATTACTTGATTTGTGGATCAAGTTCACCCGATAAGTATTTAAGGTGCATATCATCTAAAGAGATAGGCTTGATCTTCGCCGCTTGACCGGCAGTACCAAAGGCTTCATAACGAGCAACACAGATCTCAGTCATTGCTTTCGTTGCTTCTGCTAAGTATTTACGTGGATCGAAGTTAGCTGGGTTTAAAGCTAAGTGACGACGAATTGCACCTGTTGATGCTAAACGAAGATCGGTATCGATATTTACTTTACGAACACCGTACTTAATACCTTCGATGATCTGCTCTACTGGCACACCATAAGTCTCAGGGATTTCACCACCGTATTGGTTGATCACTTCTAACCACTCTTGTGGCACTGAAGACGAACCATGCATTACTAAGTGAGTGTTAGGAATACGGGCATGGATCTCTTTGATGCGATCAATCGCTAAGATATCGTCTGTTGGTGGACGAGTGAATTTGTACGCACCATGTGATGTACCACAAGCGATAGCCAGTGCATCCACTTTCGTTTTACGAACGAAGTCAGCCGCTTCTTCTGGATCTGTTAGCATTTGATCCGTAGACAGTTTACCTTCTGCACCAACACCATCTTCTTCACCTGCTTCACCTGTTTCAAGTGAACCTAAAACACCTAACTCGCCTTCAACAGACACACCACAAGCATGCGCCATTTCAACTGTTTGACGTGTTACATCAACATTATATTCGTAGCTTGAAGGGGTTTTACCATCAGACATTAATGAGCCATCCATCATTACTGATGAAAAGCCTAATTGGATTGAACGCTGACATACACCCGGTGATGTACCGTGGTCTTGATGCATTACAACTGGGATATGTGGCCATTCTTCAACGGCAGCTAAAATCATATGACGAATAAAAGGGGCACCGGCATAGGCACGAGCGCCTGCAGAACCTTGTACAATTACTGGGCTGTTTGTTTTGTCAGCTGCTTCCATAATTGCACGCATTTGCTCTTGGTTATTAACGTTAAACGCAGGTACGCCATAACCATTTTCAGCTGCATGATCAAGAAGTTGTCGCATACTGATTAAAGCCATTTGGTATTCTCCAAATTGTATCGACAGTAGTTACCTACCATCTAGTTTGAACGGATATAAGTTATTTTTTGATGCATCACTGCATCGCGAGAAGCTGTCGCCTACCGTAATAGCTGTAAATAAAATGAGGGTGAGAGGTATTTTATAAACAGCTAAACCAGCGTAATTACTTAACAACTACGCTGGCTTTCGCACTAATTACTTAGCACGTTCTTCAAGCATAGCAACTGCTGGTAGTTTTTTCCCTTCTAAAAATTCAAGGAAAGCACCGCCACCGGTTGAAATGTAAGAAACTTTATCGGCAATGCCGTATTTATCAATCGCTGCAAGCGTATCACCGCCACCAGCAATCGAGAATGCATTTGAGTTAGCAATCGCATCTGCAATAGCACGTGTGCCGTTACCGAATTGATCAAATTCAAATACACCTACTGGACCATTCCATACAACGGTACCCGCATTAGCAATAATTTTTGCTAATTGGTTTGCTGTATCAGGGCCAATATCAAAAATCATGTCTTCATCTGTTACTTCAGTCACATCTTTTAGTGTCGCTACTGCAGATTCAGAGAATTCATTACCTACAACAACATCTGTTGGTACAGGAATTTCGCCATTATTCGCTTTTGCAGCTGCACTTAATTTGTTTGCTTCATCGATTAAATCAGCTTCATATAAAGACTTGCCTACTGGGTGCCCTGCTGCCGCGATGAAGGTATTAGCAATACCACCACCCGTTACAAGTTGATCAACCACTTTAGATAGCGAATCAAGTACAGTTAACTTAGTCGATACTTTAGAGCCACCAACGATAGCCACTAAAGGACGAGCTGGGTTATCAAGCGCTTTACCTAGTGCGTCTAGCTCGGCCGCAAGAAGTGGACCTGCACATGCAACATCAGCAAATAAGCCCACACCGTGAGTCGATGCTTGTGCACGGTGAGCCGTACCAAATGCATCCATTACGTAAACATCACATAATGCAGCTAATTTTTTAGACAGTGTTTCGTCGTTTTTCTTTTCGCCAACGTTAAAACGAACGTTTTCAAAAACAACCACTTCGTTGTCTGCTACATCAACGCCATCAAGGTAATCTTTTTCAAGACGAACAGTTTGCTCAAGAGCATTATTTAAATAATCAACAACAGGGGCGAGTGAAAACGCTTCATCATATTCCCCTTCCGTAGGGCGGCCAAGGTGTGACATCACCATTACTTTAGCGCCTTTTTCTAACGCTAATTTAATAGTTGGTAATGCTGCACGAATACGTGCATCAGAGGTCACTTTACCTTCTTTTACAGGCACATTTAAATCTTCACGAATTAACACGCGTTTGCCGTTTAAATCTAAATCTGCCATTTTAATGACCGACATGGACTTCTCCTTAGTTAACGATACTAATATTATATTTATACATTATTGGCTTACAGCCATCATCGCACGCGCAGTGTCGAGCATACGATTAGCAAAGCCCCACTCATTATCGCACCACACTAACAACTTTATCAGTCGTTTATGACTAACACGTGTCTGAGTGCCATCTATGATACAAGAATGTGGGTCATGATTAAAATCTACCGATACCAATGGCTCTTCTGTGTAGCTTAAAATACCTTCAAGACGGTCTTTTGCTGCTAACTTAAGTGCTTGATTGACAGTCGCTAAATTCACATCGGTATTCACTGTTACACTTAAATCCATCGCCGTCACATTGATAGTTGGTACCCTAACAGCAATGGCCTCAAAGCGACTATGAAACTTAGGCAAAATGCGCTCAATACCACGCGCAAGCTTTGTATCTACCGGAATAATAGACTGGCTTGCGGCGCGAGTACGACGCAAATCATGATGATACGCATCAATCACTTGTTGATCATGCATCGAGGCATGAATCGTCGTAATGGCCCCAGACTCAATTGAAAATGCGTCATCTAACACTTTAATCACTGGCACAATACAGTTTGTGGTACATGAACCATTTGAAACAATCGTATGTTCTGCTTTTAGCTCATCATCGTTAATACCATACACAATTGTGGCATCAACATCAGCATCTGCTGGCTGTGAAAACAATACTTTTTTTGCGCCCGCAGCTAAGTGTAGCTCTGCATGTTCACGTGAGTGATACACCCCAGTACATTCAAGAACCACATCAACATCTAGTGTTTGCCAAGGCAGTTCTGCAGGGTTTTCTTCTGCAAATAAGGCTATAGAGTCGTTAGCAACCGTTAAAGTATCTTCGCCAAGATTAACAGGGAATGAAAAGCGGCCATGAGATGTATCGTATTTAAGGAGATGGGCAATGCCCTTTGGGTCGGCTAATTCGTTAATAGCGACAATTTTGATTTGATCTTCAAGCCCAGATTCATACAGGGCACGGACGATATTGCGCCCGATTCGACCAAAACCATTAATTGCAAGTTTGATTGCCATGAAGAAGAAAATCCACTCTATTTGCTTGCAGATAAAGGCAGCTGCCTTTTAGATGGCGGTATTGTAATCGACCTTACACATTTTTATAAGAGGGCAAGGTAAATAAAACTACTTTAACAACCCTAGATGGCACAATTTTGGTAATCGACCTGAAAAGTTATTATAAGAGGGCAAGGTAAATAAATCTGCGTTAGCAACCTCAGTCTCTTTATTTAATCCTTTATAACCAGCGACGAACAGATTTTTTGTATTGCTGGTATGCTAATCCAAACTTCTCTGCCATAAACGTTTCTTCTGGCATAATTTGAAATCGATTCATATAAAGAATAAATATCGGCAGCATAATAAAACTCGCAATATTACCAAGATAAATTCCCCAACCAACTAGCATTAATAACATACCTACATACATTGGGTTACGGCTAAATTGATAAACACCACTGGTAACAAGACTTGCTGACTGTTCTGGAATTCGAGGATCAACGGTCGTGCCTTGCTTGCGAAATTGATAAACACCTAATAAAGCAAACACCACACCTGAAAATGCAATGAGTAGTGCTACAAAAGATGATACAAAAAACGAGAAGCTAAAGCTCGCAATCAACTCTGCAGTGCCCCACATCATCAACGCAATGATCAAAACCAGCACAACTGGGGGCACTTTTAATTCTAACTGACTCACACAAGCTCTCCTACTTTCAATGCCTTACCACGACTAATTTGATGACACTGTGCTAAGAATAACTCGGCCGTTGCCATCGCATCAGTAAGGGCATGGTGCGAGCTGTAATGCGGTAAGTTGTAGCGCTTGCGGCATTCGCTAAGTGTTAAATCATCGTGGCCAATTTCGTGGCCTTGCTGGTGCAGGCGTTTTTTTTCAATAACGAAGGTATCAAGAATTAAACGCGCTTTTGCATCTAAACCAAGCGTTCTGCACGCCTGTTTTAAGAATCCCCAATCAAGTGCCGCGTTATGAAACACTAGAATGCACTCACCAAAATGCTGATGCAGCTTGCCAAGAATGGTTTCGAGGCTCTCACCTGCAGCGATATCATGTTTAGCGATACCGTGATAAATCGGGCTTTGCTCTAAGCTTTGCACGTCTTTATTTATTAAGTGCTGCGCACCACTGAGTTTAATGCATTGCTCTTCTATCATTACCCACGCCACCGAAACAATTTCGTGCTGGCGAGGGTCAAGGCCCGTTAACTCCATGTCTATCACTACATAGCGCTCTTTATAGGCATCAGCTGCCAAAAGTTGCTTTCGCGCTAAATACCGACTTAACCAGCGTTTAACCATACCCTCTCCTATAAACTACCGCGAGCAAACTTAAATGCGGCGGCTTGCTGCGCCTGCTTAACCAAATAAAATGCTTCTTTTAATTGATGTCGCTCCAATGAATTCAACGCATTTGGGTTAATGCAGTTGCTAGGCAGTCCCTCTTCGTTAATTTGCGTGCCTAAACGCAGTTGAGTTAAAAAGCGCCAACAGTCTTTTAAGTTATATAGGTCATCTTTATTGAGTAGCGAAAATTTCATTAACGCGTCTATGCGCTCTTGGGTATTAGCGCGCTGAATACCCGCTTTGAGGGAATATAAACGCACTATGTCGTTAATGATCACCACACCGCGTTTTTTTAAGTCGAGGTATTTATGCTGTTTATCGTCTTTTTCTAATTTGAACTGATTGAACAAACCAATGGGCACTGGGGTATTTTTAATGTCGCTCGCCATAGCCGCATAGAATAAGTCATTCTTAGAAATGCGTTTTAGCTGCTCACAAAAGCGTGCATATAAGGTAGTGGAACCTTCTATAAAACGTAAGTCAAAAAATATCTTACAATTGAGCATCGCCTCTGGTGTCGGTGAGGTGATCCACTTATGAAACTTTTCAGTCCAAGCGTTAATGCCCATTCGACATTCTGCATTGCTCGCCATGATATTGCCAGGACAACGTTTTATGCCGCACTCAATTAAATGCTCACAGACATATTCGCCCATACGCTTAAAGTAATCTTGTTGTTCGTCCGTTAAATCATCAGGTAGTAACAAGCCATTATCTTGGTCTGAATGCAATGTTTGCTCTTCCCTTGCTTGTGAACCAAAACAAATAAAACTAAAGCTGGTTGGTGCCGCGCCATTATCTTCTTGGAACAAAAGGATTAACCGCGAAGTCAGTGCATCGGTTAAGCCACTTAATAATTTACCAATCAAGGAGATGTCATCAATATTGTTTGAAAAGCCTTTTAACAAGCCGGGTATCTCTTGCGAATAACGCTTTAAATCTACCACGCTATGCGCTTTATAAATTCGTCCAATCAATTGCACTGGATCGCTTTTTTGCTGACGCAGCAAATCTGTGCTGGTGAGCATACCAAGCGGTTTGTGATGTTCATCAAGCACAGGTAAATGGTGGATGTTGTGCTTAAGCATTAAGTGCAATGCCGAAAACACGCGATTGTTTTCAAAAATAAACTTGGGCTTACAGGTCATGATGCTACTTACTGACTCTTGAGGGTCAACCTCATCGGCCAATACGCGATTGCGTAAGTCTCTGTCGGTGACGACCCCTACGAGGCGATCATGTTCAGTTAGCATAATCGACGAAACACCATGCTGTTTCATTTTTTTAGCGGTTTGACGAATACTTGCCTCTGGCGCCAAAGTGACCGCTTTGCGATTCATCAATTCGCAAATTTTTTTCTCCGACCAACTGTCGTTTTGACTTTTATAATGAGACGACAATAAACGATTTTTATGGGCGCGAACAAAGTATTGCTCAAACACCTTGTACTCTCGGCGTAAGTAATCAAATGCCGCTTGGTTTAGCATGTAAACAATGCCTTCCTTTTGCACTGCAATGCTATTTTGAATCGCTTCGCCGGTTAACAGTGACGGAAAACCAAAGTAATCGCCACTTGATAACTTAGTGATCACATCGCCTTTTGGGTCGACTAAGTCGTAGTCGCCAGAGCGAATTAAAAATAACCGTAAATTATCAGAGCTTAACCACTGATTTTGATTCTCTCGGGTCAGATAAATAATATCGAGATGATTAACAAAATACTCGCATGCAGCGCTATCTAGCTGATTAAACGGCGTTTGTTGCATCACAAATTGGGCGACTTCCTGTTGCTCGATATTCATGGTCATTCTCGCTATAAAATAGAGACAATATCTACACTACCCCTGTTTTAAATAAATAAAAAGCCCGACTTAAGTCGGGCTTTTGATCTTCAAGAGTGTGTTCTCATAAAATGGTTTTATTAGTGCGCGTGTGCTGCGCTAGAACCTTTAGGGTTACGGATACCTTCAACCATTTCTTGGATTTCAACTGGTGTTTCAGCTGTTAGTTTAAGTACGATAGCTGCAACTACAAAGTTAACAATCATACCAACTAGACCGATACCCTCAGGTGAGATACCAAATAACCAGTGTGCCGGTGTATTTAATTCAGGACTTACGAACTTGAAGTAAATAATATAAGCCGCTGTGAATGTAATACCTGTCACCATACCCGCAACCGCACCTTCTTTATTCATCTTCTTAGAGAAGATACCCATAATGATGGCTGGGAAGAAGCTCGCCGCTGCTAAGCCGAAGGCAAAGGCAACAACCGAAGCCACGAATCCAGGCGGGTTAATACCAAAGTAAGCTGAAATCACAATCGCTATCATCGCTGCTAAGCGCGCAGCAAGTAGCTCTTGTTTATCACTAATATCTGGTTTTAAGGTACGTTTTAATAAATCGTGCGAAACCGAGGTCGAGATTACCAATAGTAAGCCTGCTGTAGTTGATAGCGCTGCTGCGATACCCCCTGCTGCAACCAATGCTACAACCCATGCTGGTAAGTCTGCAATCTCAGGGTTAGCAAGTACCATGATGTCGCGGTCAACTTTAACTTCGTTAGCGCTGTTTGGATCATCAATCTTACCTGCTGAGTAGAACATTTTGCCGTCACCATTTTTATCGTTAAAGGTGATTAGGCCTGTTCTTTCCCAGTTTTTAACCCATGCTGGTGCTTCTGCATACTCTGTACCGCTACCGTCTTTACCGTTAATTGTATCAATCATGTTTACACGAGCGAATGACGCTACAGCAGGTGCTGTTGTATAAACGATTGCAATGAAAACAAGTGTCCATGCAGCTGAGATACGCGTGTCTTTAACACGAGGAACAGTGAAGAAACGAACGATTACGTGCGGTAAACCTGCAGTACCAACCATTAACGCACCTGTGATTGCGAATACATCAATCATGCTCTTCGAGCCTTCGGTGTATTGCGCAAAGCCGAGTTCAGTACTGAGCCCATCTAGTTTATCAAGTACAAACTGTCCTGAGCCATCGCTAAGCGTTGCACCAAAACCTGTTTGTGGGAAGAAGTGACCTGTCATCATCATTGAAATGAAGATTGCTGGAACAAGGTAAGCAAATACAAGTACACAGTACTGAGCTACTTGCGTGTAAGTAATCCCCTTCATACCGCCAAGTACAGCGTAGAAGAATACAATCACCATACCAATGTAAACACCGGTCTCAATATCCACTTCTAAGAAGCGAGAGAAAACCACACCTACACCACGCATTTGACCAGCGATGTATGTGAAACAGATAAAGATCGCACATAAAATCGCAACAACGCGTGCAGTTTGTGAGTAATAACGATCGCCGATAAAATCTGGCACTGTGAACTTACCAAATTTACGCAAGTAAGGTGCTAAACATAACGCAAGTAGTACATAACCACCTGTCCAACCCATTAGATATACACCACCGTCATAACCCGCAAACGAGATAATACCCGCCATTGAGATAAACGATGCCGCACTCATCCAGTCAGCAGCGGTTGCCATACCATTTGCCAGCGGCGGTACACCACCACCTGCAACATAGAATTCATTTGTTGACCCCGCGCGGGCCCAGATTGCGATGCCGATATAAAGCGCAAAGCTTAAACCGACGATAATAAACGTGAGTGTTTGAACATCCATTGCTTAGCTCCTATTCGTCTACGCCGTATTTTTTATCTAACGTATTCATTTTGAAAACGTAAACAAAAATCAAAGCTACAAAGGTGTAAATAGCGCCTTGCTGGGAGAACCAGAAGCCGAGTTTAAACCCAAAGAAACGTATCTCATTGAGTACGTCTACTAGTAAAATGCCAAAACCAAATGAAACGACAAACCAAATTGCTAATAATTTAAATAGCAGTGCGAGGTTTTCCGCCCAATAAGCTTTTGCTTGTTCTTCATCTTTAAAAGCCATTTTTATCCCCTTATGCATTACAAAAAAGTAATGAGTGGTATTAGTTGTCATTAACTAAGTTAGCAAGGGTTCTGATTTATGGAATTGAGACCATAGTCGTAACAGTCAGTTTACGTTTACGTAAACTGCAAAACGCCTTTTGTTAACAAATGGTAAAAAACAATAATTAACAACAACTTAACCTATAAAGATAAATTTGCGAAATAGCGAAAATAGTAAAAACGAATGATCTGCGACATTAGTCTAATAACCGTGCATAAAACAGAACTATCCATTTATTATCAACAACTTGCTTTTTATTAATTTTTATTGCAAAAAATCTAGCCATCGAAATCGCGCATAATTCTGGTAAGGTAGTGTTATTACAATAATTACTGAATTTAAACATGACAGCTGCGCTTTTATTTGTTGCACTCGCCTACATTGGCGTGTTGTTTTGGTTGGCAAATTGGGGGGACAAAACCACTCCTCTTGCAAAAAGAATTAGTCACCATCCATTTGTTTATTCTTTTTCATTAGGCATTTACTGTACGTCTTGGACTTACTACGGTTCAGTCGGAACAGCCGCTACTAACAGTTGGAATTACTTACCGATTTTAATTGGTCCTGCGTTGCTATTTTTCTTTGGCCAAGGTTTTTTGCGCAAATTAGTTTTGGTGAGTAAAAAGCAAAATATCACCACGATTGCCGACTTTATTTCAGCGCGCTACGGTAAACGACAAACTACCGCCATTATGGTGACAATTATCGCTTTATTAGCGACGATTCCTTACATTGCTCTGCAATTAAAAGCTCTCAGTGGTAGTTTCTTATTACTACAAAACGATAGCCGTATTTCAGGCTCTATGTTGGCGTTATCTGCAACCTTAATCATGGCAATGTTTGCGATATTCTTTGGCACCCGCAAAGTGGATGTTACCGAATATCGCTCAGGGCTGATGCTCGCTGTCGCTTTTGAATCTATGGTGAAGTTACTAGCTTTAGTCGCTGTGGCAGGACTTGCACTATACACTTTGTTTAACCTCAGTGAGGTACAAGCAGAGCAATTAACAGGTTCAGTTTGGCAGCATTGGCATAATTTTGACTTTTTTAGCTTCAACTTTATCGGCCAATCAATGATGGCGGCAGCAGCGATTATCTGTTTACCAAGGCAGTTCCATGTCACCGTGGTTGATAACCAAGATAAACGCCATCTTTTTACTGCACGTTGGGCGTTCCCGTTGTATTTACTGCTAACTGCGGCAATGATTTTCCCTATTGCAACTGCCGCTATTCACCCTGGTATTGGCAGTGGATTTTCGCCCGACAGCTTTGTATTAGCCCTACCACTGATCCATGAAAATGCCTTCTTAACGACTTTTGTATTTATTGGTGGTCTATCAGCAGCCACGGCAATGATTGTAGTGGCTACACTCACCCTCAGCACCATGATCTCAAATGATGTGGTACTACCGTTAATGCTACGTCGTAAGTTTAAACGTAACCTCATTACCAGCAGCTATAAATCACAAATTTTATTAGTGAGGCGCTTCACCATTGCAGGTATTTTGATTTTGTCGTATTTCTACCAGCAATGGTTTGGTCATGGTAAAGCACTGGCAAGTATGGGGTTAGTGGCCTTTTCTTTGGTGTCGCAATTACTTCCAGCCATTGTTGGCGGCTTATACTGGCGAAAAGGCCACGCTTATGGCGTTTATGCCGGATTATTAGCAGGCTTCATTTGTTGGGTATTATTCTTAATGTTACCTATTTTAGATGCGGGTAATAGCCTAAATACGGAGCTGCAACAAACACTTATTACACGTGGCACCCTAATCGCCTTGTTTGCCAATATTGGCTGTTATATTAGTTTTTCGCTCGGTGCAGATGAGCGTTTAATTGATAAGATTCAGGCTGCAGCCTTTGTTAACCCTAAAGAGCAAGCTGTATTCGCCAGACGCTTAAATAAAAACGTTAAAGCCACCGTTTACGACTTTAAAGTGCTGCTACAAACCTTTTTAGGCGTTCAACGCTCGCAACAAGTACTGGCTCACTTTGCGTTGTCACATAATTTGGATGACAACAACGCACATCCAGATCCTGAGTTTATCGCTTATTGTGAGCGAGCCTTAACCGGTGTGCTTGGCGCATCTTCAGCACAAGCGCTGATCCACACGGTTGCCTCTGGTAAACGCATGGCATTTGAAGAAGTGGTTAACTTTTTTGATGAAACCACACAAGCACTGCAATTTAATCAAAATTTACTTTTCACATCCCTTGAGAACCTCAGTCATGGTATTTCGGTTGTTGATAAAGAACTAAATTTGGTTGCTTGGAATAAACGCTATGCCGAAATGTTTAACTACCCTGATGAGTTTCTGGAGGTTGGTCAACCAATTGAAGAAGTGATCCGCTATAACGCAGAGCGCGGTGAATGTGGTCCGGGTGAGGTTGAACGTCATGTAGAAAAGCGTGTACAGCATCTTAAAAACGGCACACCTCATCACTTTATTCGCCACCGCCGAAATGGCCAAGTATTTGAAATGATAGGTAACCCATTACCTGATGGCGGCTTTGTAACAAGCTTCTCTGATATTACTGTGCATATCGAAACGCAAAACGCCCTCGAAGAAGTAAACATGGATCTTGAAAACCGCATCGAAGCGCGTACCCAAGAAATACGCACCATAAATAGAGATTTACAAGCGCAAATTGATAGCCGAGTACAAACTGAGCAAGCACTTACTTTAGCGAAAAAAGAGGCTGAGCA
Source organism: Pseudoalteromonas sp. Ps84H-4 (assembly GCF_024124645.1). Classification (NCBI taxonomy): domain Bacteria; kingdom Pseudomonadati; phylum Pseudomonadota; class Gammaproteobacteria; order Alteromonadales; family Pseudoalteromonadaceae; genus Pseudoalteromonas; species Pseudoalteromonas sp. Ps84H-4. Next base: position 408,413 of record NZ_JAMXSK010000002.1, on the reverse strand, counting down.
AGCCAACGATAGTAAAACGCGATTTTTAGCCTTAGCAAGCCACGATATTTTACAACCGCTGAATGCGGCGCGCCTTTACCTTGCTGCCATCGATGATAAATCCCTTTCGAGCAACAACTTAAACAACTTTGAAAAGCTTGGCGCAAGTTTAGATTCAACGGTGCATTTGATGTCGGCACTGTTAGAAATTGCCAAGCTAGAGCAAGGGGCAATGACCCCAACGCCACGTCATTTTAGTATTGATGACATACTTGCACCGCTAAAAAATGAATACGCCATTATGTCGAGTGAAAAAGGCTTAAAGCTTACAGTGCGTTCAAAAGGGACAATCGTACACAGCGATATCACCTATTTGCGACGAATTATTCAAAACTTGGTGTCAAATGCGGTTAAGTACACCGAAAGCGGCCGAGTTTTAATTGCGTGTCGCAAACGCAAACACCATTTACGTATTGAAGTTTGGGACACAGGCCCGGGTATAAGTGAAGTGGAGCAAGCAAAAATATTTAATGATTTCTACCGTATTGAAGCGGGCGATAACAAAGGAGTCGGACTTGGTTTAGGGGTAGTAAAACGGATGGTCGACTTGCTTTCGCTACGTATGGATGTCACTTCAACGCCCGGCAAAGGTAGCCGCTTTAGTATTGAAGTACCATATGGTGAAAGCCAATTTATTCAGCAAAAAGACACGCCTAAAAAAGGCGTTGAAAATCGCAGTGCAATGAACATTATTGCGGTGGATGATGACCCAGAAAACCTTAATGCCATGGCAAGCCTATTGCAAAAATGGCAGGCAAATTATCAGCTCTTTGATCAAGTTGAAACTGTCATGGCCTATGCTAAAGACCACGGCGCACCCGATGTGATCTTAATGGATTATCAGCTTGGCCATGATTGCGATGGTATCACGCTAATTAAAACATTAAGAGAAATTTGGCAAAGCCCAGTACCGGCAATTTTAATCACAGCAGTACGTGATGAAGCGCTAAAACAACAAACCAAAGCTGAGCAAATTCATTACCTTAGCAAACCCGTTAAGCCCGCTAAACTAAAAGCCCTGCTTAACCATAGCACTTAACACCATGTATTCCCTTTATTTAAGGCAAAGCAGTAGGCTTTGCCTTAAATTTTTGGAACAACCAACTAAGTGCAACTAACGACAAGCCTAAACCGATAAACGAAATAGCACGTAATAATCCGGTTAAGTTTGCCATGTCTATCAGAAACACTTTTAATACCACCAGCGCTAATAAACCAAGGCCTAGCTTTTGTAAAACCGTAATAGTTTTTAACTGCCCCGCCACGACCACCAAAGCACCAATAATAAGCCAAACTAAAGAGTAGCTATACAGCTCTGCATCTGAGGTCGGTAAAGCAAGATTTATATACTCCCCTTGCCAGTTGTGGCGAATTTCCGCATTGATATATAAAACACTCATCACACCTGCAAGTGCTGTAAACAGCTTTTGTAAATAGTGCTGAGATTTCGTCAGTCGGCTTGCCCAAATTGCAATAATGGCTGGAACTAACCAAAGTAATAGTAGCCAATTAATAATCGACCAACTGCCAATATTTATCGGCTCAAAAAACGGATTTTCAGCGGTAAAGCTTTTCAGAACTAACAAACCGCTTAATGCTAATAACGCAAAACCTGCCACTTGATAGAGCTTAGCTAATTGCGCAGTAAAACGTGAACGCATCAGGTAAACACAGCCCAATATACCCCAGTTACAGGTCAGCAAAATGTGCTCATACACTGACAAGTTCTCAAAATCAGGATAGTGCCCCACTAACTGATAGCTCGTCTCTGTAGTAATGAATAAGGCGATACAATGAAGCGTAGCACCTTCTAGCCACACCCGAACAGATTGCTGCTGCCAGTGTCTTGCTGCCAAGTAAAATAAGCAAGCAGACACAGGGTAAACAACTAAACTCCAGTGCACACCAAGTAATAGCGCATCACTGTAATCAGCTGACCAAGGTGCAAAACTTAACCTAACAAGTAAAGCACCAACTAAACCTTTTAGCGGCCAAGTAGGTATGTGTAGTGCATGTTTATTGACATAAAAACTGATCAACAACACTTGCGCAGCGAGTGCCAAGGTTAAGCTACTCCCTTCAAGAAGCATGGTTAACGCCAAACTAATATTGGCATTGCCGCCAAGCCAGTAACTAAATACCTGCATCGGATTCGTGCTGTTAATTGATAACTTAAATAACCAAGCAGACAGTGCCAGTAATACAAAGCACCAAACCGGGTATGCCGTCATTAAGGCATGATCAGGAGTGATGACATATAAGCAACTAATAATCACAAAGCTTGAAAGTGAAGCGAGTAAGGTAAAGCCAAAGCGTTTAGGGTATTTACGACCAAACAAAAAACCATAACCAGCAAACAAAGCAATAAAAAACAGCCCTGCTCCGTAATTTTGTCTAAAAACAAAAAGCTGCTCAGAGTAATCAACAGCATTGTATTGCCCTGTTAGCAAACACACCACACTCACTACAGCAATTATCAGCCAGTGATCCCATGCACTGTTTTTTAATACCAAAAACAACAGTAAAGCCACTAACGACAACATACTAAGCTGCCAAGTAAGCAGATCATTATGACTGATGAGTAAAAGATAAAGTGGCATGACAACAGCTAATAACAGAGGGTTGTCGGGCAGTTGTTTCAGTAGCGTTTTAAAGCGGTGTGGGCGGTATTCAACTTGTTTAATACTCAGCCCTAAGCGTGGAATCGCAATTAACAATATAATGCTAAACAGCGCATAAAGGTTAATAAACCAGTGCAGGTTTTTAGCTGCACTCATTGCAACCAAGCAATACCAGCCTAAATGCCCCGCCCATAACAAATACCACAACCAATGCCGTTTTACGTAATGTGCGACTAGCGAAGCTGATACACTGACAAAAGCAACATAAGTAAGGAGTGCAATAAAGTCATTACTCCCAGTATCTACCCATACAGGCACACTGTAAGCGCCAATAATACCAATTACAGCCAGCACGGGGCCAAAACGTAATGCCATCCAGCTTGCAGCCAAAGAAACCAAGGTTAAAATGCTAAATGCTGGTAAGGCTTGGAGTAAGCCGTAATGACTGTAGGCCAGCAAGGTCAATGCAAACAAACTAATAAAGCCGCCACTTGCCAGCGCTGCGGGAATATAGTTGCTAAATCCTTCAAAGGTAATACCTTTACGATGTAAAACCTCAGCTGCAACAATTAAACTCAGGCCAAAAATAGCGCCAAGTATGAGTCGCATGGTTTCGGATAATAAACCGGCTTCAAGTGAATAGCGGGCCAAAAAGATACCACCAAAGGCAAGTGCAACCGCTCCTACCCAAGTTAGCCAATTGGCTTTGATTTGTGTAACTAGTTGGCTAACTAGCGGATTAAAAGTTGCAGGCTTGGGTTTCGTTTGCTGTGGCTTTTTAGCCATTGCCTCAGTTGGCTTATTGATGGCTTCAGGCTTTGGTTCTCGTTTTGCAGCGTCGGTCAGATCTTCGTTTAAATTATCAAACGAATTTACAATAGTTGCTTGTGGATTATGGATATAGGTCGCGTTAAGTTCTACTCGAAGAGCAGCTACTTCACGCTTCAAACTAGAGAGTTGAAAAAAGGCAATAATGCCAGCAATTGAGCCACCTACAACAACTAGTGCTAGTAATACTAGTAACGCAATACCGTCGTCCATACTCACTCCATGTGTACGCTTTAAACAAAAAAGCAAAAACCTTAATTGTTTATATAATAAACACTTAGCAAGAGTAAAGAAACAACGATATTGCGTTCAAGCCAATTAAGACTGCTCAGTCACCGTTCGCTCTAAGGTCATTTTGTAACCTGAATCAGTGGTTTCATCATGTTCAATCACCAAGATATAGTTACCTTCTTCGGTAAAATCCATGTCGCTTTGTTGCAATAGCACAATCTGCTGGCCGTTGTCTTCAAACACCACATAGGTTGTATAAACTTCGTTATCAACCACCTGCTTTTTTTGGTCGTATTGATCTAAACCTTCAACGACATTACTAGTATCATCAACGGTTTCACCATTGAGAGTGAAATACACATCGACTTCGTCAATCTGTTGCCCTGCATAGTTATCAATTAAATTAACCACAGTAACTGTGTGGCTATAGCTGCTAGGTGTTAGGTTTTCTTCAATGGTCATCATACGAGGGCCGTAGTCTTTGTCATTGTAGAATAGACCAACCGCACTTTGCTCACGCTCTAATGTCATTAAGAAGTTATCAACAATCTTGTCGCCAGCCTCATCTAACATGGCTACGCTGTAACTATTTGGTGACATACTCATGTATTCAGAGTAACTATCGTTGCTTACAACTTCGGTATTGGTAGACGTTGTTCCTCTGGTTACTTTAAATTGGGTTTGTGTGTAATCATCAATAGTATTAATAAATCGCAACTGGCCTTGTGCGTCTTGGTGGTTTAGTTGAGTCACCGAGCTACTTGCCGTCACTACATCAAGGGTAATGCCGTCTTCTTCTGTTGCATAACTTGGGCGGATCATCGCCATGTAAGTTGCTTCATCATTAAAATACAATTTTGGTGATTCAAAAATCACATCAGTGCTACCACTGGCAGTGACATAAATAGTGTAATAACCCTCCTCAAGCGTAGATAGTTCTGGCTCTACCAGGTACTGCGAAGTCATCAGTAACTCTGCGGTATCAAATAACCCGTCATCAGTGGCAATGTAAACGTCGTAAATATTGTCTTCGCCGACGATATTAAAAAAGCCAACATTAAACTCATCTTCATCGCTTGAAGATGGCACACTTAGCTCAGTAAATGTTGGCTCAGCAAAATCACCATTCATTACTAGCAACTGGGTTTGATCGTCTTTAATTTTAATGGTTTCTTCATCAATAGTGATATAGCTATCGTTGACATCAACATACTGAAAACTCAGCTCATACTCACCCGAGCTGTAATTATGGCGGGTTGATACATCACCAAAATCTGCGCCCGAACGTTCAGTGTCATCAACAAATAAACGTGTATAGGGGCTATTATAAGAGCCATTGTACAGTTGCACATAGCCGCTGTTGCTATTGCTGCTGTCGTCACTAGAACAGGCAGCCAGCACCGAAAGCAAACTTGTGGCAACAATTGTTTTAAGCAGAGTACTTTTCATGGAGTTTATTCCTTATTGTTTGTAATAATCTACTTTGACTCAACTAAAGCAATAAAATTCTATATTTTACAAACGATTACCTTCACTTACAGTTGCTTACGTTAAGGTTAAAAAGTGTAGAAAAAGGTATAGAAAGGCACTCAATTAATCATAATTATGGACAGAAAATCACATTTATAGTGAAAGCAGCTTACTTTTACACGAAAAGTAAATAATGATTACATTTTGTAAGGTTAGACAATGAATTCAGATAAATTATTAGATAGTTCAATTTGCGCTATGCAGCGCTAAAAAATTAGCAAATAATGAGGCTCACACAAACGGGATTAGAATGAGGACTATGAACACGATTTTAACCACACAATGCGATGATGATGTTGGTCTAATTGCCAAGATCACCGGTCTTTGTCATCAGCATAATTTAAACATTACACGTAATAACGAATTTGTAGATAAAGACGCTAAACGCTTTTTTATGCGTACAGAGTTAAGCGGCGTTATTTCAGATGATTTTTTACCAAGCCTTGCTGAGCTACTTCCTGATGGCGCAGAGCTTGCGCTGCACAGCAGTGAAAAAACCAAAGTGGTATTACTGGCCACCAAAGAAGCACATTGTTTAGGTGGTGTATTACTTAAGCAATTCGAAAAAGCATTAAACATCGAAGTACTGGCTGTGATTGCCAACTATGCAGATTTAGCGCCACTGGCTGCAGGCTTTGGCGTGCCGTTTCATGTAGTATCGCACGAAGGTTTAAGCCGTGCTGAGCATGATCAACAAGTGGGTGATTTAATTGCCAGCTATCAGCCTGACATTATCGGCCTAGCTAAATATATGCGTATTTTAAGCCCTGAATTTGTGGCGCGTTTTGAAGGTAAGATTATTAATATTCACCATTCGTTTTTGCCTGCCTTTATTGGTGCAAAGCCTTACCATCAGGCATTTGAGCGCGGTGTAAAAATAATTGGTGCGACCGCTCACTTTGTTAATAACGAGCTTGATGAAGGGCCGATTATTTTACAAGATGTGACACATGTTAGCCATGCGGATACCGCTGAGATGATGGCAAAAATGGGGAAAGATGTTGAGAAAACGGTGTTTTGCAAAGCGCTGCAACTCGCGTCTGAACATAAACTGTTTATCAATGGAAATCGAACAGTGGTGTTCGCTTAAGCAATAAAATGAAGAGGCTGTATGGCCTCTTTATTGTTGTTATTATCTTTTGTTATGCCGACTCAATAGGCTCTAGTTGTAATTTAGAGGCAATTAATACCGCTTGAGTACGGTTATACACACCTAGCTTTCTAAAAATTGCAGTAATGTGTGCTTTCACTGTCGCTTCAGAAATATGTAACTCGTAAGCAATCTGTTTGTTTAACAAGCCTTCGTGTAAGTATTGTAAAACTTTATATTGCTGTGGCGTAAGCGATGCAACTTGAGCGGCAATTTCTTTATCTTCGCCATCAACATCAGAGACTTTATCTTTTAATTCTGATGGTAGCCACACATCACCCTCAAGAATGTGGTTGATTGCCATGGCAATATCATCTGACGATGATGATTTTGGAATGAATCCCATTGCACCATAGGCCATTACTTTAGAGACAACGTTAATATCTTCGCTGCCAGAAACAACAGCAATTGGTAAGCTAGGATAATCTTCGCGAATGCGAATAAGGCCGTATAAATCGCCATTGCCTGGCATGTGAAGGTCTAGTAGTAAGATATCAAGATCTTCTTGTTCGTTTAACACCTGTAAAGTGGTCTCAAAGTTTTCCGATTCAAACACTTCTAAATCAGCGAACTTAGCACTTAATGCCCCTTTCAGCGCTTCACGAAATAACGGATGATCGTCCGCTATTAAAAACTGACTCATGGTTCACTCCTAATAAATTCGGCTGACACCTATTTCTAAGTGACAGCCGATATACTACGTTTAGAATCAACTTCTAATCAAGTTTTTAACGTGATTTTAACGATTTAATCGGTTTTCGATTAGTTCATCTACCACACTTGGATCGGCAAGAGTTGATGTATCACCTAGCTGTTGATGCTCATTTGCCGCAATTTTACGTAAAATTCGACGCATGATCTTACCAGAACGTGTTTTCGGTAGACCCGGAGACCATTGGATCATATCTGGTGAAGCAATTGGGCTTAGTTCTTTACGAACCCAGTTACGCACTTCTTTTGTTAGTTCATCGCTGACTACAACACCCTCATTTGGTGTGATGTAAACATAAATGCCCTGACCCTTAATGTCATGCGGATAACCAACTACAGCAGCTTCTGCTACAGCTTCGTGAGCAACCAATGCACTTTCAATTTCTGCCGTACCTAGGCGGTGGCCTGATACATTAAGTACATCGTCCACACGGCCAGTGATCCAGTAGTAACCATCTTCATCACGGCGACAACCATCACCTGTGAAGTACACGCCTGGGTATGCTGAGAAATAGGTTTGTTCAAAACGTTCATGGTCACCATAAACTGTACGAGCTTGTGACGGCCAGCTATCTAAAATAACAAGGTTGCCATCAACCGCGCCTTCAAGTGTATTACCTTCAGCATCAAAAAGTGCCGGTGCAATACCAAAGAAAGGACGAGTTGCAGAGCCAGGTTTCATATCTGTCGCACCTGGTAACGGTGTGATCATGATGCCGCCTGTTTCTGTTTGCCACCACGTATCTACAATTGGGCAGTTTTCGTTACCAATGTGCTCGTAATACCAAGCCCACGCTTCAGGGTTAATCGGCTCACCCACTGAACCCATGATACGTAAACTATTACGTGTTGAGGTAGCTGTTGGCTCATCACCTTTCGCCATTAAAGCACGGATAGCTGTTGGTGCAGTGTAAAGGATAGTCACGTTGTGCTTATCAATCACTTCACCCATACGACCCGCCGTTGGATACGTTGGTACACCTTCAAAAACCACTTGCGTACAGCCGTTTACTAATGGCCCATAGGCAATGTAGCTGTGCCCTGTGATCCAGCCCACATCAGCGCTACACCAGAAGATATCGTCTTCTTTTAGATCAAACACGTATTCATGTGTCATTGATGCATAAACGAGGTAACCACCGGTAGTATGAACCACCCCTTTTGGTTGACCTGTTGAGCCAGAGGTATAAAGAATGAAAAGCGGATCTTCTGCATTCATTGGCTCTGGTTCACACTCAGCAGGTAGGTCAGCGACAAGTTCATGCCACCAAATATCGTGGCTATTCCACTCAACTTCGCCACCGGTTAACTGATGCACAATAACGTGTTCAACCGTAGTTACTGAGTCTTGTGATACCGCTTCATCAACATTTGCTTTAAGTGGTACACAGTTGCCAGCACGGCGACCTTCGTCTGAAGTAATTACCACTTTAGCGCCTGAGTCATTAATTCGGTCAGCAATCGCTGATGGAGAGAAACCACCAAATACCACAGAATGAATCGCACCAATACGCGCACATGCTTGCATAGCGTAAATAGCTTGCGGTGTCATAGGCATGTAAATAGCAACGCGATCACCTTTTGATACGCCTAACTTTTTAAGGCCATTTGCCAATTTTGCTACTTCGTCGTGAAGTTGTTGGTAGCTGATATTTTCGCTGTGTTCAGGGTTGTCACCTTCCCAAATAAGGGCTGTTTTATCTGCTTTAGTAGCAAGGTGGCGGTCAATACAGTTATATGAAGCGTTAAGTTGGCCGTCTTCATACCAGCGGATGCTGATGTGGCCTTTGTCGAATGAGGTGTTCTTTACTTTATTATAAGGAGTTGACCAATCAAGGCGTTTACCGTGCTCTCGCCAAAATCCTTCAGGGTCATCGATAGATTGCTTATACATTGTATTATATTTATCGTTATCAACTAATGCTGCATTCTTGATATGCGCTGGTACTGGATAGATACTTTCTGACATTGTTGTCGTCTCCATTTTAATTACTTGCCTTCGGCCTGCCTCAAGGATCACTCAGCAAAGCCCCTGAAAGTATTAGACCTTAGTTGTATATCTTGTCATTTCACAAAAAACTTCGAAATCGCCTTCTATAATCTAGTCCAATGTTCGCAGGTAAGCGATTTTGAGTCGCTTACCACCTTAGTCTAATAGACCAATAGATAATTGAGAGAAGTCATTTCTTAAACAACAGTGATACAACAACATTAATGCAATCAACAAGTAGCTTCGACAGGAATACACATTATGACAACAACAAAAGTAACCGCATTAAAAACACTGACAGCTTCGGCTGTTTTATGTGCACTTGCAGGTACCGCTAACGCTGCAACCATTGGTAACACCGACGTTTCTTATGGTGGCTATGTAAAACTAGATGCGATGTGGAGTGATTACTCTGCAGGTGTACCAGCCGGTGGCAGCATTGGCCGCGACTTCTATGTCCCAAGTACGACCCCCGTGGGCGCAGACAGCGACAGTGATGCTGTCTTTGATATGCATGCTCGCCAGTCTCGATTTAGCCTAGGCACAGCAACTAAATTAGATGATGGGAAAACAATTAAAACCAAAATAGAAATCGATTTCCTTGCTTCTGCACCAGGTGGAAATGAGCGTGTTACAAACTCTTATGCACCGCGTATACGCCAAGCATTTGTAACTTATGATGGATGGTTATTTGGTCAAGCTTGGTCAAACTTCCAAAACGTTGGCGCCCTTCCTGAAACCTTAGACTTTGTTGGCCCAGCAGAAGGTACTGTGTTTGCTCGCCAAGCACAAATTCGCTATACAACAGGTAACTGGTCATTCTCTGTTGAAAACCCTGAAAGCACAGTCACTGTAGGTGGTGCTCGTGTGGCGACTGATGATGCTTCAATGCCTGACTTTACAGCACGTTATGCCCATAAGGCTGATTGGGGTGAGCTTGTTGTAACAGGTCTGGCACGCCAGCTTACTTATAAACAAAATGGCATTGATGCGGATACATCATCGTTTGGTATCAGCGCATCAGGTAAAGTAAATTTTGGTGAAAATAATCTTAAATTTATGCTTACACAAGGTTCTGGTTTAGGCCGCTATGTTGGTTTAAATGTTGCTCATGGTGCAGTACTTGATGGCGATGATCTAGATGCGATTGATTCAACATCTGGCTTTATTGCTTATCAACAAAACTGGAGCAGCCAATGGCGCTCAACCTTCCTGTATTCATTCTTCTCTGCTGATAACAATACCGACTTATTAGCTATGTCTATTGACCCAACAAAGACAAGCCAAAGCTTTAGCGCTAACCTATTGTATTCACCAGTTAAAAAATTGACTTTTGGGGTTGAATTCAAACATGCAGAACGTGAGCTTGAAAGTGGCACTGATGGCGATATGGATCGTCTGCAATTTTCTGCAAAATACGTGTTTTAAAATTAAAAGTTTTACTTCCTGAAGCGGCTTCGGCCGCTTTTTTTTATCAAGCGTTTGGATTCTCCTGCGTTGCATTTTTAAAAACATTTCAAGCCCCACAAAAACTTAATTGCAAATCGTTCTCATTTAGTTTAGATTACGCGTTAATTTCATTATTAATTGAACTAATTGGAACTTTGCATGTCATCAACAAAATTTTTGCGCTTATCGCAGTTAAGCCTAGTGACCTCAGCACTACTTAGTGGACACGCTTTAGCTGAACAACAAAAAGAAGAACAAGCTATTGAAAAAATAGCTGTTTATGGCCAGCATCATAAAAATTACATCACCGAAGAAGCACAGTCAGCAACTAAGTTAGGACTAACAATTAAAGAAACACCACAGTCAATCTCTGTTGTTTCACGTGCATTAATGGATGATTTCTCCCTCGATAACCTAAATGCCGTACTAGAAAGCACCCCTGGTGTGACTGTTGAACAAATCGAAACTGACCGTACCTATTTTAAAGCCCGTGGTTTTGAGATCACTAACTTCCAAGTTAATGGCATGGGTATGCCACAAGATAACGGTTCAATCCAAGGTACTCTTGATACCTCTATTTTTGATAGTGTTGAAATTGTACGTGGTGCCAATGGTTTAATGACAGGTGCTGGTAACCCATCTGCAACCGTCAACATGGTTCTAAAGCGCCCTACTTACCAAACACAAGTAAATGCATCTGTATCGTATGGTTCATGGGATAACAAACGTCTAGAGCTTGATGCATCAACTGCTATCAACGAAAACCATGCAGTGCGTGCTGTATTCACCAAGCACAAAACAGAGTCATACCTTGACCGTTACGAGCAAGATAAAACAATTTATTACCTAGCCTACGAAGGTCAGCTTACTGATAGCACAGTTGTAACTGCTAACTATGTAAATCAAAAGAAAGATGCCGACAGCCCACTTTGGGGCGCGCTACCGCTTTATTATAGCGATGGTACTGCAACAAACTTTGATACATCAACCAGCACAGCGTCTGATTGGTCATACTGGAATAACACAACAGAGCAGTTGTTTTTATCAATTGAGCAAGCAATTACCAATACTTGGTTCTTAAAAGCAAGCTACGCACACTTAGAAAATGAGCAAGACTCAGAACTTTTCTATGTTTACGGTACCCCAGACAGAGAAACAGGTCTTGGCTTAACAGGTTACGCAAGTGAATATGACCACAAAGATAAGCACGACATTTTAGATATTTACGCAACGGGTAAATTTGATTTATTTGGTATGGAACATGACCTATCTTTTGGCGTAAACCAAGCAGATATAGATTACAAAGATAAATCACTGTATGACTACACGACTGGTAATGGTTTTCCTGCAATGCCGGAGCTAGGTGGGTGGAATGGTGTTGCGCCAGTGCCAACGCTTACTGATGGTTTAACAGGTGCTGATATCACCAGCCGTCAACGTTCTGCGTATATTTCAACACGTATCCGTGCCACAGATGCTTTCAGTATTTTAGCTGGTGTAAGCCAAGTAAACTGGGAAACAGAGGGCGAGTCATATGGTAAAGCAAAAGATAAAGACAGTGAGCAAACTGTGCCTTACTTCGGTGCTGTGTATGATATCAACGAAAGCTTATCAACTTACGCAAGCTACACTGAAACCTTTGTGCCACAAACTGAACGTGACATCAATGGCGATTACTTAGACCCAATCACAGGTAAAAGCAGCGAGATTGGTGTAAAAGCACAGCTACTTGATGATAACTTATTTGTTACTCTTGCCTATTTTGATGCTAAACAGGAAGGTCTTGCTGTTGCCGTGCCAGGCTCACTTCCTGATGATACACGTTATTATGGTGCTGATGGCATAAACAGTGATGGTTTTGAGGTAGAATTAAGCGGTCAAATTAACGATACCTTGAGTGCGAGTTTCAGTTACAGTAATTTAAATATTGATGGTGATGAGCTAGTTAAAGACTACACACCAGAAAATCAATTCAAACTTGCTGTAACACACAAAGTACCTGAAGTTGATGGCTTAACTTTTGGCTTAAATTATCAATGGCAAGACGACACCAAGCGAGTACAAGTTCGTGATGCTGATACTAATGCCCCTCTTATTACCACAACGCAAGATGCTTATGGCTTATTAAACCTAATGGCGACTTATGACATCAATGACAATGTAAGTGTTAACCTTAATATCAACAACGTCACTAATGAAAAATATCTTCATAGCCTGTTCTGGGCACAAGGCTATTACGGCGCACCACGTAACTACTCAGTGTCTTTCAACTGGCAACTGTAAGCTTTGAGCTAGAAGCTGAAAGTTTTAAGCTTTAATTACATGAAAAGCCGCATCATATGCGGCTTTTTTATGAAAGAGTTGCAAGAGCAAAGTTACAGGCACTATCGAGTGTTCTGACAGCTAAAAGCGACACGAAACCATTGAATACCGCCCACAATGTAGTGATTAAACGCGATATAAAATCGCTGCTACAAACTACTGCCTGATCCTGTAACGGCAGTTTGCCCCGCTTCAAAACGCTTTACTCTTGCTAACTTTCCCCTTTCTAACTTTCATCCATAAAAAAACCGCTAACTGTGTAGCGGTCTTTTTTGTGTTAAGTGCGGGTCAAATCACGCTTAACTGTACTCTTTAGTAGTGTTTATAGCTCGTCTTCAGCTATTAGGCCTGCATCTTCACCATCTTCTGATTGTACAGTTGCCTGTAGTAATAGCATCTCACGTAACTTACCTTCGATCTCATCTGCGATCTCAGGGTTATCTTTTAAGAACTTAATTGAGTTTGCCTTACCTTGACCAACTTTATTGCCATTGTAGCTGTACCAAGCACCTGACTTTTCAACAATCTTATGCTTAACACCTAAGTCGATTAGCTCACCTTGCTTAGAAATACCTTCACCATACATGATGATAAATTCAGCTTGTTTAAACGGCGGCGCTACCTTGTTCTTAACAACTTTCACGCGGGTTTCGTTACCAACAACCTCGTCGCCTTCTTTTACTGAACCAATACGACGAATATCAATACGTACTGAAGCGTAGAATTTAAGCGCGTTACCACCGGTTGTTGTTTCTGGGTTACCAAACATAACACCAATTTTCATACGGATTTGGTTGATGAAAATACACAGCGTATTTGAACGCTTGATGTTACCTGTAAGCTTACGTAGTGCTTGTGACATTAAGCGAGCTTGTAGGCCCATGTGTGAATCACCCATGTCGCCTTCGATTTCAGCTTTAGGTGTTAAAGCAGCTACCGAGTCGACAATCACAACATCAACAGCACTTGAACGAACTAACATGTCACAAATTTCTAATGCTTGCTCACCAGTATCTGGTTGAGAAACAAGTAATTCGTCAATGTTTACACCCAGTTTTTGAGCGTATACAGGATCCAGAGCGTGCTCAGCATCTACGAATGCACAGGTTTTACCTTGCTTTTGAGCTTCAGCGATAACTTGTAAAGTAAGCGTTGTTTTACCTGATGATTCAGGACCATACACTTCAACAATACGGCCCGTAGGTAAACCACCAATACCTAATGCGATATCGATACCTAGTGAACCTGTTGAGATAGCTTCAATGTCTAGGGCTTTGTTGTCGCCCAGTTTCATAATTGAGCCTTTACCAAATTGACGCTCAATTTGTGATAAAGCAGCATCTAAGGCTTTTTGTTTGTTATCGTTCATTCTGTTCTCCAAATCCGGCTAATGCAGACAGTATACTGTATGAAATCACAGTATCAAGCTAATTTTCTGATTTTATCAATTCAATTACAGTTTTTAATGAATAAACAATAGCTTGCAATCTAACTTCAGCTCTATCTCCTGAGAAAACCTGTTCGCTTGGGTAGTTTTTTCCGGCAAAATGAATACAAAACCATACCAGCCCTACAGGTTTATCCAGTGTTCCACCACCGGGGCCTGCAATCCCTGAGATAGCAATTGCAATATCTGCGTTTGCAGCTTTTGCAGCACCCGATGCCATTTCAAGCACGGTTTGCTCACTGACAGCACCAAAACTGTTTAATGTTTGCTCACTAACACCTATTAATTGCTGTTTTGCTTGATTGCTATAAGTAACAAACGCACGGTCAATATAATTCGAACTGCCGGGGGTATCAGTTAACGCATAACTAACGCCACCACCAGTGCATGATTCTGCGGTAGTGATCCATAAGCGTTTATCCGTTAAAATAGCTCCTAATTTCGCAGCAAGTGTTTTAATCTCTTGATGTAATTCCATATTCAGCCTTTGGGTAAATACATGTCGTTTGATCTTTATGCACCGCACACTATAAAACAACAAACCCCTATGATGCAGCAGTATCTAAAAATAAAAGCCGAGCATCGGGATATTTTATTGTTTTATCGTATGGGCGATTTTTACGAACTTTTCTTTGATGACGCTAAACGTGCAGCGCAACTTCTTGATATTTCTCAAACTCATCGCGGTAAAGCCGGTGGTGATCCAATACCAATGGCAGGTGTGCCTTATCATGCCGTTGAAAACTACCTAGCTCGCCTTGTACAAATGGGTGAATCCGTAGCTATTTGCGAGCAAATTGGCGACCCCGCCACCAGCAAAGGCCCAGTGGAACGTAAAGTTGTACGTATTGTTACCCCTGGCACAATTTCTGACGAAGCGTTACTACAAGAGCGCCAAGACAACCTTCTGACCAGTGTTTGGCAAAACAAGCAAGGTTTATATGGAGTTGCCTATCTTGATATAAACTCTGGTCGATTCAATGTATTAGAAGTTAATACTGATGAAGCATTTAGCTCAACATTACAGCGTTTAGCACCGGCAGAGCTACTTTATAGTGAAACCTTTGCGAATGTGCACTTAATTGAGCACATTAAAGGTGCACGTCGTCGCCCTGAATGGGAATTTGATCTAGATACTGCGCAGCATTTACTGTGCGACCAGTTTGGCACTAAAGATCTGGTTGGTTTTGGTGTAGACAAAGCACATGCCGCTTTAGTGGCTGCGGGCTGTTTAATGCAATACGTAAAAGATACGCAGCGCATTGCCCTGCCGCATATTCGTGCCATTACCCTTGAGCAAAACGAACATGCAGTGATCTTAGATGCAGCAACCCGTAAAAACCTTGAACTTACCGTTAACTTATCGGGTGGTTACGAAAATACCCTTGCGCAAGTACTTGATAAAACTGCGACAGCGATGGGTTCACGCTTATTAAAACGCCGTATTCATACACCGGTGCGCAGTAAAACAGAGCTCAACTCTCGACTCAACGCTATTAGCGCCATTATTGATGCGCAATTATGTGGTGAACTGCAAGAGTCGTTAAAACAAATTGGCGACATTGAACGTGTCATTGCCCGTTTAGCACTTTGTACCGCAAGACCGCGTGATTTAACGCGCCTGCGTAGTGCACTGCAAGCACTAGCACCACTACACGAATTACTGACGGATGCTAATGACCAGCGTATTAGCCAAATAATTGCTCAGTCGCAACAGTTACCTGAACTACAAGATTTACTCGAACGTGCTGTAATCGAAACCCCACCAGTACTTATTCGTGATGGTGGCGTTATTGCACCAGGTTACAACAGTGAGCTTGATGAATGGCGTGCACTAAGCCAAGGTGCAACCGATATTCTTGAAAAGCTTGAAGAGCGTGAGCGAGAGCGCACTGGCATTAGCACTTTAAAAATTGGCTACAACAAAGTGCATGGCTTTTTTATTGAAGTAAGCCGCGCCAATTCTCATTTAGTGCCTGCAGATTATATTCGTCGCCAAACGCTAAAAAACAATGAGCGTTATATTATCCCTGAGCTAAAAGAGCATGAAGATAAGGTACTCGGTAGCCAATCAAAAGCACTTGCGCTTGAAAAACAGCTTTACGAGCAACTGTTCGAATTTATTGCTCCGCACATTGAACAGTTACAAACTATGGCTGCCGTACTGGCTGATTTAGATGTTTTAAACAATTTGGCAGAACGAGCACAAGCGCTTAATTATACTAAGCCAACACTGTGCGATAACGATAACATCAGTATTAAACAAGGTCGCCACCCGGTGGTTGAACAGGTAATGAAAGACCCGTTTATTGCCAACCCAGTGGAGCTTAATAACGACCGTAAAATGTTGATTATCACAGGCCCAAATATGGGTGGTAAATCAACCTATATGCGTCAAACAGCACTTATCGTGCTAATGGCACACATTGGCTCTTATGTACCTGCAGATAGTGCTGAAATCGGAAATATTGACCGTATCTTTACACGTATTGGGGCAAGCGATGATTTAGCATCAGGGCGTTCAACCTTCATGGTTGAGATGACAGAAACGGCAACTATTTTAAATAACGCCACAGCACAATCACTGGTGCTAATGGATGAAATTGGTCGCGGTACTTCGACCTATGATGGTTTATCGCTAGCCTATGCAACAGCTGACTATTTAGCTTCAAAAATTGCCGCTAAAACCTTATTTGCAACTCACTATTTTGAGTTAACAGAGCTGGCCGAGCAAAAAACAGGGTTGGTAAATGTGCATTTAGATGCCATTGAGCATAACGACACAATTGCCTTTATGCATACTGTGCTTGAAGGCGCAGCAAGCAAAAGCTTTGGCCTACAAGTTGCTGCCTTGGCCGGTGTTCCAAAAGCGGTGATCCAACAAGCCAAACAAAAGCTAAAAATGCTCGAAAACCACCAACCTGTCACGGCCCCCATTGAGCAGCAACAGCAAACATTAAGTTTTGATGATGAACCGTCTGAGCTTGAATTAACCTTAAAACAGCTTGATCCAGACAGCCTAACGCCAAGACAAGCACACCAACTACTGTATCAATTAAAAGATTTACTGTAGGTATAACTAAGATATAAAAAAAGCTGACGCAATGTCAGCTTTTTTGTGTGTTCTAGACCCTAAAGCCTATGTATTGTTGTCTAATTTGCTATATATCAGGTGAATTGGTCGAATAAGCTATCAGTGCTTAAACCTTCATGTTGCAATATGTCTTTTAAGCGACGTAATGCTTCCACCTGAATTTGTCTTACACGCTCACGTGTTAAGCCAATTTCACGACCAACATCTTCTAGAGTTGATGGCTCATAACCGAGTAAACCAAAACGTCGAGCGAGTACTTCGCGTTGTTTAGGATTTAACTCACCTAACCAATCAACAATGTGTTTGTTAATGTCGTTATTTTGTACTTCTCCCTCAGGACCAGAGCCTTTTTCATCGGCTATGATATCAAGCAGAGCTTTATCGTTTTCACCACCAATAGGAGTGTCAACTGAAGTTATCTTTTCATTTAAACGCAGCATTTTAGTCACGTCTTCAACCGGCTTATCTAAGCACTCTGCAATTTCTTCTGCGGTTGGTTCGTGGTCTAACTTCTGGGTTAGTTCACGTGCAGTTCTTA
This sequence comes from Pseudoalteromonas sp. Ps84H-4, assembly GCF_024124645.1. Classification (NCBI taxonomy): domain Bacteria; kingdom Pseudomonadati; phylum Pseudomonadota; class Gammaproteobacteria; order Alteromonadales; family Pseudoalteromonadaceae; genus Pseudoalteromonas; species Pseudoalteromonas sp. Ps84H-4. Next base: position 390,463 of record NZ_JAMXSK010000002.1, on the reverse strand, counting down.
AATACACATTTAGTTCTTTAACTACGTGAATTGGTAAACGAATTGTACGTGTTTGGTTCATGATGGCGCGTTCAATGGTTTGACGGATCCACCATGTTGCATAGGTTGAAAAGCGAAAACCACGTTCTGGGTCAAATTTTTCAACAGCTCGGATAAGGCCTAGATTACCTTCTTCAATAAGGTCAAGTAGTGCAAGGCCACGATTGTTATAACGGCGGGCAATTTTCACTACTAGACGTAAATTACTTTCAATCATTCGCTTGCGAGAGGCTTCACAGCCTTTCAATGCTTTGCGAGCAAAAAATACTTCTTCTTCTGCACTTAACAGTGGAGAAAAACCAATTTCACCTAAATACAGCTGGGTTGCATCTAAGTTTTTAGCAACTTCGTCTTTTGCAAATATATCTTCTTCGTTATCAACTTCTTCTAATAATTCAGAAGCATCATCTTCGACTACCGTGTCATCAAATTTATCGTCAATCGCGTCAGTTGTTTTCTCTAGTTTTGCTGTGTGACCCATAAGCGTCCTCCCGAGCAAATATGTGATTGAGCTAAATCACTTTTATCAATACCCTAATGGCTAAGGTAGATACTTAGCAGGATTGACTGCTTGACCCCGATAACGAATTTCAAATCTCAAAGCCGTAACCGAAGAGTCTGAACTGCCCATTTCTGCTATTTTCTGCCCTGCCTTTACTTCCTGTTTTTCCTTTACAAGCAACGTTGAATTGTGCGCGTAAGCACTTAGGTAATCATCATTATGTTTCAAAATAATTAAATTACCGTAACCTCGCAACGCGTTACCCGCGTATACCACAGTTCCGTGTGCAGCAGCTAAAACAGAAGCCCCCTCTTTGTTAGTGATCTGTAACCCTTTAAAGCCGTTTTCTTTATTAGAAAAGCGTCGCGTGACCTTGCCCTTAGCCGGCCAGCTCCATACAACTTTAGAATTAGAATTACCGTTTTTGTCACTAATTATTTTGTTGGCTTGTTTCTGAACATACTCTCGTTGTTTTGGCTGATCAAGCTCTTTCTTTAATTTTTTGTTATTTTTTTGTATGGAAAAAGTAGACTTTTTACTCGAATTCGTATATTTTTTCGCCTTTTTGTGTTTTTGTTCCTGCTTTGTAATCAAGATACGTTGGCCGGGAAAGATAGTGTAAGGTGCTGGAATATTGTTTATTTTTGCGAGGGTTCGAAAATCTCGTTGAGAACTAAAGGCAATTGAATATAAAGTATCACCCTTTTTCACTGTGTATTTTGAGCCTGTGATATTTACTTTGCGCGTCGTCGGCTTTACATGATTATCTAAACTACTGACCGGAGCGGGTGCTTCGCGAGACGTACAGCCAAAGAGCAAAATACTAGTAAACAAAGTAACATAGACTGTTATCTGCCTGCTCATCGTAAAATGCTCCTTATCGTACTAACTAATGGTTTTATGGCTTATCGTAGTAAAAAGTACGCAACCACCACTAAAACAACCAATCCCCAGCCAAGGGCTTCAACATATTGACGTAATTTTTGCTCCATTTTAACTCCACCCCATTTCATTAGTGCCGAAACAAGAAAGAAACGTGCCCCACGACCAACAGCAGAAGCAAGTAAAAATGGTAAAAATGCCATCTGCATTAGACCTGCGCCTATGGTAAATACCTTATAGGGGATAGGCGAAAATCCAGCTAAGAAAACCACCCAAACACCGTAATTTTCAAACCAGCTTAGGGCTGTATCAAATTTAGCTTGCCAACCCATTTGCGCAATAAGAGGTTCAACAACTGGTTCGAATAACCAAAAGCCAAGTAAATAACCTAAAATACCACCAATCACAGAAGCAATGGTGGTAAAGCTGGCAAAGCGCCATGCTTTATCTGGCTGTGCAAGCGACATCGGTGCTAGCATGACATCAGGCGGCACCGGAAAAAAAACAGATTCAGCAAAACTCATCCCTGCTAAATAACGCTCAGCATGTCGGTGTTTAGCCCATACAAGCGCCATATCATATAACTTAGTAAACAACTTCAAAGTATTAGGTCCTATTCAATATCACCAGGCACCAAAGGTACAAATCTCACTGGTGCAACTTTATGTTCTGTAAATGTGTCGCCATTTCTAACAACCATCATTAATTGCTGATCTTGCTCACCAATGGGTGCAATCATCACGCCACCATCAGCAAGTTGTTCAAGTAATCCGTGCGGCATTGTTGCTGCCGCAGCAGTGACAATGATCCCCTCAAAGGGCGCTTGTGACTGCCATCCTTGCCAGCCATCGCCATGCTTCATGGTGACATTGTATAAATCAAGCTTATGTAAGCGGCGCTTCGCTTGCCACTGTAGTGCTTTAATGCGCTCAACTGAGCACACTTTGGTGAAGGTTTTAGCTAAAATCGCTGTTTGGTAGCCAGACCCAGTGCCTATCTCAAGCACTTTATCGCGAACCCCAGCTAAACGAAGTAACTCTGTCATACGTGCAACAATGTAAGGCTGCGAAATAGTTTGCCCTTGACCAATTGGTAATGCGGTATTTTGATAGGCTTTATGCTGTAAAACATCATCAACAAAGATATGGCGAGGCGTTGTTGCAATTGCCTCTAGCACGACACTGTCTTCGACACCCTCGCGCTTTAATAATTCAGCTAATGCAAGTGCACTGCGATTATAATTAGTCAGCACCATTAATCTCCATATTTGCTAACCAGCTATCAACGGCTTGTAGGCTTTCTTTAGCCGTCATATCAACACTAAGTGGTGTGACTGATGCGTAGCCATTATTAATGGCATAAAAATCAGTGCCTTCCCCTGCATCACTTTCAGCACCCAAGGTACCATACCAGTATATATCGCGGCCCCATGGATCTTGCTGTTTAGTCATGGTTTCGGCTTTATGGCGTGCTCCTAAGCGTGTTACTTTCACGCCTTTTAATTCAACAAGTGGCACGTCAGGTACGTTTAGATTGATAATTTGATCTTTTGGTAACGGATGCGAAGCTAATTCTTTAATGATACTCACAGCAACAGCGGCGGCGGTTTCAAAATGATTCCCTTCTTTAGAACACAAGGATACGGCGATAGCCGGAAGCCCTAAATGGCGGCCCTCGGTTGCAGCAGCAACAGTGCCTGAATACAAAGTATCATCACCTAGGTTGGCACCATGATTAATGCCTGCAACCACAAGATCCGGCTGCTCATCCATTAACTCATTGACACCAAGGTGCACACAATCAGTTGGCGTGCCATTAATGGAAATAAAACCATTTTCTAAGGTTGTTGCACGCAGTGGATTCATTAAGGTCAATGAATTACTTGCACCACTGCAATTACGATCAGGTGCAACAAGTGTCACATCAGCAATTTGGGTCAGGGCTTGATATAAAACTGCGATCCCTTTTGCATTTACACCATCATCATTACTTAATAAAATTTTCATCTACGCATCCTTTTGTTTTTGTTCTTTTGGGCTGGCATCTTGATAGTCCACCAGCTCACGCAACAAGGCTGTGGCAAAACACCCTTTTGGTAACCCAAAGCTCAGCTTTAATGTTGTCTCGTCTAGGGTTTCAACCGCTAATGAATCTGGGATCAAGCGTAACATTCTACGCTCGTTTTTAAGACCAAGTTCGCTAAGGCCAGCTATCCAAGACTGATAAGGTTCGAGCCACGTTTTTTCGGCCTCGGTAAGGCCTTTTTCACCTTTACCAACCATAGGGGCCGACATCACGATATCGCCAGACGCTAAGCGGGCAATATTATCGTCGCTAATGTTATCTTCAAAAAAGGCATTGCTGCCACTTAACATAAATACTTCGCGGTGCATGGTTTTCGCAAGGCCATGTTCAGCAACGCGCAAGCTCACAATTTCATTAAACACATAAGAGCGCGCTGCAGAGATCACTAAACCTCGTAATTTTTTGTCGCGAATACGCTCTCCGGCAAACATGCGTTTTGCCATTTCAAGGTTGTGCCCACCATGACCAAAGCGTTGTTCACCAAAGTAATTAGGCACACCGGCACGCACCGCGTTAATACGGCATAAAATATCCAGTGGTTCAGTCACATTACGTAAAGTGATGGTGAAGCGGTTGCCTTTATGGCAGCCGGTTCTGAGTTTGCGATTGTGGCGCTGTTGCGAAATAACAAAAAACTGCTCGTTATTCAGTTCACTAAATTCAATATGCTTTTTAATTGGCACTGGCACACTAAACCATTGTGTACATACACCATGACGGTCTTTTAAGCCCGCGTAACTCACATCACGCGGGGAAACACCGGCTTTTTCAGCAATACGTTTAGCAACAAACTGAGTGTTTTCACCTTTTTTTACCACTTGTAAGCAGACATGCTCACCAGAGCCTGTAAACTCAATGCCCAAGTCTTCATCAACCATAAAATCTTCGGCAGTGGTTTTAAAATCAGCTTTCGAAAGAGGTTTGCCGTAAAGGTAATTTAGTTCACTCATCAATCTTGCTTTCTCATAATTACCACAGCATGACTTGAGATACCTTCTTTACGACCTTCAAAGCCCAACTTCTCTGTAGTTGTTGCTTTTACATTCACTTGTGAAATATCTGCTTCAAGGTCTTGGCATAAGTTTTCACGCATTGCTTGAATATGTGGCAACATTTTGGGGGCTTGAGCAACAATCGTGACATCGGCATTGCCAAGAACGTAACCTTGCTCTTTAGCAAGCCCAACCACGTGGCGTAGCAAAATTCGGCTATCAATATTTTCGTATTCGCTCGCAGTATCAGGGAAGTGCTTGCCAATATCGCCCATTGCAAGTGCACCTAATATTGCATCGCATAAAGCATGAATTGCCACATCACCATCTGAATGTGCTAAAAAGCCTTGTGGATAATCAATTTTTTCACCACAAATCACCAGTGGCCCTTCGCCACCAAATTTGTGTACATCAAAGCCATGGCCAATTCGAATCATGAGGTACTCTCGTTTTGTTGTTTTTGCAATAAAAATGCTGCTAAATCTAAATCTTCAGGGGTGGTGATTTTAATATTATCACTGCGACCAGCAACCAGCTTAACAGGCTGTTTGGCCCATTCAATTGCCGATGCCTCATCAGTAATAGTCACACCACTTTGAAGGGCATTTGATAGCGCATCGGTCAGCAATTTGTAAGGGAAAAACTGAGGGGTTAGCGCCTGCCATAAATCGTCACGTGGCACTGTTTGCTCACTGTGGGTATGACCGCGCTTAATGGTGTCTTTTACTTTTGATGCCAAAATACCGCCTTCATTGGCAGCAGTACATTCAGCGATTAAACGCTGAATATCTGCCAAGCACACTAACGGCCTTGCCGCATCGTGAACGAGTACCCAGTCAGGTGGGTTGTCAGCAAGTGATAGCAAGGCGTTTAGCACTGAATCGGCGCGTTCTTTACCACCACTCACACGTTCAATTCGCGCATCTATATACGGTAAATCGGCAAAATAGCCATCATCATCACTAATAGCGACTTTTATGGTATTAAGGCATTCAAGCTCAGCAAGCTTGCTTAAGGTATGCTCTAAAATAGTTTTACCCGCAAGCTCGATATATTGTTTAGGCGCCGAATGTTGCATTCGACTCCCTACTCCCGCAGCGGGAACAATTGCGGTAATAATTTGTTTATTGTTCATTATACTGCTGACCTGGTAATACTCGAATAAAGGTTTCACCAGGTTTAATCATTCCTAATTCGTTACGCGCTCGTTCTTCAATACCCTCTTGACCAAGCTTTAAATCTTTAATGTCGGCTTTTAGTACCGTATTACGTTTTAATAATTTAGCATTCGTATCTTGATGTGATGCTACGGCTTGTTTTAAACGAGTGTAATCTTGCACTCCATTATGGCCAAACCACAAACGATACTGAATAAATAATGCCAAACATAACAAGGCGAATTGAAAAACCCGCATTGAACACTCCTTCGCGGTTAAATTAAGTCAAAGGACGTTTTAGATTACGCCAATTTATATTACTTGCTAGTAGCATTTCTCTTAATGACAAACGCTTAGGTGTTATGCGCTTATTGTATTGCCACTGATGACCACAGCATGCAGCTGTCATAACCAATTTTGATGGCTTTAATATTTGCGCTGGTATGCGTTCTAGTGACTCTCCCGACACATCAAACCAACCTAGCTCATTACAATGTACCTTATTGTCGCTTACTTGATCTAAGCTGTCTATGCGCACCCTTGTACATTGCTCATCATTAATTAACACAGGAACAATTAACCCGCGCTTAGCATATTTAGTGTAAAAATTTTTTGAGTCTTCTTTACTGTAGACCGGAGGCGATGCCTTTTGTTTCTCGAGCCAACTACCATTTTGCGAATCAAGTTGTAATGGTGCATCACCGCTTACGATACGCATCGCTAAACGCTCTATGTAGTAAGGCAAACTTGCTAATAAGCGTTTTAGCCTTGCTGCATCAGGTTCATCAACTAACCGTGGGATCTCACGAGCATAAAACGCGTTACATAACTGTGCATACAATGCTCGTTCGGCATCTGTTTGCCAAATTTCAGCTTGTTGTGACGTTTCACTTTGTGAATGAGAAATAGACAATGCGCGCTCTTATAAAACAATTGCTTGACTGTTTTATAGCATAGAGCGTTTATTGAGCGCTACTTTACTGCGCCTTTTTTACCCAGTTTTGCATTACCAGATTCTAAAAACTGCACCACAGCATCACGCTTTTTACCTAGCAATAAACTACCATCGGCTAAAAACATAAAGTTTTGCCAACAACGCTTAAATACGGCAAAGCTGGTTTCGATAATATTGTCGCGCGCCATACAAAAATACACGGTCGTATTGGCTTCCCACTCTAAATGGTTAAGGATTTCTTCAGGTAGTTGCTCATCACCCGCTTCCCATGCATTTTCCCAGTTAACAGTTTCAGAAAAACTGTCATCTTTACCGCACCAATCTGTTTTATCAAAAAAGTCAGGGTGATCATGCTCACGGCTTACCATAGTGGTCCATAAAACCGCAGCGCGCTCAGCTGTCATTGGTTTTATTTGTGCGGCATCTTCTGCGCTTATCGGCATATCTTTATGACGAAAAACCCAGGCTTTTTTGTATTCATCTAACGAAATATAATTCATAGTTTAGGCAGTTTGTTTCAGGGTAAAATGTGCAAACTGCAATTATACCCAAATGACTCCAAGATGCGAGATAAACACATGACAATCAAACCCGGCATTTACCAACACTATAAAGGCCCAAAATACAAAGTAGAGTATGTTGCCACACACAGCGAAAGCAATGAGCCACTTGTTATTTACCAAGCGCTATACGGAGAATTTGGTATGTGGGCACGCCCGCTTAGTATGTTTACAGAAACGGTCACAGTAGAGGGTAAAACCGTACCACGCTTTGCATACCTTTCAGACGCCGACTAACTGTGGCATCATGACGTTATTAATCACTGCTCAGACCAGATAAGGTGACATCGTGCTTTTTAATTCAACCGATAACTACATTGCCAGTAATTCATTAAAACAAGCGGTTAACGCAGCTATCTTGCTCGAAAAGCCCCTGCTTATAAAAGGTGAACCCGGCACAGGTAAAACCATGCTGGCCGAAGAGCTTGCTAATAGCTTAGACACCACGCTAATTCAATGGCACATCAAATCAACCACTAAAGCGCAACAAGGCCTGTATGAATATGATGCAGTATCTCGTCTTCGCGACAGCCAATTAGGTGATGAGCGTGTGCACGATATCAGCAACTACATTGTAAAAGGGAAATTATGGCAAGCCTTTACTTATGGTGAGCAACATAACAAACGCCCTGTATTATTGATTGATGAAATTGACAAAGCCGATATTGAATTTCCCAACGACTTGCTATTAGAGCTCGATAAAATGGAGTTTCATGTTTATGAAACCGGTGAGCGCGTTGTTGCTAAGCAACGTCCGATTGTGATCATCACGTCAAATAACGAAAAAGAGCTGCCAGATGCCTTTTTACGTCGTTGTTTTTTCCATTACATTGATTTTCCTAGTAGTGAAGAAATGGCGCAAATTATCGATGTGCATCACCCGCATATTAAACAAGACTTAGTACGCCAAGCACTTGAGGTGTTCTTTAATCTACGTGAAGTTAATGGCATTAAGAAAAAACCATCTACCAGTGAATTACTCGATTGGTTAAAGCTACTGATGGCTGAAGATATAGACGCTAAAACACTACATGATAAAAGCCAAAAAGGCGGTTTAATGCCAATGTTTGGCGCGTTATTAAAGAACGAGCAAGACATTAGCTTAATCGAAAAACTTGCGTTTATGAGCCGCCGTTAAGATGTTAATTGCGTTTTTCTTCAAGCTTCGCGAATACCGCTTACCTGTTAGTTTGCGAGAGCTACTTGATTTGATCAATGCGCTCAAGCAAGGGGTTATTTTTGCCGACGTTGACGCGTTTTATTATTTGGCGCGTACCATCATGGTAAAAGACGAAACCCACTTTGATCGTTTTGATAAAGCCTTTGCAGATTACTTTAGTGGCGTGGCCGACCTTGATCTGCTCGAAAGCTTAAAACAGCAACATGCCTTGCCTGATGATTGGCTACGCAAAGAGTTTGAAAAACACTTAAGCGAAGAAGAAAAGGCGCAATTACAAGCCATGGGCGGCCTTGATAAACTCATGGAAACCCTCAAGCAGCGCCTTGAAGAGCAGCAAAAGCGCCATGCGGGGGGGAATAAATGGGTCGGTACCGGTGGCACTTCACCATTTGGCGCCTATGGTTATAACCCTGAAGGTGTGCGCATTGGTCAAGACGGTAACCGACATCGCCGTGCCGTTAAAGTATGGGATAAGCGCAGCTACCGAAACCTTGATAGCGACCGTGAAATTGGCTCACGCACCATTAAGCTTGCCCTAAAAAAACTGCGTAAATTTGCCCGTACTGGTGCCAGCGATACCCTCGATTTAACTGAAACCATCCGCGCAACTGCAAAGCAAGGCGGCATGCTCGATGTAAAAATGGCACCTGAGCGCCACAATGCAGTAAAAGTATTGATGCTGTTTGATATCGGCGGTTCAATGGATGATTACATTCATACCTGCGAAGAGCTATTTAGCGCCGCTCATAGCGAATTTAAGCACCTAGAGTTTTACTATTTTCATAACTGTTTGTATGAGCATGTTTGGCAAGATAATCAGCGTCGTCACTCAAACGTAATTGATACCATGACCTTGATTAACAAGTTCACCAGCGACTACAAGGTGATCTTTGTTGGCGATGCCACCATGGGCCCCTACGAAATCGCCTACCCCGGTGGCAGCGTTGAGCATTGGAATGAAGAACCCGGCAGCGCTTGGCTAAACCGCATAACTAATCACTTTGATAAAGTCGCTTGGCTCAACCCGCAACCCGTTGAACACTGGCGCTATTATCAATCAATTGATTTTATAAAGCAGTTAATGGATAACCGTATGTATCCACTCACGCTAGATGGGATTAGTAATGCAATTAGGGAATTGAGTTAGAGCCGTCAAACAGCATAAAAACCGAGACATGAATGTAAAGTTACAATTGTTTATAAACACAAATAACTAAGCCCCTTCTCGATCAGCTATAAACTGACGGCTGAAAGCTGACAGCTCCCTTTACATTACCTTCCAAACCAAAAACACCAGCGCAAAGCCCACCAAATAAACCAAGCCTAGCCAGCTTAGGGTGCGTAAAAAAGGTGAGTGATGAATGCTGGCTTCTGAGCGCACTAAACTAAAGTTCAGCCACGCAAATACTGGAGTGGTTACAAAAGCGAGGGTCATAGCAAAAGTAAGCATTGGGCCAAGGGCCGATTTAAAGAATAAAATCACTGCCATGCCAGCAAATGCTTGCAGTAATAACCACATATTTAAACTGTGTTTAGACTGTTTAATCGGTAGCAGTTTATGCGACTCATTTAATGTTCTGGCGTAGCCATCAAGCACTGTTAGCGTAGTGCCAAACATACATAAAAAAGCGATACCCGAAACCAAAGGCCTTGCCCACTCGCCCATAGTGAGGGCATACATATCAATTAGCTGTTTTGCAAAGGCAACACCACCTAATTGCACAGCCTGGGCTTGACCATATTGCACTAATACACCTAGTGAGAAAAATACTAACGCAAGTGCTGCGGTAAGCCAGTAACCCAAATTAAAATCAAACAAGCCTTGTTGTTTTGTCAGCGCTTGTTGGTGCTGCTTTTCTTTTAGCCACAGTGAGCTAATTGCTGATATTTCGATAGGAGCAGGCATCCAGCCCATAAGCGCCACCATAAAGCCAAGCATGGCAAGCTCATAAGGCGACGGGCCCACGTAGTCAACAGGAGCCATAGGACCATTATTAATAGCGACAACTAACGCAGCTAAGGTGGTAACCGTTAACAGCCCCATAATTAGCTTTGAAACATTATCGAGCGCCTTAAAATGCCCCAACAACAAAATAAGCAAACACACAGATAAAATCAGCCAGCATAATAAGGTTACAGAAACAGTGATAGGTAATGCATAGTGCAGCAGACTGGCCGTTAATAATAAAACTCCAGCGGTGTTCACCACAGCGGCAACAATATTAAGCGCAATAAAACTATAGAAATACCCCGGCCCTTTTTGCTTGTAGCCCTCAACTAAACTTTGTTTGGTCGCAAGGGTGTACTCCATACCGAATCGAAAGAATGGATACTTCAATACGTTTACGACTATGATTAGCCAAAATAGCTGCCAGCCGAATAACGACCCGGCTTGTGTTGACGCCACTAAATGTGAGCCACCAATGGCGGCTGTGGCCATTAAAATCCCCGGCCCTAAAGCATTTAATTTAGACTGCCAATTTGATACTGCTGATTGCATATGCTTTGTGTGTTTTATTCTTAGTAACAAGCAACTTACAGCGTTTTAGGTGAGATTGGAAGCAGAGCACGTTAGCAAGTTAGCTAACGAATCAAGTAACTCGCTAACTTTTGGAACTTCAATCTGACGGCTGAATATTAAAACCAAAAAAGCCAAACGTTTCACAACGGTTGGCTTTCTTAGTTTGATTGTAAACGCTAGATTCTAGCTAAACCTAGCGCGGCACTTTATTAAGTAAAATTAAGTTAAATCCATTTCCTGAATAATTTCGTGGGCAATTTCCGGAGTTGTACTGACCGGCTTTTCGTGTAGTTTGGCTTTCATTTGCCCTTTACGATGTTTCAATGATGCATCTAGTTTTTTTGCAGCATTTGCAATTGCTGGGTACATCACCTCGTCTTCACCTTTTACTGATAAGCGTGCGCCTTCATAGGTAGTGCTTATCTCAGCTTGGTATTTGTGATGCTCTTTTGAAAGAATAATATCGAGAGATATTAATGATGGAAAATGGCTAGCAATTTTCGAGAACTTCTCGTTGATATGAGCTCTAACAGCCTCAGTAACGTCAACATGATGACCAGAAATATTAATCTTCATAGGGTATCCTTTTTTCTTGTTACCTCACAGTTAGTATTGGGGGCGAATTGAATTAACACAAGCGAAAATTGCAGATAATTAGTAATTGATTGTAACCACAGATGATTTAGATCATGCGTTGCGGATAAAATATGCAAAAGCCCGCATCACACGGGCTTTTTATAAAGGTTAACAACAGTTCATTAAGTGTACGAACAACAGTAGTCAGCAAAGTCTGATACCTTCACGCGGAATGTCACGTGTGCGTCTACGTTAAATGAATCTCCAGCTTTCATGGCTTGCCACTCAGTTTCGCCAGGCAGTAATACTTGCCACTCTCCTGCTAGTAACTCCATATGCTCTTTCTGATTTGTACCAAACTCAAATTCTCCCGGCTGCATAAAGCCCAATGTTTTAGTGCTGCCATCGGCGAATAGCACAACACGGCTCGAAACTTTACCATCAAAATAGACATTCGCTTTTTTTACAACACTTACACTGTCAAACTGAGTCATACTTACTCCTGTTATGTTTTATTATTAACGTATAAACATTGCCAGTTGTCGGTTTAGCATTCAAGAGTGGCTGGGTGAGAAATAATCAAGTCGGGTTAGCTGTCAGTTTTAAGCCGATCGTGCAATTGTGGTAGGTCGTGCTTTAGCGCGAGTATCTGCATGATAAGCGACGACATTACTTTACCTCATCCAATGCATTATTCTTGCTTTAGTCTGAGTTCAAAAATCTGGCTTGAACGCTTTGTTACACAACTCGCATCCATGCTCAACTGATACCATAATTAGGTATCTATTTGTATTAAGGACTATATCATGGCTCAAAGCTGACAGCTTAGAATGTGTTGGACTTCAATCCGTTATACCCAACCTAACAGCTCTGAGTGTGTTGGACTCATTCCGCTCCCAAAACCGGCATAAAAAAACCCGCACTGTGACATACAGGGCGGGCTTTTAAATTTTAGTGGCTTAAGCTTAGAACAAAGCGTTTGCTTTATTTACGATGTTTTCAACAGTGAAACCAAAGTGCTTGAATAGCTCATCAGCAGGAGCTGACTCACCGAAGGTCGTCATACCTACTACTGCGCCATTTAGGCCTACATACTTGTACCAGTAGTCTGCGATACCCGCTTCGATTGCTACGCGGCGTGTTACGCTTGCTGGTAGCACGCTTTCTTTATATGCAGCGTCTTGCTCATCAAATAAGTCTGTTGAAGGCATAGATACCACACGTACTTTTTTACCTTGTGAACGAAGCTCTGCAGCGGCATCTTGTGCAAGCTGTACTTCAGAACCTGTTGCGATAAGGATAAGCTCTGGCTCACCGTCACAGCTAAGTACATAACCACCTTTTTTCACATCAGCTAACTGCTGTGCAGTACGCGCTTGTTGCTCAAGACCTTGACGAGTGAAAATAAGTGACGTTGGGCCATCTTTACGTTCGATAGCTTGTTGCCATGCAATCGCAGACTCTACTTGGTCACATGGACGCCAGTTCACTAGGTTAGGCGTTAAACGCATGCTTGCAATTTGCTCTACTGGTTGGTGCGTCGGACCATCTTCACCTAGACCAATTGAATCGTGCGTGTATACGAAGATACTTGGTTGCTTCATTAGTGCAGCCATACGTACTGCGTTACGTGCGTATTCCATGAACATTAAGAATGTAGCACCGTAAGGAATAAAACCTTTATGCAGTGCAATACCATTCATAATCGCTGACATACCAAATTCACGTACGCCGTAAAAAATGTAGTTACCACTTGCATCGTTTGCTTCTAAGCCTTTTGAGCCATCCCAAAGTGTTAAGTTAGAACCAGCAAGGTCAGCAGAACCGCCCATGAATTCTGGTAGTAACGGACCAAACGCGTTTAGTGCATTTTGTGATGCTTTACGTGTTGCTGGGTTTGCAGGGTTTGCTTGTAGCTCTTCGATGTAAGCTTGTGACTTTTCAGCCCAATCAGCTGGTAGCTCACCGTTTGTACGGCGTTTAAACTCAGCTGCAAGCTCTGGGTATGCACTTTCATAAGCGGCAAATTTTTCATCCCAGCTAGCTTCTAGTTGCTTACCTTTTTCTTTGCCATCCCACTCGCTGTAGATTTCAGCTGGAATTTCAAATGCATCACCTGTCCAACCTAGGAACTCACGAGATGCTTTGATTTCGTCTTCACCTAGTGGTGCACCGTGACAGTCGTGGCTACCTGATTTGTTAGGTGAACCGTAACCAATGATTGTTTTACAGCAAATTAGTGATGGTTTATCAGTAATGCTACGTGCTTCTTCAATAGCGGCGCGAATTGCATCAGGGTTATGACCGTCTACATCGCTTACTACGTGCCAACCGTATGCTTTGAAGCGCGCTGGTGTATCGTCACTGAACCACCCTTCTACTTCACCATCAATTGAGATGCCATTGTCATCCCAAAACGCAACTAGTTTACCTAGGCCTAATGTACCGGCTAATGAACAGGCTTCGTGAGAAATACCTTCCATTAAACAGCCATCACCCATAAATGCATAGGTGTAGTGATCAACAATATCGTGGCCTTCACGGTTAAACTGTGCAGCAAGTGCTTTCTCGGCAATTGCCATGCCCACAGCATTTGTGATCCCTTGACCTAATGGACCCGTAGTGGTCTCAATACCAGGCGCATAACCATATTCTGGGTGGCCCGGTGTTTTTGAGTGCATTTGGCGGAAGTTTTTAATTTCTTCGAGTGGTAAGTCATAGCCACTTAAGTGCAGTAGAGAATAGATCAGCATTGAACCGTGACCATTCGAAAGAATAAATCGATCGCGGTCTGCCCACTCTGGATTCGTAGGGTTGTGCTTTAGATAATCGCGCCATAGTACTTCTGCGATATCTGCCATGCCCATAGGGGCGCCAGGGTGGCCAGATTTGGCCTGTTGTACTGCGTCCATTGATAAGACGCGAATAGCATTTGCAAGTTCTTTGCGTGATGGCATGAATTCTCCTACCTTTATGTATTTGCGCTGGTTGTTTATGAAGCTCCATTCTTACTTATTGTAAGGGTACAGTGCAATTAAAAATCCGCATTAAATGCACCGTTTATGGGCGTTTGTTAAGAACAATACGTTATTAGTAATTTTAAATGGACGTCTAGGCGTAAAATTACTATGCAAACATATTTGTTTTAGATAAAATACGCCCCTTATTTTTTTAGCGCTATTACCGACGTTTGTGGAGCGCAATATTTGTGAGCAGAAATACAATGGCAAAACATTTATTTACTTCTGAATCTGTTTCTGAAGGTCATCCGGATAAAATCGCGGACCAAATCTCTGACGCGGTTCTAGATGCTATCTTAGAGCAAGATTCTCATGCCCGTGTTGCATGTGAGACATACGTAAAGACTGGTATGGTTATGGTTGGTGGTGAAATCACTACTAGCGCTTGGGTAGATATCGAAGAAATTACACGTAAAACTGTACGTGAAATCGGTTACACGCACTCAGACATGGGTTTCGATGCTGACTCGTGTGCAATCCTAAACACTATCGGTAAACAATCTCCAGATATTAACCAAGGTGTTGACCGTGCTCGTCCAGAAGACCAAGGCGCTGGTGACCAAGGTTTAATGTTCGGTTATGCATGTAACGAAACTGATGTTTTAATGCCTGCACCAATCACTTATTCACACCGTCTAGTTCAGCGTCAAGCTGAAGTTCGTAAGAGCGGTGAGCTTAACTGGTTACGTCCAGATGCAAAATCTCAAGTAACGTTTGCATACGAAAATGGCAAGCCTGTTGGTATTGATGCAGTTGTTCTTTCAACTCAACACTGTGATTCAATCTCACAAAACGACTTAGTTGAAGCGGTAATGGAAACTATCATTAAGCCGGTTCTTCCTGCTGAGCTTATCTCAAGCGCGACTAAGTTCTTCATCAACCCAACTGGCCGTTTCGTAATCGGTGGCCCTATGGGTGACTGTGGTCTTACAGGCCGTAAAATCATCGTAGATACATACGGTGGTATGGCTCGTCACGGTGGTGGTGCTTTCTCTGGTAAAGATCCATCAAAAGTTGACCGCTCAGCTGCATATGCTGCACGTTACGTTGCTAAAAACGTGGTTGCTGCTGGTCTTGCTGACAAGTGTGAGCTACAAGTTTCTTACGCTATCGGTGTTGCAGAGCCAACATCTATCAGCATCGAAACATTTGGTACAGGTAAATTAGATGAAGCACGTCTAATCGAATTAGTGCGTGAGCACTTCGACCTACGCCCTTACGGCTTAATCCAAATGCTTGATCTTGAGCGTCCTATCTATCAACCGACTGCGGCTTATGGTCACTTCGGTCGTAATGAGTTCCCTTGGGAAAGCACAGACAAAGCAGACGCACTTCGCGCAGCTGCTGGCCTGTAATAGGTTAAATAAAATGAAAAAAGCGCCAAACGGCGCTTTTTTTGTGTTTGATTTAAAGGTAGGAAACTATTTTTTCGTAAACAGCCACACCCCATACCAAGGCTAAAATCACCAGCGACAATGTCACCGCAGCAGAGGCCATATCTTTGGCTCGCCCAGATAATACATGATACTCAATGCTAACTCGGTCAGTCAGCGCTTCTATTGATGAGTTAAGTAACTCGACGATTAATAATAATAAATAGGGAATAAACAACACTAACCAGTGATTAAGTGACTGCGCCAATACGACCGACAAGGGTAACAAACACAGTCCTAAATAAATTTCAGAACGAAATGCAGACTCTTCTTTAAACGCCGCTTTAAAGCCTTTAATCGAGCATTTAGTTGCTTTTAAAATGCGTCCAACACCAAGGCCATTTGGCTTATTGACCAGGGGGATTTTTGGTTCTTTCATTTTTTACCTACTGCCTCAGAATTAACCTGATCATAATAATAAACTCTTACACTGTCACCCTAAGACTCTTGTTTTAATTGCTAGCAATTACCGGGGATGCTGCTGGTTTTGGTGCGCGAAAACTGATTATTAGTTAACTGCTCTCTGAGCGATTGTAGTGTTTTATAAACACTTTTTAATGACACTTTGTTACTTAACCAATAAGGGATAGAGCCACTCGGATCTGCATAAGCTTGATGGCTGACCAACAAATTACTTTGTTGCTGCTCTAAGCGCCAATATGCAGTGAGGTTTTTAATTCGTACAACCCCTGCCACTTCTGCTTTTGCATAGGGCTGGCTTTTAATTTGTAGCTCAGTTTTATGCTCACCTAAAGCGCGATAACAAGAGTAACTCACCAAGTCTCGATCTGATACCGGCCAAGGCGAATTAAAGTGGGTATAAACAAGAGTTTCTGAGGGACTTAAGCGCTCCAATAAGGTTACGCTTTTCACGTTTTCGAGCCAATTAGGCGCGTTTTCTGTATCACTTAATAACGCCATAAAGTCACTCGCTTTGGCGTTTTTAACCAGCACAGAAGCATTAATTTCTATTATGCCGGTGTCATGCTTTTTATAACTAACCTTGATGTCGTCTTGTTGCTTGTAGATTTGCCATTCAATTGGGTTAGCACAGGCAGATAAACTCAGCCAAGCTAACCCAACTATTAAGCAAAGACGCACTTTATTTATAGCCAGTAAGGGTCTGTGTCAAATGTAGCGTGACGGCTTTGCTCCATTGCACTTACTAAAAATTCAGATTTTTGATCCAACCAAGACTGTATTTTTGCAAGTTCTAAATCTTCATGACCAGCACACAGCTGTTTTAGATACTCAAGTGTACTTAGTTCATAAATACCATGAGAGATATCTAACCATGGAATACGAAACTCACTACGGTCGTCTTTGTTAAATAGCGCCCCTAAACAATTTCCACTAAGCAGAGAATTTTCTAGGCGCGTGCGCAGTGCTAAGTAATCTTTGTCTGTAAACACTTTTTGCTCTGGAATGAGCTCATGCATATCGTGCCAATCTTTAGCAAATAAACGTTTTGCAATATCAGCAACGGGCTCTTCAGCCGCTTTAAACTCAGCTTGTCCCCATGATTTACGCCACTGTTTTTCTATCAACCATGTAGTTAGTTGTAACAATAAACGATTATAGCGAGTACTATGAAACAGCTCTTGTACATCTTCGATGCTTGGTTGTAACTGTTTTAAGTCGTTGATAACTTGCGTGAGTTCTGGCGCACTATTAATTTTTTTATAATAAGCGTGGCGTTTAGACGTGTAGGTTTTTAGCTGAATTGCATTTTCTACCCACGCTAGTTCGCTTAGCAGCCATTTTAGCTCTGTACGTAATAAATCAGTGTCATCTTTACTTACTATGTCATCAAACAACCAGAAGGTGTGGCGAATCAAACGAATTCCATCGGTCACACGTTTAAGGGTTTTTAGGCTTGGCTTGATGAAGTAACAAGCTTCATGTTTTTGCACAAAGCGAATTGCATAGTTGATGCTTTCTATAAGCGCTTGCTCTTGCGTTGCATCACGCTTTAACGGCACAAAACCAATTGATTTGCTTGCTTTTAACGGATTGTCATCAGCAAGGCGATAACCACGAGCTGCTTTAGAGTATAAGCCTAAACGCACATTACTTTCGCGCACTAGCTTATCGGCTAAAGCAAATAACTCTTGGCGACTACCTTCTACTAGCTCAACTTCTAGTTCAGAAATGGGTTCAACTTTGCCCGACGCAGAAATCTCACCTTTATCAAGCACGACTTCAATCTTTGCACCGCTGTCAGTTTCGATTAACCAAGTACGGCGAATAAAATTAGTACTAAAAATTGGGTATAGGTTATCGGCTATTGACCCAACTTGCATACCATGCGGCCAAATTGCAGCATCAAAAGCAAGTAAATCAGGGCGCGTACCCTCAAGCGGTAAGTTGTATTCAGGGCGTTGATGTAAACCACCAACCACTTCGCCTGCAAGCTTAATGGTTTGCTCGCATTGGTTATCGCAGCAACGCGTACGTAAACCAATATCTAATGCGCGCAATTCTCGGCTTGGTGTATCGTAATAAGCATTTTGTAAGCTACGTGAGGGCTTGTTTGTAACGGTTTTTGCAAATTGAGTAATTAATGCGGGGATCAGTGGAACAACGGCATCTGACACCAAAAACTTCAGTTCTATCTCAGTATCCATTCGCTTTGCGGAGTACATTTAAAATAATTAAGTGATCAAAATAAACAAAGCAGCTACTTAATGCAAACTTTTTCCTGAATTTTAATCTTGAGGTTGGCTATGGATTACAATATCTTCCTTGCTATTAATAGTTGAAATCCCTACTATCTCTATACATAAAGAAATTATAAATTTGGCCATTTCTAGGCAATGGTTACGTTAACAAGGTAGATTGATGTTAAAACAGTGTATTTTTGGGTTGCTCCTAGCGGCCACCTCTTTTATTAGTTACGCAGAAGAAGCGCCAAGCAGTAACGAAAACACCGCATACATAGTCGATAACCTCTACACCTTTATGCACTCTGGTCCGAGTAAAAACTACCGTATTTTAGGTTCGGTTGATGCAGGTACTCAAGTTACTTTACTGTCAGCTGAAGATAATGGTTATTTTAAAATCCGTGACGACAAAGATCGTGAAGGCTGGGTAGAAGCAAAATTTGTGACTGAAAATGCAGGTATTCAACAGCAGTTTCAAGCATTAAGTAATGATATGACTTTAATGCAAGAGCAACTTCGCCAAGCAGAAATTGAACTGCCTCAGTTACAAGAGCAAAATAAAACCCTCACAGAGCAAAACCAAGCACTAAGTGAGCAAATCCAAGCGCTTAAAAACACAATTGAATCTGAGCGCAACGCTAAACAAACAGCCAGTGCAAAAGAAAAACGTCAGCTACTTACCTATGGCGGCGCAATTGCATTTATTGGTTTATTGTTAGGTATTATCCTTACCATTATGTTGTCGCGCCGTAAGCGATATGATGGTTGGGCATAATCTATCAACAATAAAAAAGCACCGTTAGGTGCTTTTTTATTGTCTGTTTAATTTAGATATCAAAGAGCAAACCACTGTCTTGCTTGATTTTCTCAATCACCATATAAGTGTGATGGGTGCCTACCCCCGGTATATCAACTAAATCACCCAATACCTGACGATATTCATCCATATCTGAAACTCGTACTTTTAATAAATAATCGTAGCCACCTGCGACCATATCGCACTCAACAACTTGTGGGATATTTAAAATATATTCGCGAAATACTTTAAACACCGATGTATTCGATGTGACAAGTGATACCTGTACATGTGCTAATAAACTTTGATTTAGTTTTGCTTCACTTAGCTTGGCATAATAGCCTTCAATATAGCCCTCTTGTTCAAGACGCTTTACACGGTCAAGACATGGACTTGGGCTTAAATTTACCTGTTTTGCCAGGTTCACATTAGATATTCTGCCATTTTTTTGCAGAGCGTCTAAAATTGCTAAATCGATGCGATCTAACATGCGTAATCTATTCGGACTAGTCATAACAGAATTTTATGCGGCTAAGTTAACGGTATGCCCTGTAAATTATCGTAAATCGAAAAATATAACCAGCATATTCTGCTGGATTTTAATTAGAATGCACGAAATATATCAATGGCAAGAAATGCGTTAATTGTATTTCTCGACTCCACACACCAGAGGGTTACATATGCTATTTAATGGCGATTTGACAACTGAATGTCCAATAAGACAAAAAATCCGTGATTTTTACCGTATTGATGAAAACGCGGTAATTGATCATATTTTGCCTTTGGCTGAAGTAGGCGTGAAAGCGCGTAGCCGAGCGTGGGAACGTGCTCGTCAAATGGTTTTAAATATCCGTCGCGATCAGGATGGTCAAAGCGGTGTAGATGCACTACTTAACGAATTTTCATTATCAAGTGAAGAAGGCGTTGTTTTAATGTGTCTTGCTGAAGCACTACTACGCGTACCAGATAAAGCAACGCAAGAGTCGCTAATTCGTGACAAGCTTGCTAAAGGTGACTGGAGTTCGCACTTAGGTAGCAGTGACTCATTATTTGTAAATGCATCATCTTGGGGTCTGTTAGTAACTGGTAAAATGGTTAACTACAGCGACAAGTCTAAAGAACAACAATTTGGTGTGCTGAAAAAGACCATTGGTCGCTTAGGTGAGCCTGTTATTCGTAAATCTGTGAACTTCGCGATGAAGATCATGGGTAAGCAATTCGTTATGGGTCGTACCATTGACGAAGCGATTGAACGTGCGGCAGATAAAGAACAAAAAGGCTACGTTTACTCATACGATATGCTAGGTGAAGGCGCTCGCACAATGAAAGATGCAGAGCGTTACTTCAACAGCTACATGACGGCTATCCATGCAATTGGTAAAGCGGCAAATGGCCGTGGTCCTATCAAAAGCCCTGGTATCTCAGTTAAGATTTCTGCAATTCACCCACGCTATGAATTCACTCATCGCGAGCGCGTAATCGCTGAAATCGTACCTAAGTTAAAAGAACTTGCCCTTGCAGCGAAAAGCTACGACATCGGCTTCACTGTTGATGCTGAAGAAGCTGATCGTTTAGATATCTCACTAGATGTTATTGAAGCTGTATTTAGTGATGACGATTTAGGTAACTGGAATGGTTTTGGTTTAGCTGTTCAAGCATACCAAAAACGCGCTATTTTTGTGGTTGAGTGGGTTGCTGATCTTGCTCGTCGCGTTGGCCGTAAATTAATGGTTCGCCTTGTTAAAGGTGCATACTGGGATACAGAAATCAAAACTACTCAGCAAGATGGTTTAGATCACTACCCTGTATTTACTCGTAAAGCGACAACTGACGTTTCTTACAAAGCCTGTGCTATCAAGCTACTTGAAGCGCGTGATGTGCTTTACCCGCAATTTGCAACACACAATGCTTACACTGCAGCAACTATTTTAGAAGTTGCTAAAGGCGACCACGAAGGCTTTGAATTCCAACGCTTACACGGTATGGGTGAGTCGTTATTCGACCAAATCGTAACCCAAGAAAAAATTCAATGTCGCGTTTATGCGCCTGTTGGTCAACACGAAGACTTACTTGCATACTTAGTTCGTCGTTTATTAGAAAACGGTGCTAACTCATCATTCGTAAATGCGATTGTTGATACCACTAAGCCTGTTGAGTCACTTTTACCTGACCCAGTAGAAACACTGCAAGGTTTACGTAACAAGTACAACACGCAAATTAAAATGCCAATTGATTTATATGGTGAAGAACGTGCTAACTCAAAAGGCATGGACTTAACTGATATCAATGTCATCACTCCATTTAAAGAAAATCTAGATGCATGGTTTGCAGAGCATCGTATTGATTTAAATGATGTGCCTGAAGGCTCTCTAGCAGTGAAGAATCCAGCAAATCACAAAGAAGTGATTGGTCATGTAAAACTTCACTCTTCTGAAGAGATGACAGGATTATTAGAAAATGCAGAAAAAGCATTTGAATCATGGTCACAAACACCGGTTAAAGAGCGTGCTAACTTACTACGCCGTATTGCTGATATTCTAGAACGTCATCACGATGAGCTAGTTGCTATCTGTATTAAAGAAGCGGGTAAAATTACCAAAGATGGTATTGATGAAGTTCGTGAAGCCGTTGATTTCTGCCGCTATTACGCAGCTCGAGCTGAAGAATTAGCACAAGATGAACGTTTTGAAGCACGTGGTGTGATCTTATGTATCAGCCCATGGAACTTCCCATTAGCTATCTTCTTAGGCCAAGTTGCTGCTGCAATCGTGACTGGTAACACAGTTATTGCAAAACCTGCTGAACAAACAAGCTTAATTGCCTTACGTACTATCGAGCTTATGTTATCTGTTGGTTTACCTGAGCACGTTGTACAACCTGTTATCGCACGTGGTAGCGATGTAGGTAAAACAATTGTTCCTGATGAGCGAATTCAAGCTGTTATGTTCACAGGTTCAACAGAAACAGGTACACTTATTTCGCAAACACTTGCTGCGCGTAACGATATTCAAGTACCACTAATTGCAGAAACCGGTGGTCAAAACTGTATGATCGTTGACTCAACGGCTCTACCAGAGCAAGTTGTTGACGATGTGATCAGCTCAGGTTTCCAAAGTGCCGGTCAACGTTGTTCTGCACTCCGTGTATTGTTCTTACAAGAAGATGTTGCTGATGGCATTATCGAAATGCTTAAAGGCGCATTAAAAGAGCTACATGTTGGCGATCCTTCGTTACTTTCGACTGACATTGGTCCTGTAATCGACGAAAAAGCACTGAAAAATTTAAATGAACATGTTGAATACCTAAAAGGTAACGCAACACTTCATTATGAGTGTGAAATTCCTGATAACAACGAAAATGGCGCTTATTTCTTTGCTCCTCGTCTATATGAGATCAAAGACTTATCTGTGCTTAAACGTGAAGTATTTGGCCCGTGTGTACATATCATCCGTTTCAAAGGTACAGAGCTTGATAACGTGATTGATCAAATCAATGGCACTGGCTTTGGCTTAACGATGGGTGTGCATTCACGTATCGAAGAGCGTTGTGAATACTTAGCGAAAATGTCGCGTGCAGGTAACGTTTACATCAACCGTAACATGATTGGTGCGATTGTTGGCGTTCAACCTTTTGGTGGTCGTGGTCTATCAGGTACTGGTCCGAAAGCAGGTGGCCCTAACTACTTACAACGTCTAGTGAAAGAGAAAGCATCACCAGATAACGTGCAAATGACAAACCTAACACCTGATGAGCTAGATACTCACCACTATTCAGGTGCGGCTGAGCAAGTTGCTAAGTTAATGGAAAACTCATTACGTGATGAGAAGATCTGGCGTTCAACACCGTTAAATGACCGAGTTTCGGCTGTGCGTCAATTACTTGCTAAAGTTGCAACCGTTGAAATCATTGATGAGCTTGCTGATGACTTAGCATTAACCCTTGCTGATGCACGTGCGCAGCTTAACCGTCTTGAAAAGCACATGCGTAAACATACTGTGTTGCCTGGGCCTACGGGTGAGTCAAACACGCTACACTTAGAACCACGTGGTTGCGTAGTATGTTATGCAGATAAGAGTACGTCATTTAACTTCTGGGCAATTTCTATTATCACAGCACTTGCGGCTGGTAATACTGTTATCACTGTTGCTTCAGAGTTGTTCTATGACGAAGCTGTGGCGTTTAAAGATAAGTTTATCTCAACAGGTATTGCAGAGGGTGTATTCCAAGTAGCTAAACCTAATCAGTTACAAGCTATTTTAGCGCATCCTCACCTTGCTGGTGCCGTTGTTGCCGCGCGTTCATCTCGCTTAGGCTATTTCAGCCAGCAGTTAGCACAACGTAAAGGTGCAATCCTGCCGGTAATTAGCTCTGAGTACTACGATACGCTAATCAAACGTCTACTAACTGAGAAAACAATCAGTATCGACACGACAGCGTCAGGTGGTAACACATCACTTATGACATTGGTTGAAGACGACGAGTAAATAAGTTTATCTAACTTATTGTCACTTCTAGGGGCCTCCAGCTTATCAGCTGGGGGCTTTTTTTATAGTCGTTTTTAAGGTTGCCCTGCAGTTTAAAACACCATTAAGTACTATTAATATTTACTGAAATACACATTTTCTGCTAGTTTAATAGTATTGTATCTGAGCAGAAGTAAAGGCCTTGAAAACACTCCCTATCAATCAACTTAAACCTGGCATGTTTGTTCACGGCGTGACAAAACAGACAGGCAAGATCCGTATAAAAAACCAAGGTTGGGTAAAAACACAAGGCAGTATTGATAAGCTTAAGCAAGCTGGTATTTTAGAAATTGAAATCGATCCTGATAAAACGCTAAATCTAGATAGTGACAATAAAATCACTGAAAAACCAAAACCTGCAGCACCAGCCGTCTCTTCTGAGCCATTCGATCCATGGCACACTACGCACAGTATGTCGGCAGAGATGACAAAAGCAAATAGTCTTTATACAGAAGCCAAATCACTCCAAAGCAAAGCATTTGCAGACATTCGAGAAGGAAACAAAATTGATGTTGCCCCTTTTCAAGAGCTAGCAAGCGGTTTTATCGATTCTGTGTTTAGAAATCAAGATGCATTAACCTGTATCACTCGCATGCGAGAAAAAGATGCTTACTTACTTGAGCATTCAATCAACGTGTCTATTTTGATCAGCATTTTTGCAAAGCATTTAGGTATCGAAAAATCGATTATTCAAGAACTTGCCACCGGTGCATTACTTCATGATATCGGCAAAATTAATATCCCCGATAAAATACTCAATAAACCAGGTAAATTGACTGATGAAGAGTACCAACTCGTTCAAAATCATGCGCGCTTTAGCAAAGAAATATTAGAGCAGTCTGGTCTCAGTGGTATTGCCGTTGATATTGCAGGCTTTCACCATGAGCGCTTAGATGGTAGTGGGTATCCTTTTGGTAAAAGTGGCGATGAAATAAGCCTGTATGTACGTATGGCCTCGATTGTTGATGTGTATGATGCATTGACCGCAGAAAGAGTCTACAAGGCAGGAATGGAACCAATCAAAGCATTCAAAATATTAAAAGATGGCTGCCCAGATAGTTTCGATGGTGATTTGGTCACTAAATTTATTCAATGCATTGGTATTCACCCAGTTGGCACATTGGTAAGGCTAGAAAGCCAAAAACTTGGTGTGGTTACTCGCAGCAACCCAACAAGCCCACTTAAACCTCAAGTGAAAGTCTTTTATCACGCTAAACATACCCGATATACAGAAGTACAAGATATCGATTTAGCAAACAGTCGCTGCCACGACAGCCTTGAAGCAGCGGTCAGACCGAGTGAATTTAACATCGATCTAATCCGTTTTTTCAAAAGCTCAATTCTACCTTAAGCTTGATTCATCATGACTGGCTACTCAGGCCAGTCTTGCAGTGCTTTTAAAGTGAATTCATAGCCATCATAGCTAAGTAAACTCTGCTCTGGCGTGATTTCGATTAACGATAACACACCGATATTATCACCTTCATAAAGCTCACGACCATTGAGTTTTATCCAACGCTTTGATGGCTCAGATGCGTAGATGTGCGCTTGGTATTTAAGTGTTGGAATTGCATTTTGAATAGACTCAGGGAGCAGCTCTATCGGATCAGCATAAGACGAATTTTTAGTACTATGCGTTACCTGCGAAGAACGTTGTTGGTCAACATCCTGAACCGCTTGCGCAAAAGCTTTTTTTAACGAATCCGACACTTCGTTTAACTCATCATCAGGCTCAGCTTGCTTAGTTTGATTATTGGCGTTCTCATCAAGAGGCTTACCAAGTACCTTGTATTTACTGTAATCAATGCCATTACTATTTGTCGGTTGTGGTGCAGCTTGCTGCATTTGCATCGGTTGCGAAAACTGTGGCTGCGGCTGATAAGCGGCTTGATTTTGATACACTGGCTGAGCATATTGCGGCTGTGCTTGATTTGCATAAACTGGCACTGTGTTTACAGGCACTTGTACCCATTGGTACTGCTGAGCACCTTGTACAGGAACTTGCTGCATCATGGTTTGTTGCTGAGGGGGTTGTTGCATCATTTGCTGTTGTGCCACCACAGGTTGCGAACCAGACGGTACTTTAGCTACAGAGTTATCTGTTTGAAGTTGCTCTTGATCTTTAGAACCCGACACATTTTCAGCTGTCACACTGGGTACTTTTTCATTCTCATTTGTTAGTGCTGGCTGCTCAGCAAATGGCTTACTTTGCTGTAACCACTTACCAATCGAAAAACCAGCCATTAGCGTTAAAATTGCAGCCAGTAATAACCCAAATGAAAAGGCTAAACGCTTATAGCGTGTTAACTCTTGCTGCTGTTTAAGCTGTAAAGCAGCCTGATCGTGATCAACGGCTGTTTGCTCATGTTGAGCCGATTGTTTTATTGCATCTAAAAGTAATGACATAATTGATCACTCGTTAAATTAGGTAGGATAAACCAATACCCATTCCTAATACGGCTAAAAATGAAACAGGGTAAAGCCATACATAGCTCGGCTCTCGAGCACCTTTAGGTATAACTTCAGTGCTGGTTGGCGGCAATGCCTCTTCGGCTGAACGCATCACAAGCTCACTGTCTATGGTAAGTTTTTGCTGCGAAAAAGCCCCCACCAAACAACGCTCACACAATAAATTGATTAATCTAGGTACGCCCTGAGTAACTTGATAAATCGCTTTTAACGCATCACCTGAAAACAAGGCTTGCTCAGTGCCCGCTTTAAACAAGCGGTGCTTGACATAGGCAAATACTTGCCCTTCAGTC
Source organism: Pseudoalteromonas sp. Ps84H-4 (assembly GCF_024124645.1). NCBI lineage: Bacteria > Pseudomonadati > Pseudomonadota > Gammaproteobacteria > Alteromonadales > Pseudoalteromonadaceae > Pseudoalteromonas > Pseudoalteromonas sp. Ps84H-4. Next base: position 363,817 of record NZ_JAMXSK010000002.1, on the reverse strand, counting down.
AGTGGCAGTAGGTGGTAACGTGCCGTAATACGCTGGGCAAGTTGTCGAAGTTCAGTACGTTTTAAAAGCTCCTGTAGCTCTGGCTGCCCTACTAACACAATTTGCAGCAGCTTTTTGTGATCGGTTTCGATGTTGGTCAGTAAGCGCAACTGCTCAAGTACATCTGGTGCGAGTAATTGCGCTTCATCAATAATTAAGATGGTATGGCCACCAGCTTGGTTATTTGCCTCAAGGTGCTTTTTAATCACATCAGTGAGGGTTTTTAATGTGGCATTGTCACTGTCGTAATCAATTTTCAGTTCGTCGCAAATACTGGCAAGCAACTCTAGCTGCGACAAAGCTGGATTATGGATTTGCGCTACTTGGGTGTTTTCAGGCAACTGCTCGTGCAGGCTTCTTATTAATGTTGTTTTACCTGTACCGACTTCACCTGTTAATAGCACAAAGCCACCCGCTTCACCGAGTCCATAAGTAAGGTGTGCCAACGCCTCTTTATGGCGTTCACTCAGAAATAAATACTCAGGATTGGGGGCAATCGAAAAAGGTTTTTCTGACAAGCCGAAATAGCTTAAATACACCGTGATATTCCTTGCGTTTAAAATCACCGCCTATAATGGCAAAAAACAACGCTACTTAAAACCTTGTTCGCATTTTATTGAACAAATAACGTAAAATACTGAAAACACAAAATTGAAGGTGATCTATGCAGGTTTATTTAGTCGGTGGAGCAGTCAGAGACGCTCTACTTGGTCGTGAAATTAAAGAACGCGATTATGTGGTTGTCGGCGCCACACCTGAACAGCTAATAAACCAAGGTTTCCAACAAGTTGGCAAAGATTTTCCGGTGTTTTTGCACCCAAAAACCAAAGAAGAATATGCACTTGCTCGCACCGAGCGCAAACAAGGGCAAGGCTATACAGGGTTCATCTGTGATTTCACTCCAGAGGTAACTCTAGAGCAAGATTTAATTCGCCGTGATTTAACCGTCAATGCCATTGCTCAAGCCGAAGATGGCAGCTTAGTTGACCCATTCGGTGGCCAAGATGACATCAAAAAGCGTGTATTACGTCATGTATCCGATGCATTTAGCGAAGACCCATTACGGATATTGCGTGTAGCGCGTTTTGCTGCTCGGTATCATTACTTGGGCTTTACCATTGCCCCCGAAACTAAACAGTTGCTCATTGCTATGGTTAAAGCGGGTGAGCTTACAACCCTCACTGCAGAGCGAGTGTGGTTAGAGTGTGAAAAGTCATTAAGCGATGGTGCATTTAGCGATTTTTTAAATGTTCTTGCAAGTATTGGTGGCCTGAGTGTGATCAGTGCAGAGCTTGAAAAACAGTGGAATGAGGATACTTATAAAACACTCAAAGCTCGGTTCGATTATGCTAATAACCATCAGTTGCATGATACTGCACTCTTATTCAGCCAAGTAACGCTAAGTTTATCTAGTCAGGAAATTAACAGTATCGCAAATACAATTCGCTTACCGAATGAAGTACGCGATCTGGCTATTAACGCGCAAACCCATCAAGCGGTTTTAGCTAGCGAACAGCCTAGTTGCGACGAGGTTTTTAACTGCTTTAACCAGCTTGATTTATGGCGACGCCCAGAGCGTTTTCAACAGGTACTTAAAGTGTTAGAAATCAGTTTACAGCACCCCGTACCATGCCATGAGTCGTTAACACTTGCAGCAAATCAAGCAAAGGCTGTTAACCCTCAGCAATTTATCGCACAAGGTATTAAAGGGGCCGATATAAAAACCGCGCTCGAACAAGCGCGGCTCAGCGCCATTAGTCGTTACTTCTCGTAACGTACAAGGCGTAAATAAATATCCGATGTTTTAGCATGTAAACTGTTGATACCTTTATCAAACTGATACACCCACGCTAAATCACTGCGAGTTATACCGGATGTGCTACTCCAGTAGTTTTGCAGCTTAGTTGATAAAAATACTGTTTCGTTAATGCTAGGCTGCACACAACTATGCTCTAAGATGCTTGCAAGTTCTTTAATATTAGGAACATGCCAATCAGAATAACCAGCGAATGTAGCATTTTTAGCACCACGTAGCGCTTCACCCCATGTTAATTGCTGGCTGGTGCCTTCACATGCATCAATATCGCTATTATAGCTTTGCCCAAAAGTACAACGCTGCCACATCAAACCCGTTTTAATATCGCTAACAGTACCATCGATATGCGTGACAAAGCGGCTTGTTGGGGTTGTTTCGGTTGCTGCATCATAACAGACCTGAGCACTGACAATGCTCGGTACACTAACCAGTAAAGTAACGGCTGCAGATAGATATTTCATCATTTTACTCTCCCGGAGTTCTTACTAAACGCACAAAAGCCGTGTTGCCTTTTGGATAAGCTAAGTCATTCGCGTTACTCATATTTATGATATAAGCTTGCGACAAACTGGTACCATCCGCTGCAGTTTGTGAAGTCCAGTACGGCATGAATGCACTGCCATCAGTACTTAATTGCATTGCATTTGGCTGATTGGGGAAAAACTCAGTTGATAGTAAACTTGTACCACCTTGTTTAGCATAATCGAGTAACCCGAGTAACTCAGTATAAGTAGGAACACGCCAATTCGTTCCGCCGCAGAAGTCAGTGGCATTCACTTCATTTACATAAGTTTGTAAACCACACGATGTTGCACTTGGGCAAGTTGAATTTGCAGCGCCTTGAACGCTGCCTGCTTGAATGCCGTTTGAAGTCGTTAAATACCAAGTATAGTGGTTAGTCGCAGCGCGAGTTGTTGTGGCTGGAGGCAGTGCTGTGCTTGGGGATTTTACTTCCCAAATTAATCCTGTAACGTTATCTCGAACACAACTAAATGTGGTCGCATCATCAGGTAGTTCATCAGCAAATTCATTCATTTTTGTGAAATCGAATGCTAAATCGCCCTGACCAATTTTATCCAGTTGGTTTGCAACGCTATCGCGACCAAGATCCGCATCTTGATCTGGAAAATCAGCGCTCTTACAGTTTATTTTTTGTGAATTGTTATAGCAATCACTCATGCCAGTATCGTTAATTAAACCAAGCGGTTTTGGGCTAATATCGATAGTCACCGTGTCGGTGTCACTACGCGATTTACTGTCTGTTACTGTTACTTCAAAGCTAAGCTCGGTATCGGTATCAACATCAGGGGCAACAAAAGTGGTAATACACTGATTTTGATTAGCAAGAGTGACTGTTTCGCCACTCATTTGCTGCCAAAAACACTCTTTTGTTGCGGTAACAATTTCGCTACCACTGGCATCAAGAGTGACCGTATCAAACTCAATTACTTGTTGATCTTCACCGGCATTGGCAATAATCACTTCAAGAGTTTTGTTTAAGGTAAATGTTTGCTCGGTACTGGCTGAACCGCCTTCGTCATCAGTCACCGTGAGTCGCCAAGTAATTGGCGTATTTGATTCAAGTAATGGGTGGGTAAAACTGATTGTTTGATTTTCAAAGCTATCAACGATGAGCTCTGGGCCATCGAGTTTATTCCAAAGATAGCTGTCAACGGAGCCATTTTCGTCAATATCGATTGACTCTGCACCACTGAGTACGATTGTGTCGTTATACTGTGATGGCAGCTCTTCAGGGGCAATTTGAGTGATTACAGCGACAGGTAATTGATTATTAGAGGTAATAAAAATACTCACCTCGTCAGAAACCAGTTGCCCATCCGTCGTTTGATAATTAACTCTCAGAATAAGCTCTGAATCTAATTTAATATCGGGAGCAGTCAGTGTTTGCTCAGCTCCTTGTGCTGGAAAGCCTTCAATAACAGGACCACTGACGCGTTGCCATGTAAACGTACCATCAGCGGGAGAGCCCTTCGCAGAAACGGTAAACTCACTTTTTTCGATAATTTGCTGATCAAGACCAGCATTAACAGTCGCTGCAAGTGGGGTTTCACTTGAACCACCTCCTCCGCCACAGGCCGATAGTGCCGTTAATGCAACAAAGGTAAGAAGCACTAATCTCATATTTACCACCTTAAATTAACCACGCCAATTTATTAGGAACTGACAAATAAGGAAGTAATAAGCAAATTAAGTGCCAAGCTAAGGGTTATAGGTAACTTTCTTGGTGGATACGGACAAACAATTTAGTACCGACTTTACTGTAGTCTACTTTGTACTCTCTGCCATCAAGGGCTTGAATAAACAGTAATCGCTTTTCTTCTGCAAACACATCAGTGCTTGAAATATAAACCATTTCTAAATAACGTTCTTTGGCTTCACGGCGGTTTTTTGGCAGTTCATCTTTGAACGGCTCTAGGCCATTTTGGGTCACTTTAATTCGTGGGTGAGTTTCGCCATTGACGATCACCAAGTCGAGCTTCTTATCTTTATGAATAATCGTGTTGCGACCGCTTTTAATAAAAGCACGTTCTTGACTCATAGCCTGTTCCTACTTACTACCACCTACTGCTCATTATTTAAGCGAGTATTAATAAACTTGTTTGGGTTTAACTTCCAACGATTTAAATCTGCACTAAATTGCCAAATGTCAGTATCAAGAACATTGGCAGGCAATAATAAATCATATCCAGTCAATTGCCTTAAATGCTGCGTGCGATTAGCAAACATAGCAATCAATCCTTTGTAAAGCTGACCACTTGGGGCAGTGTATTCCGTGTCTTCTATAAGCCATTCTGATGGGCAATCGCCATTTTTGCAATGATTTTTAATAACTTGCATAAATAAATGACGTTGCTCTATCAATAATCGCCCGGCAATTCTGGGAGGGAGCTGCGTTAAAAATTCATCTATATTATTGAGTTTAATACCAACTGCGTTTAACTCAAGGTATTCGAGGTCTAGATGCACTTTTGGTATACCACTTTGGTAAAAATTATCGCGATTCAGCTGCCAATTGCCAGCTTTATGATGAAAAATAAGTAATTTCCCAGAAAAAGTAAAACTATAATATGGCTCTTGAGTCTTTAAAAAGCCAATGAAAATAGCGGCAATACAACTTGTTGCTAAAAATATTTCGATAATGCTGATCTCACCTGGCCTAAGCAGGTTAATCAACATAATAAACACCAACCCAATGCCCCCAACAAGTAAACATTCAATACCATGTCGAGATGCTTGGGCTCGCACTCGCAAAATAGGGGCTTGCTTATCCATAAAACGAAAAATAAAAAATAAACATAATAATAGTGACCAAAACTATCTTTCGGATCGTTAAACAATAGTTACACTTTGGTTCTTTACTCACACCAAAACCTCTCTTTTCATCTCATAAAAGGAACAAATTTGCCGAACTTTTAACTTTTACGCCAAATTCACAAATAAACGAGATATCTGACATACGTGGCACGTACTAATTTTGTACACTACTCTCAACTAATTTTCTGGTAACACGATGATGTATTCTACACAATCCGGTAAAGCTCTTTTTCCTTTTATTATCACACTATTGCTAGGGTTATGTATTTATTTGTACTTACCTTCAAGTCAAGGCGAGCAATCAAATTTTGGCGATCGCACAACGCAAGTAAAAGCACACACAGTCACCGCTGAAGAAAACGCAGTGCTTATTGAAGCAATAGGCAGCGCACGTGCCAATCAGGCTATTTACATACGAAGCGCTCAAAACGATTATGTTACTGACATCTTTTTCAATGATGGCGACTTAGTAAGTAAAGGTCAAAAACTCGTACAATTACAAGCACAAGAAGAAGAACTCGCCGTTAAAGAGTTAAGTATCAACCTACGCGAAGAAAAACGCCAATTAGACCGTCTAACCGAGCTTTCACGCTCGCAAGCAACCGCTAAATCGTTATTAGAAGAGCAACTTTCACGCGTAGACGCAACCGAAGCACAACTTGAAAGTGCAAAAACAAAGCTTGCTGAAATGACCATCAAAGCGCCCTTCACAGGATTACTTGGCAAGCGCGAAATTTCTATCGGTACTTACGTTAACAACACTACCAACATCACCACCCTTGATGATATCAGCATCATTAAAGTTGATTTTAAAGTACCTGAAAAGTACTTAGCGCAATTACAACTGGGTATGAAAGTGATGACGCAAAATGATGCTTATCCTGATAAAACCTTCACAGGTAAAGTGACCCACATCAGCTCGCGCATAGATTCTGTTACTCGCAGCGTTGAAGTCACCGCAAGCTTTATTAACGAAAGCGGTTTATTACGACCTGGTATGCTGTTAAACACCGCATTGGAGCTAAGCTCAAGTCAGGCATTAATGGTGCCAGAAAAAGCCGTAATCCCTCAACAAGACAAACACTACGTATTCCAAATTGAAGACGGTGTAGCAAACAAAGTAGAAGTACATGTTGCTGGTCGTCATGACGGTTGGGTTGCTATTGATAAAGGTCTTGAAAATGGTCAACAAGTTGTAACCGAGGGCATTATTAAAATTCGTACCGGCAGTAAAGTTAGTATCAAGGGATAAACCATGAAAATTACAGATACTAGCGTTAAACGCCCGGTTTTTGCGATCGTAATAAACCTGTTATTACTCACCTTTGGTTTGGTGGCATTTTCAATGCTACCACTGCGTGAATACCCTGATATTGAAACGCCAATAGTTAGTGTAAGCACTGACTATACCGGTGCCAGTGCAGAAATTATCGAAACTAAAATCACCCAAGTACTCGAAAATCGCATTTCGGGTATTGAGGGCATCAAAAGCATTAACTCATCAAGCCGTAATGGTCGCTCTAACATCACCATTGAGTTTAATATCAGCCGCGACATTGATGCCGCATCTAACGATGTACGCGAACGTGTAGCCCGTGCTCTTGATAGCTTACCAGAGCAGGTTCGCCCGCCTGAGGTCTCTAAATCAAACAGTGATGAAAGCCCAATCGCATGGTTCGTACTAAACAGTACCACCATGGATTCATTGCAGTTATCTGATTACGCACAACGCTTTATTGTTGATCGATTAGCCGTTGTTGATGGTGTCTCTAACGTGCGCGTTGGTGGTGAGCGTAAATACGCTATGAAAATCTGGTTAAACCGTAAAGCGATGGCTGCACGCGGCATTACCAGTAGCGATATTGAAAATACATTACGTACAGAAAACGTTGAATTACCCGCCGGTGAAATTGAATCTATCGACCGTGATTTTACAGTACGTACTGCGCGTAGTTATAAAGATCAGCGAGATTTTAGAAATTTAGTAATTAAACGTGGTGAAGATGGCTATTTAGTGCGTTTAGGTGAAGTAGCTGATGTTCATTTAGAAGCTGCTGACGACGAAAGCCTGTTCCGTGGTAATGGCCGTAACATGATTGGTTTGGGTATTGTAAAACAAGCCAAAGCGAACACGCTTACCGTAGTTGATAACGCCCGTGCTGAGCTCGAAAAAATTAAGCGTAACTTGCCAGAAGGCACCACTATTCAAGACAGCTACGACTCATCAATTTTCATCAAAGAATCGATTGACGAAGTATATAGAACGCTTGCGATTTCAATGGCGCTGGTTGTGTTAGTTATCTACTTATTTTTAGGTAATATTCGCGCAACGCTTATCCCTGCTGTGACAGTACCTGTTGCGTTAGTGGGTAGCTTTATGTTCTTGCTTGCTATGGGCTACTCAATCAACTTATTAACTCTGCTAGCACTGGTATTGGCTATCGGTTTAGTGGTAGATGACGCGATTGTTATGCTAGAAAATATTCACCGCCGCATTGAGTTAGGCGAGCCACCTTTATTGGCTGCGTTCCGTGGTGCTCGTGAAGTTGGTTTTGCGATTATTGCCACTACCCTCGTCCTCATCTCTGTGTTCGTACCGCTGGTGTTTATGGATGGCCGTATTGGTGCTTTATTTACCGAGTTTGCGATGGCTGTTAGTGCTGCTGTATTCTTTTCTAGTATTACGGCATTAACACTTTCTCCGGCACTGTGTTCAAAAGTACTCAAGGCTTCTGAAAAAGAGAGTAAATTTAGCCAGTGGATGGATAAAACCTTCGCCAAAATCGAAAATGCTTATCGTAACTCACTTACTTCTAATATGGGCCGTAAGTGGAGCTTACTACTAACCATGATTTTGGCCGGTGTTGCCAGCTTTATGCTATTCCAAAAAGTGCCATCAGAGCTTACGCCAAAAGAAGACCGTGGTACTTTCTTTATCATGATGAGTGGCCCTGAGGGTGCAAGTTATGAAAATAACGCAGCCAACATGGCGAAAATTGAAGAACGTTTAATGCCTTACTCTGAGTCTGGCGAATTAAGCCGAGTGCTTGTTCGTGTGCCTGGCTGGGGTGGTCAAGGTGGTGTTGCTATCATTGGCATGGCTGACTGGGATAAGCGTAAGCGCTCAACCTGGGAAGTAATGGACGAGATAAGCAGTAAAATGACCGAAGTAACTGATGTGCGTGCGTTTGCAATTATGCGCCGTGGTATTGGCGGCGGTGGCTCATCACGTCCTATTGAGTTTGTACTGCAAGGTAATGATTACGACCAACTAGCCGATTGGCGAGACCGCATTATTAAGCGTGCAGAGAAAAACCCAGGCTTGGTAAGAATCGACCATGATTATAAAGAAACATTCCCGCAGTTTTTAATCAACATTGATAAAAACAAAGCAGCGGATTTAGGGGTTTCGGTGTCTGATGTAGGCCGCACTCTCGAGACCATGTTGGGGCAGCGCCGCGTAACAACCTTTATTGACCGTGGTGAAGAATACGATGTGATACTTAAAGGTACTAAAGAAGACTTTGCGAACCCGACCGATATCTCAAATATCTACTTAAAATCACGCAGTGGCGAATTAGTGCCGCTAGATAGCTTAATTACCTTAAAAGAAGAAGCCACCGCTTCACGTTTAAATCGTTATAACCGTATGCGCGCAATTACGTTAAGTGCAAACTTAGCCGATGGTTATACCCTAGAAGAAGCGCTTAATTTCTTAAATCAAGTTGCCGCTGAAGAAAACGACATCGATGGTGCAATTGACTATAAAGGTGAGTCGCAACTGTTCTATGAAGGCGCATCAGCAATGACCTATGTGTTTATTCTTGCGCTCACAGTAACTTTCTTAGTTCTTGCTGCACAGTTTGAAAGCTTTATTCACCCATTTGTGATTATGTTGACTGTTCCGCTTGGCTTAGTTGGCGCATTATTTGGCCTTTGGTACACAGATCTCACTCTAAACATTTACAGCCAAATTGGTATCGTAATGCTGATTGGTTTAAGCGCGAAAAACGGTATCTTAATCGTTGAGTTTGCCAACCAACTGCGTGATAAAGGCGTTGAATTTAACGAAGCGATTACCCAAGCGGCAACGCAGCGTTTACGCCCGATTATTATGACCTCACTGACCACAGTTATGAGCTCGGTACCACTGGTACTTGCAAGTGGCCCGGGTGCAGAGAGCCGTATGGTAATTGGTGTGGTGGTATTTACAGGTGTAATAGTGGCAACCTTACTAACTCTATTTGTTGTGCCAGCAGCATATACTGCCCTAGCCCGTAATACTCAGTCGCCTGAGTATTTACAAAGCAAGTTAGAACAACAAGCTAAAGACAAACCGTTGGAAGAAATTTAGAACTGTCTTTAAGCAACAATAAAACGCCGTCTTTACGGCGTTTTGTTTTTTCAGCTATAGTCAGCAAAACAGTGAGGGAATAAACGATGGATAACAACATACAAATAGCTACTTTTGGCGGTGGCTGCTTTTGGTGTATTGATGCTGCATTTAGACGAGTGAAAGGCGTGCTTAATGTCAGTTCTGGCTATGCAGGCGGTGAAATTGAAAACCCTAGTTATCAGCAAATATGTACTGGCTTAACGGGTCATGCTGAGGTTGTTCAGCTCGATTTTGACAGCAGTATTGTGAGCTATAATACCCTTCTTGAAATGTTCTTTACTTTACACGATGCCACACAATTAAATCGACAAGGCAACGATGTAGGCACACAGTATCGTAGTGTTATTTATTATCATACTGAGCAACAAAAAGCTGAAGCGCAAACGATGATAGCAGCTTTACAGAAGCAAATTCGTGAGCCAATTGTCACTGAACTTAGCCCAATATCGAACTTTTACCCAGCAGAGCAATATCACCAAGACTATTACAATGAAAACCCGAATCAAGGTTATTGCAGTATCCTTATCGCGCCTAAACTTGAGAAATTCGGTCAATACTTCGCTGATAAACTAAAATGAAAAAAGCTCGCTAAGTAGGTAGCGAGCTTTTAGACGCAGAACTAATAATTTTCCTTATTATTAGAACTGATAACGGGCACCTACAAACAAGCGGCGCTCGGCCGTGTTGTAGTAATAAAACTCGTCGTTGATAAAGTCACCATCTAAGTCAGTGCCATAGGCATCAACGGCGTTATACTCTTTATCGAATAGGTTTTCTACTCGTAAAGACACAGTTAAGTTGTCAGTCGCTTGGTAGTGACCGACTAAATTCCATAACGTATACGAAGGTAAGTGAGTTAGCTTGCCATCACGGTCACCACGGTATTGCATATCAATACCGGCATCAAAATCACCCCATGCTTTATGTAATGACCAATTCACACTGTGGTTTGACACATAGGTTAGTGACTGACCGGTTTCGGTATCTTCAGCAGAGAGGTAAGTGAAGTTAAAGCTGTGATCAAAGCCAAACACTTGGTTTTTAAAGCTAAACTCAACACCTTCATGGCGAGCTTCGTTTATATTAGTTGGGATCCACTGCCCTGCTGCATTTGGCGCCCAGGCGATTTTGTTGTCGATTTCGCTGCGGAAAATCGCAATATCAAGGCTAATATCATTCACATTGAGTGATAGGCCTAGCTCTTGGTTATCTGATGTTTCAGGGTTTAACTCTGGATTACCCGAGCCTGGATAATATAGGTCATTAAAAGTTGGAGATTTAAAACCAGTACTTTGACTTACACGGAATGTGGCGATGTCATTTAAGTGATAGCCAACAGCGGCTGTGTAAGTGGTTTCATCACCAAACTGCTGGTCATCATCTTGGCGGACAGTTAGGTTTGCAAGTACTTGTTCATCATCATAATAAGCGCCAATGAACGCAGCGAATACTTCACGGTTGTCTTTTAAGTAAGTACCTGAGTTAGTGTTCACTTCATCTTTATACCAATTCAAACCGCCACTAAGAGTCAGCGCTTGATTGAAAAAGTATTGGCCATTGTAATCAATTTGCTCACGCTCAGTTTCAAACTTATCGACTACTGTCGCGCCAGTGTAATCAATACGTGAGTCATCTGAACTATCACTTGATATTGCAATATCAATGGCATGGCTGTGTTTTTCGAAAGCTTTTTTCCAACCTAGTGAAGCTTGGTAATTTTCGAACTCGCCTTTTTCTACAGTGCTGTCTGCAGGGCTATAAGCGCTATCGTATTGTGCTTCGCCTTCTGAGTATTGTGCTTGCGCTAAAAACTCACCTAACTGCTCATTTTGATAACCTAGGTTAAAGCCAAGGTTTTTGTTCTCGTAGCCGTCTTCATCTGGCGCTAAGCCTTGAAGGACATCAAAGCCATCTGTTTTTTCATAACCGGCATTAACGGCCACATCAACACCCGCAAACTGACCACCTGTCGCTACTTGGTACTCTTGGTAAGAGTCTGAGCCAAAAGTAACATCTAAAGTCGTATTTTGTGCTTTACGCGTAATGATATTGATCACACCAGCTAGCGCATCAGAACCATATACAGCAGCACGTGAGCCTTTAATTACTTCAACACGCTCAATACTGTTTAAAGGAATATTGCTAATACTTTTATAGCCAAGTGTTGCAGAGCCGGTGCGTACACCATCAATTAAAATTAGCGTATGGCGAGAGCTTGCACCACGTAATGAAACACCTGAGCTTTGCCCAAAACCACCATTGGCATTAATTTGAAAGCCAGCTTGAGTTGCCAGTAAGCTTGGTAAGTCACGAACATAGCTTGCCTCAATATCAGCACGGTCAATAACTGTAACACTAGCTAATACATCATTAATTGATTGTTCGAATTTATTGGCAGTAACTGTGATGTGCTCGATTGATTGCTCGTCAGCAGATACAGAAAAAGACAACGCAGCAGCAATCGCTACGCCTAACGCAGATTTATTTAGCATGATATCCCCTAGCCTGTGCCCACCGCACACGCAAATAGTAAGTTACTTCAAGGCCGGTCTCCGGACTCTGCGTATGTATGGCATACACATTACCGTTGCGGGGGCAGTGTTGGCATTGTTTTCTCCCTGAAAACGCACCGACTTCCCGATTATCTTGCGACTATTTCACCCTTTGAAATAACACGTATCTTTGTAGATACAGCAAGCACCTTGAAAATAGGCTGCTATTGTGATGATTTTAGGGAAGAATGTCAATGGACGGCTATACCGCTAAAGACAAATTTTAAGCTGTAAGCCGTAAGCCGAAAGTAAAAAAGCCAATCACATGGTGATTGGCTTTTATCAAACAAATAATTACCAGAAATACTCATGAGGTTTTGAGTTTCCTAACGGAAAAACAATTCCTTCTGGGTCAGCACCATTCATCACACGCTTGCAAAGTGCTTTATTTAAGCGTCTTCTTGGCTTAGTCATCGTCATTTTTACCCACCAACTTGGTGTTTGTTGATAAAAATAAGTACTGTGTGGACCTGTGTATTTTCTGTTTATTTTACCGTATTTATTACGGTCAATTGTTTTGTTTTTTACTGACATAAATATCCTCTAGCTGAAAATAGCTAGAAGATATCTTTTTCTCTGTAACCTAATATTCGTCTCATGATACGCTCCTTGTAAAGCTCAGAAACTTACTGGCTTACAGCTTAAAGCTATAAGTTTTAATCGCGGAAGTTTTTGAACTGGAATGGTTGACCTAAATCAGCAGCACGAACAACTTGCATTGCTTCTTGTAAATCATCACGTTTTTTACCAGTTACACGTAATTCTTCACCTTGAATCGCGGCTTGTACTTTGATTTTTGAGTCTTTAATTAACTTAACGATTTTCTTCGCTACGTCTTTTTCGATACCTTGCTTAAGTGCAACGTCACGCATTACGTATTTGCCGCTACGCGACTCGTCTCTTAATTCAAGGCTAGATACATCCAAACCACGCTTTGAAATTTTTGCTGCAAGAATGTCAAAAAGTTGCATCACTTGCTGTGGTGCTTCAGCTTTTAACTTAATTACTTTGTCACTTAGTTCGATTGATGCATCAACACCACGAAAATCAAAACGCGTCTCTAGTTCACGCTTTGCATTATCTACTGCATTCTGCGCTTCGTTCATTTCTACTTCAGAAACAATATCAAATGAAGGCATGGGGTTCTCCTAACATAGTCTTTTTTAAATTCGTTTATGGTTGGCAATTATAACGCTTATTTGTCGATTCTTTCTATTTTTATCCGATTTGTTCAGGTGCGATGCAAAAATTGTTTGATATACTGGCCATTCAATTTCGGCATTTTTAGGGGTTATTGTGACAAGGCGTGTTTACCAAGTTATCTTTTTAGCCAGCATTATTGGCTTTACGATTTTATTTGCCAAAGAAATTAAAGGGGTTGGCAACCTGTTTCCTCACGTCGATAAAGTAGCGCACTTTGGTATCTTCTTCACACTCGCTTTGGTGATGGACAAGGCATTTAAGTTACCTCTAATGGTACAAATTTTACTGTTAGCAGGCTACGGAGCCGCCATTGAATTTATGCAAGATATGCTGCCTTATCGCCAAGCCTCAGTTGGTGACTTTATCGCTGACTTTATTGGTGCTGTAAGCTATTTTGCTATAAAGCTTGGCTTTCATTTAGGTAGTAAGCAACGTAATGGCTAATTTATTAGTAGTGGGTGATGGCGCAATAGGCCTGCTATTTAGCCATTTTTTATCTGCACAACATGACATCACATTACTGACTCGTAAGCCAACCCTGACCACGCGTTTTTATCAAGCAAGTAATGGCAAATCACACCCTATTAAAGCGCGCCTTATTAATTATGCAGAATTAAATCAATCGCCGCCCTTTGACTTGGTATTAATTACTGTTAAAGCATTTCAGGTGCAAGCAGCTTTTAAGCAAATAAAACCTTACCTTACTAAAAACTGCCAACTTGTTATTTCTCACAATGGTATGGGTAATGTCGATGAACTTAATGCCCAACTGTTAGACACTCAAGGGTTATCGTTTCTAACAACTCGTTTAGCTGGCTTTAAAGCAACGCCCTATAGTGTAAACCACACAGGAAATGGCGAAAGTGTGCTTGGCGCATGTAATGCAGCAGCAACTGAAAAACTCAATGAACTTGACCATCTATTTAGCAGCCTGCCACACTTTTCAGTGAGTGATGATATTCACTCATTGCGCTGGCAAAAACTGTTAGTCAATATTGCCATTAACCCATTAACAGCAATCCATAACGTTAAAAATGGCCAACTCCGTGCACCGCAATTTAGCACTCGCATCATTAATTTACTGAGTGAAGCATGTCTGGTAGCCAATAAACAAGGTGTTGATGTAAAGCTTTGCGAAGCACTGGATCAAGCCTACTCGGTGATGACTGCAACTGCAGAAAACTTTTCTTCTATGCAGCAAGATATCAGCCATAACCGACAATCAGAAATAGATGCAATTTGTGGTTATGTGTGTGAACAAGGCGCTAAGCTAGGTGTAAAAACACCGTATAACCAAGCCATGCTGAGTATGATAAAAATAAAAAGCTAGCTACTAGAGGAAAGAGTAAAGTTACTAGCTTCTGACAATTATTTCAGGCATTAAAAAAGCGCGAACCTGTCGCGCTTTTATCACCATCCCTTACGGACGATACACTTTAACGTTGCTGAAGCCTTCTTCGTGTAAGATCAGCGCTTGAAGCTGACTCATCACACCTTTAGCACAGTATAAGTAATATTCTTTATCTTTTGGTAAGTCACCAAATTTAGTCGCTAAGCGGAAGAAAGGTAAATGCACAACTTCAATACCTTCAAGCTCAAGTGGATTTGCGTCTTCTTCTTCAGGTGAGCGAATATCAACAACAACCGCTCCCTTTGGTAAATCAGATACAGACTCGGCTTCTTTTACTTCTTGCTTAGCTTCGGTGTCGATATCGCGGATATCCATCACACGGGCATTTTCAACAACCATATTTAACACGTCAAAATCAAATTTAGCTTCTTCGGCAAGAATCGTTTTAATTTTGGCTTTAACCGTTGGCTTTTTAGAAATCACACCACAGTATTCAGGCATGCTTTCTGCCATTTCTGCGGTCCCAATTTTACGAGCAATATTAATAATATCTTGCTTGTCGTGTTGGATTAACGGGCGAATGATTAAAGTTTCAGTTACACGGTCAATCACACTTAGATTAGCCAGTGTTTGGCTTGATACTTGGCCAATACTTTCACCTGTTACTAATGCTTGCACACCTAACTTTTCTGCAACTTGGCTACCTGCACGCATCATCATACGCTTAAGCACCACACCCATTTGACTGTTTTCTACATTTTCTAAGATTTCAGCTACAACAGGTTCAAAATCTACAGTGACAAACTTTACTTTATGGGTAGAACTAAACTGTTTCCAGATATAATAGCTGGCTTGTTTAACACCGATTTCGTGAGCTGCCCCACCTAGGTTAAAGAATAAGAAGTGAGTTCGTGCGCCTTTGCGGATCATCTGGTAGCTTGCTACACCTGAGTCAAAGCCACCCGACATAAGCGACAGTACATCTTCTTGTGTTGGTAACGGGAAGCCTGCCATACCTAAGTGAGTTTCAGTAACGATATACGCTTTATCATCTCGCACTTCTAAACGAATGGTTACTTCAGGATGGGATAGTTTTACGCTTGCACCTGCAACATGCTGGTTTAAGCCGCCACCAACATAACGCTCTACATCGCTAGAAGTGAAATCGTGTTTACCCGAACGCTTACAACGCACACAGAATGTTTTACCTTCGATAGTGTGGCCAATTAGCTCAAGGGCTTCTTGATAAATATCGTCTAACGAATCAAAGTCTGTTTCTGTAACTTCGATAAATTGCACAATACCCGGAATGCGTTTTAAGCCATCGATGATATCTAGGCGAACTTGCTCAGAATCTAAAAGGCTCACAACCGAAATATTATCCCAGTTGTTTCTAACTTGTACTTTTTCGTCAACACGACGTAAGACGATCTTAATGTTATTTTCTAATAACTTGGTAAAACGCTTACGAACAGATTTACTCTTGATAGCGATTTCAGGGTGTAATTTGACGATAAATTTAAGCATAGTTCACTCTTAGACTGTGGGATTCACACGCCCCAAGGCAATACCAACCTCAAGGGCGCGCGATTATAACAAAAATTATAGCGTCTAGGAAATAAACTGCTTGGCTGGGGTTATTGTTCAGGATCTGAGGCTTCGCTGAGCGCTAAATATTTTGCCCTTAGCTGATTTACCTGTGGTAAATGCTGCTCTGTGCAATGCGCTTTTAACAGCAATAGCACTTTTAAAATACCATTGTAGATATCTTCCCTTGCTAACTCACCACTTAAGCGACGCGCCTTTATATACGGGGTCCAAAAGCTAACCGTCATTTTTAACATGTGTGCAAGCTCTGTAACATCATCATCTTCAATACAGATGATACCGCCAGCACGAAGTGCTAATAAAACTTCTTTCACTTGCTCTAGCAACGCCGCTTGAAAATCAATGTAATCTTTTTTTAATACTTCATCGCGAGATAAAATATCGCCCAAGTTGTCATAAAAAAATTGATAACGCCACATCAGTTCAAACAGCGAATCAAGGTAACCTGCTAGGTTTTCAAGTGCATCATCATCAGGAGACAAGGGTTTAAAATGCGTATGTAAATGTTCACTATACAAAGCAAAGATATGACGGATAATGTCTTCTTTATTTTTAAAATGGTAATACAAGTTACCAGGGCTAATGCCCATATGTGCAGCAATATGGTTGGTTGTAATAGCACGCTCACCGTGGCGATTAAATAACTCGATGCTGGTGTGTATGATTTTATCCTTTGTACTCATATGCTGTTTACTCTGTTGTTGTGGTTATTGCATTCTATTGCCCTGCTAAGCCAAGCAGTATAAACAAATGCGTGACAATTAAATACTACCTTGAAAAATAATAACCTCAATCGGTGCAGTACCTTAGATGGGTTTTACAATCTAATAAGATACGCGTATTTTCTAAGCTGCAGACAGGCTAAAACACTGTTAATATAGCAGGCAAATTTCTAAATCGCTGATAGTTATGAACGTTACTGCAATATACCCGGGTACATTTGACCCACTTACAAATGGCCATACTGACTTAATTCACCGAGCAGCGAAAATGTTCGACCATGTCATCGTTGCTATTGCGCACAACCCAAGTAAACAACCGTGTTTTACACTTGATGAGCGCGTTGAACTTGCTAATAACATCTTGGCACACCTAGATAATGTGAGTGTAATTGGTTTTTCTGGACTATTAGCAGATTTAGCTCGCGACCATAAAGCTGAAGTGCTCATTCGCGGTATTCGAGCTGTTTCTGACTTTGATTACGAGTTTCAATTAGCCAATATGAACCGTCGACTTAACCCTGATTTAGAAAGTGTATTTTTAACACCCGCCGAAAAAAATTCGTTTATCTCATCAACCTTAGTAAAAGAAGTAGCAAGACACAATGGTGATGTTAGCGAGTTTGTTGATCCTATTGTTGCTAAAGCTTTACAGGAAAAAATTCGCGGATGAAGCTAAAAAAAATACTTACCCTAGGGGCCTTTTTTATGGTCTCGACACCGACTATAGCAGGCCCTTGGGTTGAAAGTGACGATCCATTATTACGCGCCTCAATCGAGATGTTATTTAACCAAGGTGTGATTAAACAGCCTATAAATAGCTACCCTTTGATGTGGCAAGGTATTGCTCGCGATCTTAGCCTTGTAGATAGCAATCAACTTGATGAACAGTCTCAATTTGCTTATCAACATGTGAAACACGCGTTAAATATTGCCAAGCAAAAAACAGATTCAGGGGTTCGACTAAACTACAATGGCAGCACTGATACTCAACAAGGGTTTGGTAAACGCCATCAACAGCAAAGCGGTGTTAATAGCTACGGTTCAATAACGGGTAAACGTGTAAGTGCAAAAGTGAGTGTTAATTACGCAGATGATGCACTCGACGAACAGCATGTAAACTACCAAGATAGCTATTTAGCGGTGCTGGTTGGTAATTGGTCACTCAGTGCCGAACAAGTCAGTCATTGGTGGGGACCAAGTAACGATAACGCGTTACTACTTTCAAATAATGCAGCTCCCATGAAAGGTTTACGCTTTACAAGAGCGAATACTCAATATGTAGGCCCTAGTTGGTTATCATTTATTGGTAATTGGCAACTGACTGGTATTTATGCCAAACAAAAGCCATATTTGAATACAAGCGACAAAGGTGATTATTGGGCGTTGAGGTTTGCTAGTACCCCTTTAAATGGTTTAGAAGTGGCTGTTAATACAGCTGGGTCTGACTATTTAACAACTCCAGAATTAGCTCCTATTAATCTTGAGAATAACGAGCAAACGCATCGTTTAACAGGGATTGATGTTAAATACTCAACCACTTTAATGTCAGTTCCTATTGCCGTATATGGTGAATTAATGGGCCGCAACGAAAGCGGTTTGGCACCAAGTGAGCCGTTTTACACCGTTGGCTTTGAAAGCTACTTTGGTACAACTGATAGCTTGCTAAAAACGTATCTCGAATACTCGAATACTCAGCAACAATGTAATATTGCCAGTGACTGTGTGTATGGCTCAGGCAGCTATACTCAGCGCTCGCGTTTAATTGGCAGCTCAACACCAGAGCAAAGTAAATCAGCAGTGCTTGGGGCTTATTATCACACCCTCAACGGCTATGGCGGACATGCTAAACTACGCTGGATTGATAGTGAAAATATCATTAAGAGTAGCCAATTGCAGTTAGAAGTAGGCTATCAACAAGCATTACTCAGCGGTCTTTGGAAAGTAACTGGATTAATTTCAAGAGATGAATTAAACGATAACAACGAAACCAACACGGCCCTCAGAACCAGTTGGGAATACCGCTTTTAACTTATTGAGGTCAAGCTAGCCTAGCTTGACCTGTTAAACCCTTATAGAGCCGCACCAGCCCCAAAAAGTCTTTATTAGAGAAAAGTGCAATGAGCATCATGATGTCCATGACATTGACTGTAACCGTATAAAAGCTCCAGAACCACCAATCACCCGTATAGGCATAATTGATGTCATAATACATACCTAAAAAAAGCGATGTGTTGATCAAAAGCCCAGTAAAAATATAGAGCTTTGCTGGCACCAAAGTTACCTTTCTGCCACGAGCAATTAAGCTAATAATTAAAAGTATTAGTAGATCCGAAACAGCCCAGATCATATAAGCAAAGCTCGAGTCTAGAATATTATAGCCTAGCGCTATATTTAGTAATGGATCACTCATCATATAAGAGATAAACAGTGCCAGCGACATCCACATTAGTGTTTTGTCACCATTTGGCGTAGACGACTTCTTCACCATGTTATATAAAAAAGACATCAGAAACCCCCACATAATAAATGCGGCGAGATAGACCCCAAAGTTTTCTTGGATTAATTTAAGCATTCGATATTAACTTTAAATAATCTACGTCTAACAAGCTTGAACAATGCCACGAACTTAAAAAAATCCTTATTAGTTAGTAATGCTACTAACATTGTTATGTCCATCAAGTTAACAGTGACCGTGTATAAATCCCATAAAAACCACCTTTCATCATTACCATTCACATCAACATCTATGTATAAAAAAAAGAACAAAGTGCTATTTATAAGCAGCCCAACAATGACATACAACTTAGCGGGATAATCTTCAATAGAACTACCTCGAGTCACGAACATAATGATGAATAAACATGCTAAATCTAGAAAACACCAGAGAATAAAACCTGAAGCACTTTCTAGAAACTTTATCTCGAAAGCCATAGATACTAAAGGATCTGTCATTAGATAAGACAGAAAAATTGCCAAAGAAATCCACATCAATGTTTTATCTGTATGAACAAGTGATGATCTCTTAACCAAATTGAATAAGAAAGCCATCAAAAAAACTCCACATGATAAATGTGGCTAGATAAGTACCGAATGATTGCTGAATGCTTACCAATAAACTATTGAAATTCATAGAAAGAGAAATGCCACTACAAGAAATTTTTGTATCAGGGAAGAAGCTAAGCTAAATGCTATATACGGATAAAATTTTTATTATCTATAGTTAAGTTTATGTTTTTTACGATTGCCAAACAAATTACGTTTTATTTTACTTATAAACAGAAAATCTTTGTTAGTGATTAAAGCTACAATCATTAAAAAATCAACAACGTTAACTCCAATAGAGTAAAAAGTCCAAAACCACCAGACTTCTCTATTCCACAGAACTATTAAATCAATATGAATAAGAGCATAAAGAACGCTATTAACTACTAACCCTGCATAAATATATTTTGCTGCTATTGATGTTTTAGATAAGAAATAATGAGATATGAGAATGAAGGCGAGTGTAATAACATCGTATATAAACCATTCGATGTATAAGTTAGTATTAGAGCTTTCAAGATTAATAAAGTGGTTGCTGCTGAAATAAGAAACAGCCATGAAAAAAGATGTTATTAATAAAGACTTGTCTTTATTAAGCTCACTTACATAAAAAAACAAATTAAGTAAAAATGCGAGTAGCATCCCTAAAACTATAATCGTATCGAAATGTAAACCAAGCGAGCTTAAATCAAAATACATCTAACTTTTTATTTCCAATAATTATGTCTCTTTTTTATCTGGAAAAACTAGACCACCGCCACCGCGTTGGATCTCAGCCCCACCAGATAAAGAAAGCGCTTCATTTGATAAAGTTACTGTATCAGATTGCAGGGTTTTATTACTAGTAGTTTGTTCCAAAGCTGGCTTAGTTTGTTGCATTTGGCTGTATGCCTGCATTTGCAATTGGCTATTATTTGAAATTTGCATAAGATAATTCCTTTAAGTTAACTGTTGTGCACCTTGACTTTACATGCTGAATGTAAGCTTTCTTAACGTTCTCATTTTTTTGACGCTTTTTTGTGCATTAATGTGATGTTGCCACCACACTAATCTAAAAGCAATTAGCGATCCAACTTTTCGTTAACATATGATCTTTTTGATCTTCAGCTTATTATTAGACATAAAAAAACGCACAGGGGTAACCGTGCGTTTTTTCTATCCAGGGAATTTAAGCCACGCTTTTACACGGGATCACCGCTTTAGTACTTGGCTTTAAAATGAATTCCATTGCAACTTCATCGCAATTATCTTTTCGTAAGCAAAGCTCACAGTCTTTTATAACTTTCTCGGGCAAGCTGTCTTTACTACAGTGGCTAAACCCTTGCTTTGCAAAAAATTCTGGCACACGCGTAAGTACAATGATCCTGCTAAGCGCCAATTTTTTGGCTTTTACAAGTAAGTGCTCAACAAGTAGCTTACCTTGTCCCGACACCTTTGCTTGTGGATCAACGCCTAACGAGCGGATCTCGGCAAGACCGGTATCATAGATATATAGTGATGCGCAGCCAGTAATTTTGTTATTACATTGTGCAACAGCAAACTCGTTGATTGAATGAACCATATCACTTTTAGCTCGCGGAAGGTTTTCACCTACCGCAGCCCAATATTGGATAAGCTTTGCTATCGATTCAACATCACCTAAGTTAGCATCACGAACCGTTATTTGCTGTTTTTTTTTGCCTGCTTAATTGCACTCGACACTTGCTCTAATGAAGTGCCACCAAGAGCTCGGCGGGCTTTAATACAAGCATCTATCTCTAGTACAGGATAAACATCTGACTCAAAAATACTATGCACAGACTTAAATTCTTCTAAACTTAAATCTTCTAAGTTATTCCCTTGGGCAATAGCCATTTGCACTAAGGTTCCTACAATGTGGTGACCCTCTCTAAATGGAATTCCCTTAGCAACTAAATAGTCCGCAAGCTCGGTCGCATTTGAGTGTCCACCTTTAGCTGCTGCAAGCGTTTTATCAGCTTTTACTTTGATACCTTTAATACATGCTTGCGCCATATGAATACAAGCAAGCCAAGTTGGCATTGCATCAAACAAGCCTTCTTTATCTTCTTGCATGTCTTTGTTGTAGGCTAGTGGCAACGCTTTTAATGTCATCATCATGGCGCTAAATGCACCAAAAACACGGCCTGTTTTACCACGGATCAATTCTAATGCATCAGGGTTCTTTTTCTGTGGCATTAATGATGAGCCAGAGGTTACGCCATCTGAAAGCTCTATAAAGCCTGCTTCACCTGAATTATAAAAAATCAGATCTTCAGCCATACGCGATAAGTGGATCATCGAAATTGATGCACAGCTTAATAGCTCAACCACAAAGTCACGGTCAGATACAGCGTCAAGACTATTGCGTGTTGCCCCGGTAAAACCTAGCCCCTCGGCAAGAACCTGCCTGTCAATTGGGTACGCAGTACCTGCTAATGCACCACTACCTAATGGGCAATAATTCATACGGTTTTTGGCATCATTTAACCGGCTTTCATCACGCTCAAGCATTTCAACATAAGCCATACACCAATGGCTAAATAACACAGGTTGAGCACGCTGCAAGTGTGTGTAGCCCGGTAAAATCGTACCGAGTTCACGCTCAGCTAAGGCAACAAACTCCGCTTTTAAGTCACTAATTGCTGTTAAGATGTGCTCTGCGGTGTCACGACACCATAAGCGGAAGTCTGTAGCAACTTGGTCGTTACGACTACGACCGGTGTGCAGTTTCTTTGCTAAATCACCTACTTTGTCAATCAGTGCTGACTCAACATATGAATGAATATCTTCATGACCTGCAACTGCTACAGCTTGTGGATTAGCTTTAACTTCTTCTAACAAAGTATTCAGTGCTGCAACAAGATCGTCATACTCTTGCTGATTTAAAACATCAACTTGCTTTAAAGCACCGGCCCATGCAACTGAGCCAATAATATCTTGCTCTGCAAGCTGATAATCGAAAGGAAGTGAGTCGTTAAATTGTTTAAACGCTTCATCTGGACCCGAAGAAAAACGTCCGCCCCATAATGCCATTGAACTGTCTCCAAATTGGGCTATCGCCCCGCAAAGCGGGGCGATAATAAAATTACTTTTTCGTTAGTGCTGAGATTCTGCTAGAAAGCGAGAATAAACGAATGAAGCCTTCTGCATGTGATTGATCATAAACATCATCTTCACCAAAGGTTGCAAAATCTTCGCTGTAAAGGCTGTTTGGAGATTTCTTCTGTACCGCAGTTACTTGGCCTTTATAAAGCTTCAGTACTACTTCACCTGTTGCCAATTTAGCCAGAGACTCCGCACCCGCTAAAATTGAGTCTTTTAACGGTGTAAACCAACGACCGTCATACACTAAGTGTGAAAACTCACCGCCTAGTACTTCTTTCCATTTACGGCTTGATTTATCTAGCACTAGTTCGTCGACAGCTTGTAATGCAGCCATGATCACAGTGCCTCCTGGCGTTTCATAACAACCACGCGACTTCATGCCTACTAAACGGTTTTCTACGATATCAACACGACCAACACCATGTGGCGCAGCAATGTTATTTAATTTAACTAAGCAGTCATACGGTTTTAGTGATTCACCATTCACAGCAACCACTTCACCTTCAACAACATTTAATGTCACATATTCAGCTTCATTAGGAGCTTGTTCAGGAGAGTTAGTCCAAGTCCATACTTGATCACTTGGTTGGCACCATGGATCTTCAAGCTCACCACCTTCGTGTGAAATATGCCATGCGTTTGCATCACGGCTATAAATTTTTGTCGCAGAAGCAGAACACGGAATATTACGCTCTGCAAGGTAATCAAGTAATGATTCACGGCTTGATAAGTCCCACTCACGCCAAGGTGCAATCACCTTTAGGTCTGGTGCAAGGGCTGCGAAACATGATTCAAAACGCACTTGGTCGTTACCTTTACCCGTACAACCATGCGAAAGCGCATCGGCACCTACTTTACGAGCAATTTCAACTTGTGCTTTAGCAATAATCGGACGAGCCATAGACGTACCTAGTAAGTACGTACCTTCGTAAATAGCGCCAGTTTTTAATGTTGGGTAAATATAATCACTTACCATTTCATCTTTTAAATCAACTATATGACACTCAGACGCACCTGAAGCAATCGCTTTTGCTTCAACGCCTTCGAGCTCTTCTGCGCCTTGACCTACATCAGCAACAAAGGCAATTACTTCACAGCCATAGTTTTCTTTTAACCAAGGCACGATTGCCGATGTATCTAGACCACCAGAATAGGCTAATACGACTTTTTTAATTGAACTCATTGGTGTTCCTTAAACAAAATTTGGATTTAGTAATGTCACAAGAAGAGCGTTCTGCGCATGCATACGGTTCTCTGCTTGTTGAATAATTTTTGATGCCGGGCCATCCATTACCTCAGAGGTAATTTCAAACTCTCGATGAGCCGGCTGACAGTGCAGCACAGTTTGTGCGCCAGTCTTCTCAAGCAATGCCTGATTTAGCTGATACGGCATATACTTAGCTTTAACTTGCTCAAGCGGTGTTTTATCACCCATCGAAACCCACGTATCAGCATAGACTGCATTTGCACCAACTGCCGCTTCAATTCGGTCACTGACCATTACAGAGGCGCCATTCATCGCTGCAATTTGCTCAGCTTGCTTAAGAATTTGCGAATCAGGTGAGCTACCTTTAGGGCAAACTGCCACAAAATCAGTACCTAAAGTGGCTGCTAATAGCATCAGTGAGTGAGTTACATTATTCCCCTCACCTAAGTAAGCTAGCTTAAGTTTACTAACATCGCCATGTACTTCTTGAAGAGTCAAGAAATCAGCCAAAGCTTGGCATGGGTGATATAAGTCGCACAAGCTATTAACAACAGGTACGCTTGAAAACTCACCCAAAGTGGTAAGTGTTTTGTGTTCGAATACACGAGCAACAATACCATCTGCCCACGTTGAGATATTAAGTGCAAAGTCTTTAACTGATTCACGTGCGCCCATGGCACCATTTTGTGAATCAAGATAGACCGCATGACCACCTAGCTTATTAATACCAATATCAAATGATAAACGGGTACGTAAACTAGGTTTTTCAAATAAAGTAACCACTGATTTACCTGCAAGCGCTTGGCTAAAATCTGCAGGATTTGCTTTAATTTTTTGCGCTAGGTTAAGAAGTTTAAGTGCGCCTTTTTGGTCTAACTCTAGACCCGATAAAAAATGATTTAACATGAAATACCTATGGTGTAATTTTCGTTCCTACGTGCTCGCCTTGTAATAAAGCGACTAAGTTTTCTGGCTTTAGCCAGCTTGAGATATACACACCACGTCGTAAATGTTGGGCAGCAAGAAGGCTGGTCTTTACTTTGACCTCCATCCCGCCCTGAATAACTCCTTCAAGGATAAGTGTATCGATTTGCTGCGTATTTAATTGATGTAATGGCTGCTTATTTGCATCAAGTACAGCTTCTACATCAGTCATAAAAATAAGCTCTGCATTGAGCTCTTTCGCTATGGCTGCGGCTGCTTCATCGGCATTTACGTTATACCACTGACCGTCCTCTCCAAAGCCTATTGAACTAACAAGAGGTAAGCGACCTTGTTCTAATAAGCTCGGTAACACGCTATGACAGCTTCCACTACATTGACCAACTTGGCCTAATACTTTGAGTTTTTCTGAAACTACAACGCCCGCTTCATAAAGGCTCAAACCAACAGGCTTATGGCCCGCACCGATAGCTTGACTCATAAGCTGTTTGTTAGCACAACCTGCAAGTGCCCCGACAATATAAGGCATTTGTTCATTAGGACTGATGCGTAATCCTTGGTGCTTTGCAGTTACAAAACCCGCCTCTTTTAACCATGCATCTACAAGCGCTCCACCGCCATGCACAATCACAAAATTAGCGTGTTCTTGCGATGCTAGAACATCGAACAATGCTTTTGCTGCATCGGCAGTGTTTAATACTGCACCACCAATTTTAATAACCCATGTTTTCATCATAGTGCTCCGCTAAGGCCTGTATGATGAGGTTCACCCATCGCTAAATTAATACATTGCAACGCTTGGCCTGCAGCACCTTTTAATAGGTTATCAATCGCAGACATTACAATTAATTGCTGACCTTTTTGTTGCCATGCAATATCTACATAAGGTTGTTTTGCAACACCTTTTATACTTGGGATCTTATTACCTAATAAGCGGATCAATGGCTCATCGGCTAAAACTTGATATGCCTCTTTAACCTGTTCAGGAGTGACATCTGGCTTTAGCTGCACATAAATGGTTTCTAGGATGCCGCGTGGAAAATTACCTAAATGCGGGGTGAATAACACTGGATGTCCAAGATGCTGCTCAATCTCCGGCGTGTGTCTGTGATTAAATAAACCATAAGGGGCAAGTGATACTTCGCAAAAATGCGTATTAACACTGGCTTTTCTACCAGCGCCTGTCACACCTGACACAGCATTAACAATAACAGGCTGCTCAGCCAGTAAGTTTGCTTGTTTAAGGGGCTTTAATGCGTTAAGCGCTGCTGTCGGATAACAACCCGCTACAGCAACAAGGTTTGCTTTACTGATCGCATCACTATTCCATTCAGCTAAACCATATGCAGCTTGTGCTAAAAGCTCAGGGTGTTCATGTGCGAAACCGTAATAAGTTTGGTAATCCTCATTCCCAGCTAAACGGAAACCACCTGAAAGGTCGAATACTTTTTTACCCATAGCTAAAAATTGTGGCGCAAGGTCGACACTTACTTTGTGATCAGTACACAAGCACACATAATCAGCATTATTTTCAATATCTTTGTAAGCAGCTGTTGTTAGTGCTTGTAAAGGATACTCTAACAGCCCTAAATGCTCAGGATATAAATCACTTAATAATTTACCTTTATCTAAACTGCCCTCTGAGACATAACATGCTTGTAGGGTTAATTTAGGGTGCTTAGCAACTAAACTTGCTAGCTCTGCGCCGCTATAACCACTTGCGCCAATAATCACTACATTCATTGCTTACTTTTACCTATTAAATCTATTTATCGATACGCCTAAAACTTCTCGCTGAAAAGCGAATAAAAACACTGTCTAAAGTAATGAAATCAGGTTATCGTCGTTTTGTGTTCATAGTACAGTTACACTAATATTTATGCTTAAAAAGTGAATTGATATTCATCATAAATACTTTTATATTGTTATGCAATTAGATTGAATAATTATTTTTGGATTTTTTATGTCTTTACCGTCTTTTTTATCTATGTACCAGCAATTGATTGCAGCGCCTTCAATCAGTGCAATTGAAGATTCACTATGTATGAGCAATAAAGAGGTGATCTCCTTGCTTGCCTCTTGGTGTGAAAGCCTCGGTTTTACTTGCGAAATAACAGAACTGGAGCAAGGTAAAGGCCGTTATAATTTATTGGCAAAACGCGGTGAAGGTGACAGTGGATTAATGTTGGCAGGTCATACCGATACAGTGCCATTTGATGATAGCCGCTGGAATTATGATCCCTTCAAACTCAGCGAGCATAACAATAAATTATATGGCTTAGGCAGTATTGATATGAAAGGCTTTTTTGCCTTTGTTTTACAAGCGATTAGTGAGCTTGATGCAACAAAGCAAACAGAGCCTTTATTAATCTTAGCAACCGCCGATGAAGAAACCACAATGGCGGGTGCGCAACAAATATGCCGCCACCCTAACTTGAAACCAGCGCGCTGTATTATTGGTGAACCAACCGATATGACTCCTGTTTTCACTCATAAAGGACATATGAGTACAGCCATTCGGGTAATTGGTCGCTCAGGTCATAGCTCTGATCCTGAACGTGGTTTAAACGCCATCGAAGTGATGCATAAAATGATTACAAAATTGTTAATCATTAAAGAAGAATTAAAGAATAAATATTCAGTTGATCACTTTGAAATTCCGTACCCTACTTTGAACCTTGGTCATATTCATGGTGGCGATAACGCCAACCGTATTTGTGGCTGCTGTGAAATGCACATCGATATGCGACCACTGCCCGGTTTGAGCGTGCAAGAACTGCAGGCGATTTTGCTAAGTGCTGCTGAAGAAATAAATACCCAATACCCAAATGCAGTGAGTGTTATCGACATGCATGAACCTATCCCTGCATTTAGTGGCAGCACAGATACTGCGCTTGTAAAACTAGCTGAAAAAATCTCAGGACAACCTGCTGTTGCTGTAAACTACTGCACTGAAGCTCCCTTTATTCAACAACTAGGTTGCGAAACGATTGTGATGGGGCCAGGTTCAATTAATCAAGCCCACCAGCCTGATGAGTTTTTAGCGATGGAAAAAATAAAACCGTCACAAGAGATAATTAGCAAGATGATTAAAGCAAGCTGCTTTAGTGAATAACGGGAGCATCACGCTCCCTTTTTTAATCCATGTACTTACTTAAGTACTTTTTAAATACCGGATCGGTTTTCGCCAGCTCTTTTTGCTCCGCCAAAATATCTTTAAGGATGGCTTTAGAAGTGAGCGGATTTGCTAATACAACTCGAAATACCACAGTTGGTTGATGGTCATATTTTGCAGGTGTCAAACGAGTACGCGATACAAAAGAACGACCGGCTTCACGCTGACGCTTTTGCATACTTGCAGTAAAGCGATTTAATGACGCATAGATGTCGAGCTTGGTCTCTTCGTCGGCGTCTTTTATTTTGGCCTGAATTTCTTTAGGCACATAGCGGTACGTTAATAAACAAAGCTCAGGCTCAGAAATAAGCTCAAAGTCTTCATCCTCTTTAATCATCTGCGCAAAGGTACGCGCCTTTACTATGCCGCGGTCAATCAACATTTCATAGCCTTTACGGCCAATAACACGTAAGCAAGCATGCACTAACATCGCCATACCTGGGCGACTTCCCTCAAGTGTATGACTGCCTAAATCTTTCGAGCCTTTACGAAGAATATACTCGGCATGATGTTCAATCGCATCTGTAGCAGCAGGGTCTTTAAATAACACTAAGCCTGCCCCCATAGGCACATACATTTGCTTATGCGCATCGATAGTGATCGAATCAGCACGCTCTATACCGCTTAGTAGGTGGCGATAATTCGTTGACAGTAAAGTGGCTCCCCCCCATGCAGCATCGACATGAAAATGACAGCCTAGTTCAGCACTTAAATCAGCCATTTCATTTAGTGGGTCTATACTGCCGGTTTCTGTAGTGCCAGCAACCCCTACTAATGCCATCACTTTAATACCTGACGCTTCGAGTTCATAAGCCTTCTTACGCATGGCATTAACGTCAACTTTATTATTCTTATCAGTTTCGATGGCAATAATGTTATCGCGACCAATACCTAATAAGTCGACCGTTTTCCCCAAAGAGTAATGACCCCGCTCAGAAACAAGCACAGCCAACCCTTTATAGCCGTAGTGCAACATACCGGCGATTAAACCTTGTGCTGCAATTCCCTTGTAATCACCATCGGCTTTTAATAGCCGATTGCGGGCAATCCATAATGCGGTGATATTGGCTACTGTGCCACCTGAACAAAACGCCCCAAGAGAGGTTTTAGCGCTATGCATCCACTTGCTGTAAAAAGCATCGTCTTCACTATAGGCTAGATGGTGCATCATGCCTAACACTTGTCTTTCAAGGGGTGTAAACGCTTTTGATGTTTCAATTTTAACTAGGTTCTGGTTCAAGCCCACCATCAGTTTTGATAATGGCAAAACGAAGTGCGGCAATGCCGAGGTCATATGACCAATGAAGCTTGGTGCTGCAGTATGAACAGAATGCGCAACTAACTGCTCCATAATGTCTTGTGCATAGTCAGAGACGAAAGTTGGCTCTTCAGGGATAGTGGCCGACTGAAAATCTTTTTCAATCTCGTGCAAGGGCTTCTCAATCGCCGCTATGTTCTCATTTAAGAACCCAGCAAGATTGCTTGAAATTTCTGATTCGATTTTACTCAAGGTTGAGTCAGGTGCCTCTGGCACCGTAAATATACGAATCAAGCTTTCTTTTGAGGCGACGGCACAACGCTTTTGATCCATCCTAATACCCATTCTAAGCAGCTAAAAATGAATTAGATGTTGAAACATCACCGTTTTCACTTTTGCGGCACTGTTGCTACGAAATTGGCTAACTTTACTGGAATATCACGAAAATGTCTCGTCTAAAGCAAAAAAGCCACGTCTTCGATGACAAAAAAGTGATCTAAAAATGACATTTGCGGTAATTTTATACTATCGATTAAGTCTTTTTTCAGTATAATCAAGTAATAACAGCTAAGGGAGCACTTATGCCCAAAGGAATGCAAAAAACCAGCTGGCTACTTTATGGCTTTGCCGCTTTTTTTGTTAGCTTATTTGGTTACATTTACTATACCTATGAAACCACTCGCAATGAAATAATCACGCATGTTGATAACAAATTATTTAATGCTGCTGTGAGTGTAAAACATATCTTAGGTGATGATTACCATGATCGAGTTAATGCTGGTTTAGCTATCTCTCCTGCTGTATACAAAGAAAAAAGTCGCGCACTCTCTGAGTATGCAAAACAAATGCAACTTGCCTATGTCTATGCCATGGTTAAGCGTGATGATACCGTCTACTTCAGTGCTTCAAGCTATACTCAAAAAGATCAAAATACAGGCAAAGTTACCGAGTTTTTTGACATCTACTCTGAAGCAACAGAATTAAATAAAGAAGCCTTTAATTCAACAGAACCTGTTTATGAAATTTCACAAGATCAATGGGGCTACTTTAAAAGCATTTTCGTAACCTTTGTCGATAACAACGGCCAGACCTACATCACCGGTGCAGACATAACACTTAGCGATTTTAATCAGCAATTGCAATACAGTGTTACTCGCGCAGCAATTACAGCCTGTTTCTTTTTCTTTATAGCAGTATTAATTGCAGGCCTCTATTTTTTACAACTCAAACGTTCACTATCAACAGATGCTCGCACAGGCTTTGCCAACCATGTAGCGCTAGAGTATTACTTAAAAAAGACAACAAAATATCGCATGGAGCTCGCGGTTATCGTCATTAATGAATTAGACGATATCAGTAGTTTTTACGGTACCGAAGTCAGCGATAAAGTTATGGCAAGTTTACTTGGCTACTTCCAAGCACGTTTGCCGAATGACTGCTTTGCCTATCGCCTTGCCACGAATAAGATAGCTTTGTTGCAAACGCGCAGCTCTGACAAAGAATTAGAAGAAATAATTAACACCTTCAACAATGCTATCCCGGTGTTAAAAGAACCGTTCATTTACGTTAGCTTGTATGCAGGCATTGCATCTGGCAACAAGCTTATGCTTATCGAAAATGCCCACATAGCCTTACAGCAAGCAAAGTTTAATAATCAGCGAGTTGTTCGCTATGAAAATGTTTTTAAACAAGTCGAAGAGCGCTTTAGAAATAATGTAACGCTTGCCAAAGAGGTGAAAGAAGCATTTGATAACAATCGCATTGTGCCTTACTTTCAAGCTATTTATGATACCAACACTGAGCAGATTGAGCACTACCAATGCCTAGCGAGATTAGCCAGTGCCCAAGGCCGTATTCATAGTCCTGACTACTTTATGACGGTGCTCAAACGCTCACGTATGGATGGGCTGTTAAGGCGTACCATGTTTACCCGTTGTGTTGAGCATTTTAGAAAAACCAACCTAAGCTGGAGCATTAACATCACCGCGCAAGATATTCTTGATCCAAGCTTAAGTGAGTTTTTCGAACAGCAACTAAGACGCTACCCACAGCCTCATAACATTATTTTTCAATTTCATGAAAGTGATGCTATTGCTTATTTTAGTGAGGTAAAAACCTTTATTAGCCTTTTAAAAAATAAAGGAGCGCAGGTGTTTATTAATGAGTTTGGCTCAGGCTTTTCAAACTTACCGCATATTCTAAAATTAGAGATCGATGGTTTAAAACTCGATAAAAACCTTGTGAGTCAAATTCACAGTAATAATGATAACTTTTTGTTTATTGAGAATTTAGTAAAGTACGCTAATCAGCTAAACCTGCAAGTTATCGCTGAGCAAGTCGATAACGAACAAATTGCTGACGCGCTGTCTCGTGCGGGGATTAATTTAATGCAGGGGAGCCACTTTTCATCGCCAGCTCCCTACATTCATTAAAGGTTGATCACTAAACGGTGGCTTTGCTGACCGCTAGCCCAGTATTTACGTTCAAATGGCGTGATTGCTATATCGCTCTCATATAATTGAACATCACAAGGATGTCCTGCAATCTCGAGCGAGCGGGCAAATTCCTTCACGTAAATATCCCAATTGCTTCTGAGCTCTAAACGACCGCCTAATTTAATGATAAACGGAAAAATAGCAGCGCCATGCCAGCGCCTTTGCAAGTGCTTTGCTTTCGGCCATGGATTTGGGTATAGCAAATAATGATGCGTCGGTTGCCAATTAGCAGCTACCGCTAAACGCCAAAAGTCGTTTAAGTCTGCTTGCACTAAAATATACTGGCCCGCATCGGTTTGCTTGTACTCTATCTCATGCTTCTCTAAGCGATGAGATGACTTATCTATACCAATCACCAACGCATCAGGGTGACGCTTAGCTAAGTTAGCCGTACTTTCACCTACACCACAACACGAATCAAGGATTATAGGCCCGTTAAACGCTTGAACCTTTTCATTTACCTCATCAAAAGCCGCTTGCGTGTGCTGTGCAATCGGCTTTTTAAAATCCGCACTTAAGTGCTTTAAAACTATTTCGTCTAACTTTTCATGTAAGCCAGGCTGATTCGATACAATACTTCTCGAATTTGCATCAGTCATTAGTGTCTAAGCCCCACACCACGTTTAATAAGCGTTAACGCTAAAGTAAATAAACCCACAATAAATAAACCAAGTACCCCAAAAGCTACCGATAAATCGACATCAGACACGCCTAAGAAACCATATCTAAATGCATTGACCATATAGATGATTGGATTCACTTGCGATACACCTTGCCAAAACTCAGGTAACAAGCTGATTGAGTAAAACACTCCGCCTAGATAAGTCAGTGGAGTAAGAATGAAGGTCGGGATAATACTAATATCATCAAAGCTATTAGCATAAATTGCATTGATAAGTCCGCCTAACGCAAACACAGCCGACGTTAAAATAACCGTCGCCATGATCACAAAAATATTATGAATTTGGATATCAACAAACAGCAATGATACACAGGTAACGATTAAGCCAACTAGCATACCGCGGGTCATACCACCGCCCATGTAGCCAAGTACGATAATGTAATTTGGCACTGGTGCAACTAATAGCTCTTCAATACTCTTTTGGAACTTGGTCGAATAAAAGCTTGAAGCTACATTCGAGTAAGAGTTAGTGATCACCGACATCATAATCAGACCCGGTACAATAAACTCCATGTAAGTAAAGCCACCCATATCACCGATACGCGAACCAATCAGGTTACCAAAAATAACAAAATAAAGGCTCATCGTGATTGCTGGCGGAACTAAGGTTTGCACCCAAATACGTAAAAAGCGAATACACTCTTTGATCCAAATACTTTTTAGCGCTACTCCATATTTAAACATTATTCGCCTCGCCCTTGTTCTAATAATCCTACAAAAAGCTCTTCTAAACGATTTGCTTTATTTCGCATACTCAGCACGGTATTACCTTGTTCGGTCAACGCGCTGAATACTTGGTTTAAGCCCTGAGACTTCGCCACTTCAACTTCTAAAGTGTGGTCATCAGTTAGTGTATATTTGTAACCTTCAATGCTAATTGGTTGCACTGGCTGCTTTAAATCAAGTACAAAGGTCTCTTTATCGAGCTTGGCAAGTAGCGCTTTGATAGTGGTGTTTTCCACAATCACGCCACTGTCGATAATCGCGATGTTTTTACATAACAGCTCAGCTTCTTCTAGGTAGTGAGTAGTCAAGATGATGGTCACACCTTGCTTATTAATCTCGCGAAGAAAGTCCCACATCGAGCGGCGTAGCTCAATATCAACACCGGCTGTTGGCTCATCTAAAATAAGTAATTTAGGTTCATGCATCAGAGCACGAGCAATCATTAAACGGCGCTTCATACCACCTGACAGCGTACGCGCTTGCTTATCTTTTTTCTCAAATAAACCCAGTTGCTTTAGATACTTTTCAGCACGCTCATGCGCCAGCTTTCTTGGTACACCATAATAGCCCGCTTGGTTAACCAAAATTTGGTTCAGTGTTTCAAATTGGCTAAAATTAAACTCTTGCGGCACTAAACCTAGTTCAGACTTAGCGGCTTCTAAATCTGTATCAATGTCATGCCCAAACACCTGGACACGGCCAGCGCTTTTGTTCACTAACGATGAGATAACACCAATGGTAGTTGATTTACCGGCACCGTTCGGACCAAGTAAAGCAAAGAAATCGCCCTGTTGAACTTGTAAGTCGATGCCCTTTACGGCTTCAACACCATTTTTATAAACCTTTTTTAGGCCTTCAATATTTAATGCGATCGTTTTTTCGCTCACTGTTTGCCCTCTCCATAACCCCAACGCTTGGTCAGAGTATGTTCAATGTTTAAATGATCTAAAATTCGCGCCACCATAAAATCAACCAAGTCTGAAATCTGCTCTGGCTGATGATAAAAACCCGGTGCCGCAGGCATAATTGTTACGCCTAGCCTTGCTAGTTTCAGCATGTTTTCAAGATGAATTTCGCTAAATGGCGTTTCACGCGGGACTAAAATCAGCTGCCCCCGTTCTTTTATAACCACGTCGGCGGCGCGTTCAAGTAAGTTATCTGACGCACCTACCGCAATTGCAGACACTGAACCTGCACTACACGGACAAACCACCATTTTTTTCGGTGCAGCAGAGCCCGACGCAACAGGACTAAACCAGTTGTCTTTACCAAACACCTTTAGTTGTTCAGGCGCAGCATTAAAAAGCGTGCTTAACTGTTCTGTCGCTTTATCTTCGTTACCCGATAGCTTGATATTTGATTCGGTATCAAAAACCACTCGAGCAGCACTTGAGATCAACACATAAACTTGAAACTGCTGCTGAAGTAACACTTCTAATAACCGTAAACCGTATGGCGCACCAGAGGCACCGCTAAAAGCTAAGGTTATTTTATCTTTAAATTGCATATTTTGACGCTCCATATACCGATTAGTTGTGTTCAAGAGCGGTAATTAAGCGCTGATGAATCCCCTCAAAGCCACCATTACTCATAATTAAAACATGCTGCTTAGGCGCTTTACCTGCAACCACGTGTTTAATAATTTCTTCAGTGCTAGAGCTACAATGCATACCTGCCGCAGCGGCGTATTCTTTGAGTGACCAGCTTAAATTGTCTGGTTCAAATAAATACACCTCATCGGCAGCTTCAAGTGAGTCAATCAAGGTTTGCTGATGCACGCCCATTTTCATGGTATTTGAACGAGGCTCTAAAATGGCAATAATCTTCTCATCGCCCACTTTTGCACGAAGCCCTGCCAAAGTTGTTTTAATTGCCGTTGGGTGATGGGCAAAATCGTCATACACCTTAATCGAGTTAATATCGGCTTTAAGCTCCATACGGCGCTTAGGAGAAATAAACTCAGCCAAGCCCGCAATACTGACTGGTACGGCAATCCCGACATGGCGCGCTGCTGCAATAGCCATGATAGCATTTTTCACATTATGCTCGCCCATCGCTTGCCAACTAACAACGCCTTGAACTTCTCCCTCAAGTAGCACTTCAAATTCGCTACCATCCGCTTTCAGTAAACGGTAATCCCAATCACCTGCCAGCGTTTCGCTTTCACTCCAAAGACCACGCTCAATCACATCTTGTAAGGCTTCATCTTGGCTTGGCCAAATAACCTTACCGCTACAGGGTAATGTACGCATCAAGTGATGAAATTGTTTCTTTATTGCGTTTAAATCTTCAAAAATATCAGCGTGATCAAATTCAAGGTTATTAAGAATTAAGGTACGTGGTAAGTAATGAACAAATTTACTACGTTTATCAAAAAATGCCGTGTCGTACTCATCGGCTTCGATAACAAAAAATGGCGTTTCACCAACCCGTGCTGACACGCCAAAATTTTGTACTATCCCACCAATTAAAAAGCCAGGCTTCATTCCTGCATACTCTAATAACCAGGCTAACATGCTCGCTGTTGTTGTTTTGCCGTGTGTACCAGCGACAGCTAACACCCACGAATTTTGCAACAGATTATGCTTTAACCATTCAGGACCTGAAGTATAAGGTAAGCCTTTATCAAGCACGTATTCAACGCAAGGGTTGCCTCGGCTCATAGCGTTACCAATTACTACCATATCTGGCGCAGGCTCTAGTTGAGCAACGTCATAACCTTGGGTGAGCGTAATACCTAGCTCTTCTAATTGCGTGCTCATCGGTGGGTACACATTTTGATCAGAGCCTGTCACTGTATGACCTAACGATTTAGCGATTGCGGCAATACCACCCATAAAGGTGCCACAAATTCCAAGAATATGAATATGCATCTACTGTCCTGAGCAAAATGAATGAGAGATAAACTAAAGCGTTATAATGCCAAATATAAGCTTTACTTACCATGACTAGCGGTCAATAGAGTATTGCCAAATAGCCATCATAAAAAACACCTCAAATTTGAGGTGTTTTTCGAATTAAGTTGAATGGTTATTTACAGCATTAAGAATGCAAACAAACCAACACCAAGTAACAAGCGGTAGATAACAAATGGCATCATACCCATGCGCTCAATAACTTTTAAGAAAAAGAAAATACACGCATAAGCTGATACAAATGATAAGCCTGCGCCGAGTAAAATCGCATGCCAATCAATCGCCTCGCCCGCTGTTGCAAGCTGATACACATAATAGGAACCCGCTGCTGCAATGACCGGAATTGACATTAAAAATGAAAAACGCGCAGCACTTTGCTTGTTAAGGCCCAGCATTAAACCTACGGTGATGGTAATACCTGAACGCGATGTCCCAGGGAATACCATAGCCAGCACTTGTGAAAAGCCTAACAATAGCGCACTGAAAAAATTGATTTGGTAAATGTTCTTAACTTGCTTTGCTTTTACATCGGCATACCAAAGTAACAAACCAAACACAATAGTAGAGGTGGCAATAACCCACGCATTTCGCGAGTAACTTTCAACGAAATCTTTAAACAAATAACCAATTAATAATGCAGGAATGGTTGCGACAATAATCCACCAGCCTAAGCGGCTGTCATCGGTTGCGCCTTGTGAACCAAACGATTTAAACCACGCGCCTAGAATGTCTACCACTTCTTTACGGAAATACAATACCACGGCACCTAAAGTACCGACATGAACGGCCACATCAAATGCTAAACCTTGATCGTGCCAACCTAAAACTTGCGAAGGTAAAATTAAATGTGCTGAGCTCGAAATAGGTAAAAACTCAGTCAATCCTTGAATTAAGGCTAAAACAATTATCTCAATAATACTCATGGGTAAGAAAACTCCACCTTCCATAGTTTTTGTTGCGGATTATTATAATTATCCCATAGCTCTGCTAGCGTGCATTTTGCTACAGGGTGAAAAAAATCAGGGGCTATTTCAGCTAAAGGCTGAAGAACAAATGCATTTTTGGTAATTTCATCGCGAGGTAACTGTGCAGGCGAATCACAAATTACGTCATCATAAAATAAAAGATCTAGGTCAAGCGTTCGTGGACTAAACTTTTTGTCATCACGGGTACGGCCATTTTCAAGCTCAATTTCTTTCAATAACTTACACAGTTCAGGTAGTGGCATATCAGTTTGCGCCCCTAATACTGAGTTATAAAAGTTACTGCCTGCAAAACCGACCGCTTCACTCTCAAAAACTGATGAGTGAATAAAATCAGGAAAATGTACTTTTAGAGCATCAAGCGCCTGACGAATATAATGCTCTTTATTAACGTTAGAGCCTAAACTAATAAAAATTTGCGCCATGTTAATATGCCTTGCGACGGGTGATTTCGACTCCCACCGTTTTGGCTTGTGGCACTGCTGCAGGTTTACTCACGCGAATGGTCACTTGCTCAGTTGCAAACTCAGTTAAGATAATGGCCGCTAATTGTTCAACTAAGGTTTCAAGCAGCTCTACTGGTTTTGCTGTTGTATGAGCGATAACCCGCTCGCTGACTTTTGCATAATCAAGTGCAAGGTTAATATCATCAGTCGCAGCTGCCGCAGAAATATCACATAGCATTTCAATATCAAAATACAGGCTTTGTTTACTTTCTTTTTCAAAATCATACACACCGATAATGGTGTCTACATGCAATTGTGATATATATACCTTGTCCATTGATACTCCAAGTGACATAAATATTAA
The DNA here is from genome assembly GCF_024124645.1 of Pseudoalteromonas sp. Ps84H-4. Classification (NCBI taxonomy): domain Bacteria; kingdom Pseudomonadati; phylum Pseudomonadota; class Gammaproteobacteria; order Alteromonadales; family Pseudoalteromonadaceae; genus Pseudoalteromonas; species Pseudoalteromonas sp. Ps84H-4. Next base: position 325,454 of record NZ_JAMXSK010000002.1, on the reverse strand, counting down.
AACACCTCTCATACTAAACGCTTATTGATTTGAATAATCCGCGCTATAAGTTGTCATACTGTTTTAATATATAAAAATTACCCCTACAATAACGGGTAGATGCGATGCATTATTGCTCACATGTTCTACTCAAAAATAGTGGCAGATGGTTTTGCCGCCAATGATAGCCCAAAAGTGCAGATTTAAAAATAAGGAAGCGCGTGTTAACAGCCCTAATGTTAGTTTTAGCCTATTTACTGGGATCGGTCTCATCCGCAATCCTTGTCTCTCGGCTGTTTAAACTACCGGACCCACGCAGTCACGGATCGAACAACCCAGGTGCAACGAATGTCTATCGCTTAGGTGGAAAAGTCCCTGCTGTACTTGTTCTTGTCTTTGATATTTTAAAAGGAACCATTCCGGTTTGGGGTGCTTACTTCTTAAAAATAGAGCCACTTATGCTCGGCTTGATTGGTGTAGCAGCCTGTTTAGGCCATATGTACCCGCTGTTTTTCAGTTTTAAAGGCGGTAAGGCTGTCGCGACCGCTTTTGGCACGTTATTACCCATTGGTTTATCGTTAGGTGGGATGTTAATTGCAACTTGGATCTTAATTGTTGCTATCACGCGCTACTCATCTCTTGCAGCACTAGTCACGGTTTCGTTAGCACCTCTTTATACTTGGTGGATAAAACCTTTGTATACGTTGCCTGTGACCTTTTTAACCGTGTTGATAATTTTCCGTCATAGAGCAAATATCACTCGCTTACTCGCCGGTGAAGAGCCAAAAGTAGGGGCTAAGAAAAAAGCCCCTGAACATGAAGAAGGTTGATGTTAAATAGCCTCTAACGAGTCTATTGGCCAGCGCGGCTTTGTTTTCATATCAAGGCTAGCAAACTGCCCTGCTTTTAAGCGCTGCATACCAGCGTAAGCGATCATCGCACCGTTATCTGTACAAAACTCCGTGCGCGGGTAGTACACACGCCCTTTCATACCTTGCATTACTCGCTCAAGTTGCGCACGCAATTGCACGTTTGCACTCACGCCCCCAGCAATCACTAAGCGCTTGATACCGGTTTGCTTTAATGCACGTTTACACTTAATAATTAAGGTATCAATAACCGCTGTTTGGAATGCATGAGCAATATCCGCTTTAGTTTGTTCATCATCATCGCTATCACGAATAGCGAGTGACGCAGCCGTTTTTAAACCACTGAAACTAAAATCTAAGCCGGGTTTGTCAGTCATCGGACGCGGGAATACAAAGCGCTCAGGTGTACCTTGCTCAGCAAGTTTTGCCAAACGCGGGCCTCCTGGGTAATCAAGCCCAAGTAATTTCGCCGTTTTATCGAATGCCTCACCTGCGGCGTCATCAACTGACTCACCTAATACTTCGTATTCACCAATACCAGATACTTTAACCATCATGGTGTGGCCGCCAGATACTAATAACGCGATAAACGGAAATTCAGGTTTGTCTTCTTCAAGCATTGGCGCAAGAAGATGCCCTTCCATATGATGAACCGCTACCGCTGGTATATTCCAACCATAGGCTAAAGAACGACCAATAGAAGTACCCACAAGGAGTGCGCCAACCAATCCAGGGCCCGCAGTATAAGCAATGCCATCTAAATCTTCTGGGCCACAGCCCGCTTGTGCAAAGGCGGCATCAATTAAAGGTAAGGTTTTACGCACGTGGTCACGTGACGCAAGTTCAGGTACGACACCGCCGTAGTCAGCATGCACTTTTACTTGGCTATACAGTTGATGTGCTAATAAGCCTTGTTCATCATCGTAAATGGCAATACCTGTTTCATCACATGATGATTCAATACCTAAAATTCGCATCAATTACTCCGCCAAGAAAAATAAACGCGTATTTTACAGTGAAAATACGCATTACTGAATATTAAATTGCAATACCAATGTTGGTTTGACCATCTGATACCGCAAGCTGTTTGAGTTCTTTTACGTTTTCAGAGCTAATTCGGCCCATTTGCTCAACAAAATCAATTAACTCAGCCAGTACTTCAATTTCATATTGCATTAATGGGTGTTCACGAACTGCTTTATTGTCAGCTACTTCACCATCAACGGTAAGTTGATATTCAATGTAACGTGCCACCGATGCCTGTGAAATTTTACTAATGTTCAAAAACTCTTGGTCATCTTTTGCCATTAAGCCGTGTAACATGCCCAGTAAAGCTGTTGCTGTATCAATAGCAGGGTAAGTGCCAAACATATCAAAATCAGTTAGTTCAGGCACATTAGGCTCTATTTTTTCGATTTGTTTTTCGAGGCTAATTTTACTTTTTGGCAGTAAAATCTTCTCCCAACAAACATTCAAAGCACTACGAAAAACCGCAGCATCACCAAACCCTGTGGCTTCACAGAATAAACTGTAATTAGGCAGCATGCGTTCTAACAAAGCACCACCTAATACTGCTTTTTGTAAATAGTTTAATTCTCTAATGCGTTGAAAATTATTCGCTTTCGTCATTTTTAACAGTCCCGCAAGACCAACAAAGTTCAAATGTTGATCCGTTAAGCTCTTGACACTTTGGGCACACCCAATCAGGAGCCGATTGTTTTACTTGCTGATAGTTTAACAATATTTCTTGCGCCTGGCGCTCTTTTAATGCGTAAACAAGCATATCAACTCCCGTCTGTTCAAAGGGTATCTCTCCCAATGCCCCTTGTAAGAGCTCACCTTGTAACTGACACTCAATGCCTTTGCTGTTTAACAGCCCTTTAATAATATTCGCTTCAAGGCTGTTTTCAGCCTGAAATACTCGTACCCATTTGAACGGTTCTGAGCTAGCGGTTTGATTTAATTTCTTATTTTGCAAATTACTTCTCTTTTACTTTTCTAAATATAAAACCTAAACTACAAAAGCTTTGCCGCAATGCTTATTTCAAGGTAACTACATGACATTAACGACACCAGGACTACTATTTCCTGCGATTTCTTTACTTTTACTCGCTTACACCAATCGTTTTTTGGTGCTCGCTCAACTTATTCGTGAACTGAATGCGCGCGAAGGGGAAAGTATTCGCCCTCTTGTTGTCGCACAAATTACCAACTTAAGAAAGCGCATTAAGTTAATAAGAGTGATGCAAGTATACGGCGTTGCCTCATTTTTAATGTGCACCTTATCAATGTTCGCTTTATTTATAGAATTTAATACCACAGGCATCATCTTATTTGGGATTAGCCTAGCTTGCTTAGCGATGTCACTTTTAACCTCTTTGTATGAGATCCACATTTCATGCGATGCCATCGAAATCGAATTAAAAAATATCGAAAAAAAACCAGTAGCTGATAAGGCAGAGTAAATTTCTGCCTCTATACTTATTGTTACGAGATGCAACAATAAGTGGTGTGTTTGTGGAAGATTTTTTATTTTCTGATGAGCAGCTAGAAGAAAATAACGTTCCTATTGATGAATCAGAATGTTGGCATATTCTTGTTGTTGACGATGAAGAAGATATTCACCAAGTTACGAAATTAGTGCTAGCTGGCTTCACTTTCGAAAATAAAGGTCTGCGCTTTTATGACGCCTATTCAGCAGCCGAAGCAAAAGAGTTATTAAAGCAAAATATTCCTTTTTCAGTCGCGCTTGTCGATGTTGTCATGGAAACAAACCATGCAGGTCTTGAGCTTATTCAATACATTCGCGATGAAATAGAAAACCATGATATTCGCTTAATTCTGCGTACAGGTCAGCCTGGAGAGGCACCTGAAGAGTCGATTATCCGTGATTATGATATAAACGATTACAAGAATAAAACCGAACTAACGGCTATAAAAATTAAGACGCTTCTTTATTCTGCACTCAGAGGGCATCGCGATATACAAATTATTGATCGCCATAAAAGTGGCCTAGAGCAAATTATTAATGCGTCTGCTAATTTCTTAAAATGCGATAGTGTTAACGAATTTGCATCCACTATTTTAAGTCACGTCACGAATGTAATGGGAATTAATGACGCACAAATCTATTGCGCTGCAGCAGTTAATTTTCAGTCCTCACCGGCGAAAGATTTTCAACTATTAGCCGCGTCGGGAGTTGGGCCAACGCCGAATCAAAATACTATTCCAGATGAGGTGAAAAGTTTATTTATTGACGCCCATGAGCGTAAATCATCATTAAAAACGAGCACCGACTATATTGGTTACTTTCCGACAAAAGCAGGCCTTGAGACCATGTTATATGTTCATAAAGGAAGTAAACTGCAAACAACCGATCATCAACTATTAGAGTTTTACGCGAACAATATTGCCCTAGCCTACGACAACCTTAAGCTTAGAGAAATGGTTAAAGAATCACAAAAAGAGTTGTCTTACATTTTAGGTGAAGCCGTTGAAAAACGCTCTAAAGAAACAGGCTCCCATGTTAAGCGCGTTGCTTTATATAGTGAATTACTTGCAAAACTATCACAACTCAGTCCATTTCAATGTGAAATTATCAAGCTCGCTTCACCACTACATGACATTGGTAAAATTAGTATTCCTGATAGCATCTTAAATAAGCCAGGTAAATTAACTGATGAAGAATGGAAAATAATGCAAACTCATGCAGAAGTGGGTTACGAAATTTTAAAAAATTCAAGTAACGAAATTCTGACTTGCGGCGCTTTGATTTCATATCAGCATCACGAAAAATGGGATGGTTCAGGTTATCCGCAAGGTTTAATTGGCAATGAAATCAACATTGTTGGTCGCATAACCGCCCTTGCCGATGTGTTTGATGCGCTATGTAGCGACCGTTGCTACAAGCTTGCTTGGCCCTTAGATGAAGCACTGTCATTGATAAAAGAGCAACGTTCGAAACATTTTGATCCAAATCTTGTTGACTTGTTACTTGAAAATTTACCACTTTTCCTTGAGATTAAAGATCGTTACCCTGACTAGATGTAACTTTTCTGTAAAACGAACTTCCCAAAACAGGTACTATAATTTACTATGCCACTGTAGATTATAATTATATTGCCTGGATGTAGGGCTTACTTATAACAAGGGACTATATAAAGTGAGATTTGAACAACTTGAACAGTTTGTAGCATTAGGCGTATTAAGGCATTTTCGCCAAGCTGCTGAAAAAACACAAATAAGCACTTCAGCGTTAACCCGGAGTATTCAAACTCTTGAAGACGAAATTGGTTATGAGCTGGTAACTCGCTCAACCCGCTCCGTTAAGTTAACCAAAGAAGGTGAAATTTTCTTAGAATATGCGCAACAAACCCTCGACAATCTAGAAGAAACAAAACAACATCTTTTCGAATCACTAAATGGCTGCGCAAGCGAAAAGCTTGTTATTGGTTACACTAATAAAGCCAGTGCTGTCGTTCCTGTATCTTGCGGGCAATTTTTAGCGCAGTATCCTCATGTAAAAATCGAGATGCAACTACAAGAGCAAAGCGAGCTAATGCGTAAGCTACAGCTTGGTGAAATTGATATTAGTGTTTGTTCGCAAGCAATGAATAGTATAGGAAGCGATATCCATTTACCTGACCAACTGATTTTATTTGTTGCTAAAGATCATCCATTAGCGAATAAGAGTGATATCAGCAAACGCGATTTTGCCGACTACCCTATGTACAGCTGCTTTTCACAATCGAAACAAGTACAACAGATGCTAAACGACGCCATTGATTCATTCGATAAGTCAGCCAGTGTTAAAGTAGGTAGTATTGAACAAGTTATGGAAGGACTAAAACGATCGAACCATATTGCAATAGCTAGCATTGAACACGCGAACAATGTTGCTTCTGATCCGGCCTTGCAGCTTTTAAAAACCAACAAAGGTGTTGCTCAAGAGCAACTTGTTATACAAACAAATCAAAAAATTAACGACAACTCTCATGTAAGTCACTTGCTTGATCTTATTGAAAAAATGGCCTTAGCAAGCCAGCATTAGTCGTCTCTTATTTCTGCTAGCCTGAATTAAACAGGCTAGCTTCTCCCGTCTTTTACTAATCACTTATTTATTGCATAAAAAGCGTGCATCGCATTATTTTTCAGATACACTTACGCACCTTTTTTTTATTGTGTATATAAATGAACGCTCAGCTGATTTCTGACACTTATTTAGATGCAATTGAACAAGCTGGTTATGCTATTGTTGAAAACGCGATTGATGAAACATTAATCAATGATTTAATCGCCGACTGCTATCGTATAAATCCGCATTTTCACACAGCGGGTATTGGTCGTTTAAACGACCAACAAATTGATAAAAATGTCCGTAAAGATAAGACCTTTTGGTTTGATAGTTCAAGCCAAGCACAAATTACTTATCTGGCGACCATGGAAGCGATAAAAACGCAGTTAAATCGTAGTTTTTATTTAGGGTTATTTGACTACGAATGCCATTATGCAAAGTATCAACAGGGTGACTTTTATAAAAAGCACTATGATGCCTTCAAAGGCCGTTCGAACCGTATTTTCACAACAGTTTGTTACTTAAATACGCCAGAATCTGGCGGTGAGTTGGTGATTTACAAGCCGAAAAGTAAAGATATTGAGATTGTCGTAAAACCTCAAGCTGGCATGCTGGTAATGTTTGAAAGCGAACGCTTTATGCATGAGGTATTACCCGCAAATGATGTTCGCTACTCTATTGCGGGTTGGTTCAGAAAAAATGCCTCGATCAGCGGTATTATCGACCCACCTAGATAATTAAAATGGCAGTGGCAAGGATGCTGCTAATCCGATAAAAATCACTAACCCCACATAGTGATTATTCAAAAATGCTTTGAAGCAAGGGTCTCGCTCTCGTTTATCAATAAGCATTTGTTGATAAAGTAAAAACCCAACCGCTGCCGCTAAACCCAACCAATAAGGCAAGCCAAGATGGTTACTCATGCCGATGAAAACAAGAATCGCGATAAATAAGGCATTGAGTAAAAAGATGATGTGTCTGTCATAGCTGGCAAACAAGATTGCCGTTGACTTAACCCCTATTTTTAAATCGTCATCTCTATCAACCATGGCATACATGGTGTCATAAGCCACAGTCCAAACAAGATTAGCGGTAAATAGTAGCCAGGCTTCTAATGGTACTGAACCAATTGATGCCATATAGGCCATCGGAATTGCCCAACTAAATGCAGCACCAAGCACTACTTGCGGTAATTGGGTATAACGCTTCATAAATGGGTAACAAAACGCCAGTGCTAAAGCACCAAATGAAAGCAAAATAGTTGACCAGCTAAGTAACATAACCAATCCGAACGCCACTGCAATAAGTAACACAAACAAACTCATTGCCTCTGCACTAGAAACCAGTCCTGCAGCCAGAGGGCGCTGAGCAGTTCGCTTTACTGAACCATCGATTTTACGATCGGCAAAGTCATTGATCACACAACCTGCACTTCGCATCACAAAGACACCTAAGCTAAACACTACAAAATTTAACAAACTAGGCGTGCCTTGATTAGCAAGCCATAAAGCCCAATATGTTGGCCACAATAGCAACAAAGTACCGATTGGCTTATCCGTTCGCATCAGTTGTTTGTAATAAGGAATGTTTGCGCGATGTAATGCAGCTAATTTCATAAGTAGATATATGCCTCAGGTAAGAACACTTCAGCCACAAGAAAGTGAGCATTTGATAATGCGAACACGCTGCGTCGGCCCCACAATGAATTTGACGGTAAGCCAAGGTGAGCTGTTAACGCTTGAATAGCATGCTGCTGAGAAAATTCAGCCACCTCGATTTCTGTTCGCTGCAAGCTGGGGTCTTGAAAAATAACATCGCCAAGCGGCCTCGTCCCCATATTTAACAACTGCTGTTTCTTTAAAGTATCGTCTGCTGGTAACCAACTCTGCGCATAAACCATAGGTTTACCATCGCACAATAATAGCACCTCGCGGTTTAATGCCTGACTTAAAGAGGTATTTAGTAGCGCTTGTTGCTCGGCAGTTAAATCAAAAGGCGCTTCGTTTAGTACCTCAACTGAAAAAGCCTGACAGTGACTTTTGAGCTTAGCTGTTAATGAACCGGCTTCAAGCAGCCAACCTTGCTGTTGTTGCGTCAAATCTGGAAATGCTGAAGCAGGCTGCCAATTTGCAGCTAATGAAACTGGGAATGTGATCACAACGACTCATTATTTTTAAAAACCGTGCAAATGATATCACTGCTGCACGTTTGGCAAAAGTCATGATTTAATCTCAAGCACGGTTAAAAATCACAGAACAGCCTGTATCTCAAGCGAATTTGGGTATAGACTAAAACCATTGAAAGGGTGGAATATTTTTAATTATGAAAACATCAGTGTTATCAATTTACTTAGTCAGTATGCTACTAATTGGCGCAATGACCAGTCTGTCTGCACAGGCTGAGTCAAAAGTTGGCTACTTTGGTTTTGAGCCTGATATCATCACCAACTACATAGGCCAAGGTAATAAGAAGCTAGGCTACGTGCGCATTACCGTTGACCTTATGCTAAATGATACAGCCGATATCAGCGTTGTTGAACATCACACCCCTCTACTGCGTGATGCGATTGTTGAAATACTCTCAAAAGAGCCTGAAGAAAACATTAAATCGCTTACTGGTCGAGAAGAAATCAGAAAACGCTGTACTACAAAATTAAAGTCACTACTTAAACAAGAAACTGGCCAAGAAATTGTCAGAGAAGTGTTATTTACTAAGTATTTGTACCATTAATAGTTTGTTTAATAAAAAAGGCGGTTTAACCGCCTTTTTTATTTACGTGTAAGCAGCTTATCAGACACCGCATATGCCATACCAGCCAGCAAACCTGCTAAGTGAGCCCAATTCGCCATACTCACTGGCAACATATCTACAAAGCCTAGAATAAGCCAAACCAACATAAAACCAACAATACTATTGCTGACTAAAGGTGGTTCGTTAGGGCGCATTGCACTATAAATCCAGCAAAACCCAAGCAAACCATAAACAACGCCACTTAATCCACCAAAATTAGGGCCTACAACTATAAATTGTGCCCAATTACTAATAAACGCCGTAACTAAAAATAACCCTACTAAGGTTAATTTACCGCTGCGCTTTTCAATATCGTTACCCAGCGTCATCCACCAGATCAAATTAAAAATAAGATGGATAGAGCTAAAATGCACAATGGCAGGGGTAAGCCAAGTAAGTGGCTTGGCAGGGTTAAATTGGAGCATGCCATAAATAGTTTCAAAGCCACCCATCAGAAAAGCAACAAAGATGACTATAGATACTAAGGTTACGGTACGATTAAGCCAACTTAAAGCCTTAAATCGCGCTTTTAAATCAAGTGATTGGCCTTGATATGACAACGGCGATTGTGTACTTCCTACCTGCCATGAAGCTTGTAAGTACTTTTCATCGTTGGGATTTTCAGCAAACTCTTGCCATAAAGGTTGAGCTTGATGAAAATGCTCTGGAGCAACACAAATAATCACAGTTTGTCCATCTTGCGAGCGCAGTTCACCCTGTAATCCTTTACTTTTAATGTAGTCAATAAAGCCTTGTGCGGCGCGCGGATTATTAATGCTGCCCAGTTCAATCATCGTTCTATATGCTCCGGAAGTTGCGTTTGCCACGCAGTAAAGCCACCATCCATGCTGTAAACATCTTCAAAGCCTTGTTCAACTAAATAGCTCGCAGCACCTTGAGAACTTACGCCATGATAACAAACGATGATGATTGGCTGATCAAACTCTTTGTTCATCATAAACTCGCTGATATTTGCATTCGATAAATGCTCAGCGCCTGGAATATGTCCGCTTTGAAATGAATTCGGATCGCGAATATCGGCAATCACGACATCGTCTTTGTCTAACAGCGAAAAGGTTTCGCTAACTGAAATATGTTTATACGACATAATACTCTCTAAACTAAAAAGGCGGCCTAAAGCCGCCTTAATTTTGAGGCTTTTAGACCTTCATTTAATCCCAATTCAGGATAACTTTACCAGACTGGCCTGAAATCATTGTATCAAAACCTTTTTGGAAGTCATCTACCGAAAATTGATGCGTGATAATTGGGTTAAGATCAAGACCAGACTGAATTAGACTCGCCATCTTATACCAAGTTTCAAACATTTCGCGACCATAAATACCTTTAATGATAAGGCCTTTAAAAATAACTTGGTTCCAATCAACCGCCATATCTGAAGGTGGAATACCTAGCATAGCGATTTTTCCGCCGTGGTTCATGTTATTTAGCATGCTATTAAATGCAACGGGTACGCCTGACATTTCAAGACCAATATCAAAGCCTTCTGTCATGCCAAGCTCTTTCATTACATCTTCAAGCTTTTCATTTGCTACATTTACTGCACGAGTCGCACCCATTTTACGTGCTAAATCTAGGCGGTATTCGTTTACGTCTGTGATAACTACATGACGCGCACCAACATGTTTAGCAACCGCAGCTGCCATGATACCAATTGGGCCTGCACCTGTAATTAATACATCTTCACCCACTAAATCAAACGACAATGCGGTGTGAACTGCATTACCAAATGGGTCAAAAATTGAGGCTAATTCATCTGAGATATTATCTGGAATTTTAAATGCATTAAAAGCAGGGATCACAAGGTATTCTGCAAATGCGCCTTCACGATTAACACCAACACCAGTTGTATTGCGACATAAATGCACACGACCAGCACGGCAGTTGCGGCAATGACCACAAGTAATATGGCCTTCGCCAGAGACACGGTCACCTACTTGGAAACCACGTACTTCCTGACCCATATCAATTACTTCACCAACATACTCGTGGCCAACAACCATAGGAGTTGGAATTGTATTTTGTGCCCACTCATCCCATTTATAAATATGGACATCTGTTCCACAAATTGCTGTTTTGCGGATTTTAATAAGCAGATCGTTATGGCCAACTTCAGGCTTTGGCGCATCAGTCATCCAGATCCCTGGTTCTGCTTTTAATTTAGATAATGCTTTCATGATTTACACTCAATTAAACAAAACCGAAGCAAAAGCTTCGGTTTAGGAAATAAAATTAGATAACACCCATTTCTTTACCAATACGGGTAAAAGCAGCAATAGCGGTATCTAATTGCTCTTTTGTATGCGCCGCAGAGATCTGCGTACGGATACGTGCTTGGCCTTTAGGTACAACAGGGAATGAGAAACCTGTTACATAAATACCTTCGGCAAGTAATTTGTCTGCCATCATAGAAGCGACTTTTGCATCGCCTAACATAACTGGGATAATTGCATGGTCTTTACCTGCACAGGTAAATCCTGCCGCTTCCATTTGTTCACGGAAATATTTTGCGTTATCCCAAAGTTTTGCGCGTAACTCACCGCCATTGCTCAGCATTTCAAGTACTTTAATCGACGCAGTAACAATTGATGGCGCAAGTGAGTTTGAGAAAAGATAAGGACGAGAACGCTGACGTAACCACTCTACAATTTCTTTTTTACCAGATGTGTAACCGCCTGATGCGCCACCAAGTGCTTTACCAAGTGTACCTGTGATGATATCAACACGGTCAAGAACACCACAGTACTCCGGCGTACCTTTACCATTTTCACCGACAAAACCAACAGCGTGAGAGTCATCAACCATAACTAAGGCATCGTATTTGTCAGCAAGGTCACAAACCGCTTTAAGATTACAAATCACACCGTCCATTGAGAAAACGCCGTCAGTTGCGATTAGTTTTGTTTTAGCACCCGCTTCATCAGCAGCAATAAGTTGCTTTTCAAGGTCGCTCATGTCGTTATTAGCGTAACGGAAGCGTTTTGCTTTACAAAGGCGAACACCATCAATAATTGAGGCGTGGTTTAGCGCATCAGAGATAATTGCATCATCTGGGCCGAGAATTGTTTCGAATAAACCAGCGTTTGCATCAAAACAAGATGAGTAAAGAATCGTATCTTCGGTTTCTAAAAACTCAGAAATCTTTTGCTCTAATGTTTTATGAATATCTTGAGTACCACAAATAAAACGCACAGAAGCAACACCAAAACCATGATCATCTAAACCTTGTTGCGCGGCTTTGATCAGCTCAGGGCTATTGGCTAAACCTAAATAGTTGTTCGCACAAAAATTGATTACCTTATCACCTGAGGCAACTTCAATTTGAGCTTGCTGCTGCGATGTAATAACACGTTCACTTTTGTATAAACCTTCAGCTTTTACTTCGTCGATTTGCTGTTGCAGCTGATTAAAAAACGCAGATGCTCTCATCTGTAATCTCCAAATATTCTTGTATCTAACCAGAAATGATTAGCATGACTGTAAAATTTGCGCCTATTGTAAAAGCTTAGACGAACAATTGCACTGTTTGCAGTTCGTCGCAAACCTTGAGGCTAAAGAAATAAAACTGGTCTTACCTGCTAAGACTGTAAAATTAAAGCAGGTAAATCAGCTAAAGACTCACATACGTAATCAGCATGTTGTTCTGTTGATTCAGCATAACTTTGCCCTGAACGAACCAGCACACGGGTCGCGATTTGCGCTCTTTCTGCTGCAATTAAGTCGCCCAGCTTATCGCCTACCATAATACTTTGTGAGGGAGTAATACTATGCTCTTCAATGGCTTGTAACAGCATGCCAGGAGCAGGCTTACGACAATGACAATCCTGTAAATAGGCAGGCTCTGCTTTAGTCGGATGATGCGGGCAAAAGTACACATCAAGAATTGGCACGTCATGACGCATAAACTCAGCTTTCATCCAGTCTGTAAGGTTTAAAAAGTCTTGTTCTGAATAGTAGCCACGCCCAATACCTGACTGATTAGTCACAATGACAATTTCATAACCTGCATCAATAAACTTTTTGCACGCATCAAACACACCGGGTAAAAACTCAAACTCATCCGGTTTATATACATAACCGTGATCAGCATTAACCACACCATCGCGGTCTAAAAACAGTACTTTACTCATGACAATTGCTCTTTATCTACAACACGGTTAAACATAGCTATAACCTCATCAATGCTTATTTGCGTCATTAAATCAGCTCCTTTAACGCGTGTTCCCCAAGGTAGCTCTTGAGCTGTTTTGCCTGTCTGTTCACGTAAGTTTTGGTGGTACACCTCAACCACGTAATCTAGATACAAGTATGGACCTGTACGTTTCGGGTTTGAATGGGCATACAAACCTATTACAGGTGTACCAACAGTTACAGCCATGTGTGCAGGCCCCGTATCAGGAGCTAAAACTAAAGAAGCGCGCTTCAATACACACAACAACTCTTTAAGCTTAGTTTTACCTACTAAGTTAAGCACAGGCGCATTCGTTTGCGAAATTATTTGTTCAGACAACTCTATTTCTAAAGGTGTTGGTCCTCCTGTGATAACCACCGAAAAACCTTGCTGATACGCATGCTCTGCAAGTGCCGCATAACGCTCGGGCAACCAATTACGCTCTTTTTTACTTGCCGCAGGTGAGATAACAAAAATACGCCCAGCTAAACGTTCTTCACCCAATAAGGCATCAGCAGCTTGTTGATGTTCATCTGTGATTGGCATTTGCCAGTGAGGCGTATAGTCAGGCACACCAATCGCTTGAGCAAAGCCCTTAAAGCCCTCAAGGACATGTGCCTCAGATTGCGGGGCAATACGCTTATTAATGAATAAACTATGTAACTCTTTTGAACGAGCCCAATCAAACCCTACTTTGACTTTTGCCGGAATACAACGAGCTGCTAAATTTGCTCTTAGTGCTACTTGCATGTGTAAGAGCACATCAAATTTACGCCCCTTGAAAGTATCTTTTAGTTGCTGATAGGCCTGTTTACCCTGTTTTTTATCAAATACAACAAATTCAACGCCCGGTAAATCAGCCAACAACATAGCCTCAACTTTACCTATCACCCAGGTAATTTTTGCCTTCGGATGTGCCTTTTGAATTGCTTGCACTGCGGATACTGCGTGACATACATCACCAATAGCCGAAAGCCTTAAAATACAAATATCTGAATAGGAGGTTGATTGAGTCACGTGCGCCCTTAGCTACAGCAAATAATATGCGATCTTAAATTAACTTGATGCTAATGCAAGCACTTATGCGAAAAGCTAAAAATACGGTAAGATAGCGCTAATTCTATTTAATCTTGAAGTTGTTATGTTCGAAACTCAGCATCTACAAAACACCACCCTTTTGTGTCACCCTGACTATAAAGATGAGCTCACGCAACAGTGGTTCGATGCCAGCTACTGGCAACAACAAGAAAAAATAGTTGGCGCAAAAAAAGGCCGAGCAACAGCGTGGTTTTTTAAACATCAACAGCTCACAGGTGTTCTGCGCCACTATTGGCGAGGAGGACTCGTTGGTAAGTTACTCAGCGATCAGTACCTATACTTTGGCTTAAAACAAACCCGAGTTTATAAAGAATTTACACTAATGATGCGTTTGCGTGAGCTTGGCCTGAATGTGCCCACACCGATTGGGGCCAAAATTAAAACCAGCGGCTTTATCTATCGGGGCGATATCATCACCGAGGCAGTGACAGGCGCAAAAAGTGTATTAGATATTTTAATCACGCGCCCACTAAGCCAGTCTGAACTCAAAGCGATTGCAGCCACCCTCAGCGATTTTCACAATCACGGGGTATACCACGCAGATTTAAACATCAATAACATCTTGTTCGATGATACAGGCAAGGTGTTTATCATCGACTTTGACCGCGGCGAAATCAAAAAGCCGCACCCTAGCTGGCAAACAGAGAATATTAAACGCCTTGCTCGTTCATTTGCAAAAGAGCAAGGCCGTAACGAACAGATGCATTGGCGACAAAGTGATTGGCAGTCACTAATATGCGACTACCAAGCTTTGCTTAAGACTTAATCTTGCTAATTACGTTAGATGTTGAGCAACCATTAAGAAACTCAAGCACTTCGACTTTACCGCCATGGCGTAATACATGATCAGCTCCGGCAATTTGGTCAACAGTGTAATCGCCACCTTTTACTAGTACATCGGGGCTAATTTGCTCAATGAGCTTAGCTGGCGTGTCATTCTCTTCAACGCTACCAAATGGAATAACCCAGTCAACAGACGCCAGCGCACTTAAAACCATGGCACGTTCATCGAGTGGATTAATTGGTCTTTGTGGACCTTTTAAGCGAGTGATAGACTCGTCATTATTTAAGCCAACAACAAGCCTGTCACCACGAGCTTTTGCCTGTGCAAGATAGCGTACGTGACCTGCATGAAGAATATCAAAACAGCCATTAGTGAAAACAATTTTTTCACCATTTTGTTTGGCAAACTCAATATGCTGAAGTACATCTTCAAACGGTGTTTGATAATGCTCGCCAGTTTGCTGTAAATATTGACCAAGCTTACGGCTGAGTTCTTCAGGCGAAACAGTGGCAGCTCCAAGCTTGCTTACAGCAATACCTGCTGCAAGGTTGGCAATTTCAACCGCATCTTTTGCTGCCATACCAGCGCCTAGCATCACTGCTAATGTCGCAATTACAGTATCGCCGGCACCGGTTACATCGCTTACTTCAAGCTGTTGGGCTGCAAAATCATGTTTTTCTGTCTGACTAATTAACGACATACCATGCTCTGAGCGCGTTAATAGCATCGCAGCTATGCCCGCTTCACTAATTAATTTACGAGCACTGTCAGTCAAGTTTTGCTCAGAGTCCGTCAAACCACCAGCAAGCTTAAACTCATTTAGGTTAGGCGTAATATAGTCAGCACCACGGTATAAGCTTAAGTCTGATGATTTAGGGTCAATAAGCACTGTTTTGCCTGCTTTCTTTGCAACCTGAACCATTTGTTGGATTAAGCTCAGTGAGCCTTTGTTGTAATCAGAGAACAACACAAAGTCATAATCATCCAATACTAGCTCTAGGCGATTAAGTAATAATTGACTGTGCTGCTCAGTGAAGGTTTCTTCAAGGTCTAAACGAACAACTTGCTGATGACGACTAATAACACGCATTTTAGAAATTGTCGGTAAGTCACACACACTTACAAGTTGCGAATCAATTTTTTCTGAACTTAAGATGGTTTCAAGAATTTGCCCGCTTTCATCTTCACCGACTAAACCTAATAGGCCAACTTTACCGTCTAAACGAGCAATATTTTTTGCGACGTTTGCTGCACCACCGGCTTTGTCTTCAAATTTACTCACTTTCACTACCGGGACCGGTGCTTCAGGTGAAATTCGCCCAGAATCGCCATGCCAGTATCTATCTAGCATGACATCACCAACAACTAAAATACGTGCCTTTGAAAGGTTTTTTAGTAACGCTAAATCCATTACTTTTGCTCCGCTACAACCATATCGATGGCTTCACATAGCCAATGCCCGATGAACATGTGGGCTTCTTGAATACGTGCGGTTTCATCATTTTTAATAATAATAGGTAACTTAGCGATGTCTTTTACTTTGCCACCATCTCGGCCTGTTAATGCTACGGTAAAAGCGCCGATTTCATTAGCAGCAGCAAGCGCTAAATTAATATTAGGGCTAGTACCCGAGGTAGTTAAGCCAATAACCAAATCATCTGGCTTACACAGGGCCTGAACTTGGCGCTCGAATACAGTATCAAAGTGATAGTCATTGCTGTGCGCTGTTAAAATTGAGGTATCAGTAGTCAGTGCGATTGAAGCAAGTGGACCGCGCTCTAATTTATAACGCACCACAAACTCAGCAGCTAAGTGCTGTGCATCTGCCGCACTTCCGCCGTTACCAAACCAAATGACTTTGCCACCCGCTTGCAAAGCACTGTGACATGCTTCAAGTAATTGCATCACTTCTGGGTGGTAGGTCTCCATCGTTTCAAACAACATTTGATGGCGATTTAAACTTTCGAGGTAGCTTGCCGCTACAGAATCAAGATTAGACATATAAATTCCTTAAAAAGTATTAACGGCTTACTTACCAAAAATAGGCAACAGATAACCACGTATAGTTATCGCCAAATACATCTTCGCCATAGGTAAGAGTTGTCTCTAATGTATGCTCGTTTAATTGGCGTGTATTGCTTAATTGCAGTTCAACGGCACGCTCATAGTCTCCGGTCGTTTGACCCCACTCATTTAGGTAATTACTTTCGTTTTCTATCAGTGTGAGCTTACTGCGCCAAAGTGAACGGTAGTTTTCACTATAAGTTAACTCCATGCTGTGCACTTGCGTCGGTGGCGCATCTGCATAAACCCTCGCAACACCATTCGCATGTAACTCAGTATAACGTTGATCAGCCGCATAATGACCCGTTACAAAACCACCCACTGTATTACCATATACTGGATAAATCTCATTGACGTACCACAGGCTGTGCATGTTGGTATATTCATACCTAAGCGACATTGTATTACTCAGTTTTGGCAAGAAGAAGCCAAAATTGCTAACAGTATTACCAAATTGGTAGTTTTTGTGGTCTTTTGTGTCTTCACCACCATATTCAAAGTAAAGTTCAACTGGCATTCCCCAATTAAAATTCACCGTACTGGTAATTGTTACGTATTGGTCACCTAACTCATTATCTTTACTACCAGTGAGCCCTGAGTTGTCATTACCCGCAGGATCAAAAAATGCATCGACCACATCACCAACATCGACTTTGCGGGGGCCCCCACCAAACTGCATCATACGATTAAGGCCCAGCTTCCAACCATCAAGCGGCTCAATACTAAAATGCGTCCCAGCGAGCTTTGGTGTGCCGCTATGGAGCTCATTTTGATAAAGAATACCATTATCGACATGCTCAAGCTCAGAATAATAAAGCTCAAAATCAAAATTCCACCAATTGTGGGCTGGTTTTACCATACCCAATGAAATCGAAGGTGCTGTTTTAGCATTGGTAGAAATAATCTGCGCAGAATGTTTAAACGGCGAGAACCAGTGTTCTTTATAACCAAGATTTAACTGTAAATCTTCGCCAGCAAAACTTATAAACGAATTATAATTTACAAATTTATTAGCTTTGGCTCGGTAATCTACACCCACTTGTACCAAGGTATAATCATTAGCACGCCAAATACCTTCAAAAAAACCTTGCCCCCATTCATCCGAGCTTAGGCCTCTTTGATTCGCTATTTTCTTTGCATTATCCGTATCTACTTGTAGTTTTACACCGACACGAGTCACTGCATCATCACTTTGATATGGCTTTATTTTTGAACGAATAGCAGCAACTAACCCAGGCTCCTCCTTTTCAAGTACAAGAAGTGCTTTCTCTACTTCTGCTAAACGATATGGTTTAGCCATAGGAGTGCCAATTGTTAGTGCAAACAAAGTATCTAATTGATGATCAAGCTGTGCGTCCATGCCAACAGGTAAATAAGCGGTGGGTGTTGCATATAAAGGCATAGCGCAACTTAAGAGAGCACCTACTACCGAGGCTTTTATCATTTTAAATTTCATAACTGCTTCGTTTATTTAATAAGTAATCGAAATACTACCAAATTACCTGAAACTAAACACTTAAAACTCTCATAGATAACCCTATTTAACATTTTATATTTAGATAGCGTATGTTCCACGCTATCATAGGGTTTTATTCATATAGGCTAACCAATGGCGCGTATTATATATTCTTTACTCCTATACATTTTGAGTCCGCTAATTGTTTTTTACTTATATGTTTTGCGAGGTAAGAAAAACCAAGGCTACCGAATGCATTTTGCTGAACGCTTTGGCTATGCAGATTTATCGCGCCACGATATTGTTTTTCATTGTGCCTCTGTAGGTGAAGTGCTAGCAGCAACCCCGCTTATTAAGGCAGTTCAATCCGAACACCCTGCGCTTACGATTTTAGTAACCTGCAATACCCCAACTGGCCGCGAGCAAATAAAAAACAACTTTAACGATACTGTTAGCTGCTGTTATTTACCGATTGATTTTTTCTTCTCTACACAGCGTTTTTTAAAGCGTATCAAGCCAAAGGTACTGTGTATTTTAGAAACAGAGCTGTGGCCTAACCTTATGGCTCAAAGCAACAACACCGGCACAAAAGTACTTGTTTTAAATGCCCGGCTTTCAGCTAAATCACAGCAAGGCTATCAAAAGGTGATGCCATTGACTAAGCTGATCATGCAATCAATTAGCGACCTTGCTAGTCATAATCAAGATGATGCCAAACGTTTTATTGAACTAGGTTTAAAACCTGAAAAGGCTCGCGTGTTTGGCTCAATTAAATTTGATATCACGCCGTCAGATGAGCAATTAAATAAAGTCGCAGCACTTAAAAATCAGTATAACAACGAGCGCTTTATCTGGGTTGCAGGCTCCACTCACCCTGTTGAACATGAGCTTATTTTAAGTGCTCATAAAAAGCTGTTAAAAGCCTTGCCCAACGCTCTTTTGATTATTGCTCCGCGTCACCCCGAGCAATTTGATAAAGTCGCGGAGATATTAAAAAACTCAGATATGAGCTTTAGCCGTCGCAGTGCAGATAACTATAACAACCAGCAAGTTGTGCTAGCGGATACGTTAGGCGAGCTACAATGCTTATATGGAGTGGCAAACATCAGCTATATTGGCGGTAGTTTAATAGAGCGAGGCGGCCATAATCCGTTAGAGTCAGCAGCGTTTTCGGTTGGCGTATTAGCAGGCCCTCATACCTATAACTTTGACCATATATACCCTGAGCTTATTAGTGCTCAAGGAGCTAAAATTGTCACTGATGAAAACCAACTTGCTGACACGCTTATCGCTTTGAGTAATGATGCAGAACAGACCATAAAGCTTGGTCAACAAGCTGCAAAATGCGTGGCTAATAATCAAGGTGCTATCAGTAAAACGGTTAATTTAATTGAGCTTTACTTAGAAAAGTAAAATAGAGACATAGAATAGAGAAATAACGTGACTTCAAAGCAAGTGATGAATCGCCCAGAAAAACAAATGCGCGAATGGGTATCAAGTGTAATCGTGAAATACAATTTCTGCCCGTTTGCCCGCAAAGAAGTTGAAAGCAATTGCATTCATTATCAAATCAGCCAGTCTATTACACTTGATGATGCGGTAATGGATATGCTTGAGCAGTGTAGCGAGTTAGACCAACAAGCACAGCGTGAAACAACCCTGTTGATGTTTGAGCAAGGCTTTAAGGATTTTGAAGAGTTCTTAGATTTAGTCGATTTAGCCAATGCACTTTTAGCTGCGCAAGGTTATGAGGGTAAGTATCAAATAGCTAACTTTCATCCTGACTATGTGTTTGCCGATAGCGATAACAGCGATGCTGCAAACTATACTAACCGCGCACCTTATCCAACACTACATTTGATCCGTGAAGCCAGTATGAGCGAAGCGTTAGATAACTACAATGAACCTGAGTCTATCCCAGAGCACAACATTAAACTTGCAAGACGTAAAGGCATCGACTTTTGGCAGCAGCTATTACAAAGCTGCATCGATAAACGCTAACGCCTGCCGGCGTTATAAAGATAAAAAGCCAGCAATGCTGGCTTTTCTAATTTAACTTAGTGAGTTATTTTTTTACCCACTCACCGTTCACTTCAATGTAGTGGCCCGGCTTAGTTTTCTCGATAGTTTTAGCAGCTGCAAGTGCTTCTACCTGCGCTAACGAAAGGTTATTCTTTTTCGCTAGCTTTAAGTACTGCTCTTTGCGCTTTGCATTAATTTCATCAACGACTGCTTTTGCTTCACTATTATTAACCACTAAACCTAAATAGCCTGAGCTATCTTCACCCACTAAGCCTTGGCTCTTTGCGTCATCAAGGCTAATAGCCCACGCAGAAAAAGAGAAACAAACAGCACTGATCAAGGTGATCACATTTAGTTTTTTAAGTTGTAATTTACGCATGTGTGCTCCTTAGAATAATTCGCTGTCATCACTGAATAAGGTATCAAGTTCTTTATCCACTTTTACGCGGATCTCATGGTCAACTTTTACATTTAAGTTGATTGTAATCGGCTCTTTTGCTGCCACCTCAACACGGTGAGTACAGGCACTCAGCATGCCTACTGCCGTCAGCATTACTAACCACTTAGCCATCATTGCTTCCTTTTTTTGCATACTCTTTCTCAACTTTTTGAGTAATTTCATCACTTAAACGCAGCGCTCTAAGTAAAGTAAATACATTCTCTTCATGGTTATAATTAAAGTTCACTGCTTGCTGCTGCGCTTCATTATAACCTTCTAAATTAACACCTAAATGTAACCAACCATCAGGTTTGAGGTTAACACTGCTGCGTAGTTTTTTAATATCTAAATTCTCAAGTAAACTCAGCGTGGTACTCAGCTCCTGTTGCTGCGCTTTTACAGCTTCAAAACCCGCATTATTGGTGATCAGTAATTTACCATCACCTTGATTAACTAGCTGCCCTTGCTTTACCTCTATTCCCTGTTTGCTTATAACAACAGGTAAGGTGCCCGCTAAGCGCCCGCTTAAACTAATTCCAGACTCAGCATCAAGGGTGACTAATTTGCTGGCATCAATATTTTCAAACTTAACGGTCGCGGTTTGGTTGTCACTCAGTGGGCAGTATTTATTCACCACAAATTTGCCGCCCATAACTTGACCGGTTAGATCAGCTGCGCAAGGCTGATTAGCCGTTACCTGCAACTGACCCTGCATATTTTTGACCACAGCACCTGCGCGCAGTTCATTGAGTGTAAATTTAGTCGCTGCAATATTAAGCTTCCCTGAATTAAACGTCCCATCTAAATCCACGGCAAAATCATTTGCTAGGTAGTCATTATAAAGCGCACTGAGTTTATTAATGTGAACACTACCTTCTGCTTGCTGAAGATTTACATCACCTTTAATAATCCCTGAAACCACCCCATCAGTGATGGTTGCAAGGGGCTCAAACTGAGCAATTATCGGATTAAGCTTGGATACTGCCTGCTCAGGTATCACCAATTCAAATGGGTGCGCAACCTTAGACATATGATGGCTAACAAGCGCTTCAAAGCCATCAGCAAACACATGATGCGTTGCCTGCAAGGCGCGGCTTTGTAAGGCATTTGTAACGACAGACAACTTATTTAAAGTAAGTTCAGGTGTTGATAATTTAGCAGCCGTGGTTTTGGCATCAATATCAGCAAATAATTCCCCCACACTGAGATCTGTACTAAGGGTTAGCTCATTACTGATTTTTGCTGCGTGAATATCATTATAATTTAATGATTTAACCTTACTGTTGGCTTTAACAATTAAGTGTTGCTCGGCATTATGCTCAGCCTCAATCGTGCTGGTAAAGTCAGCTATCTGAGCACCTGATATAAGCGCGTTTTTAACACTGACATTTGCGTTCAATCTAGCAGCTATCGGGCTAGAAAATAACTCATCAATTTTTAGCTTTCCTTTAGCCCCAATACCCTCAACCAGAACACCGTCAGCCTGAAAATCTAAAAATGCAGGGAGTGAATCAAGTGACAGTTGAAAATCAGCGCTAACGTCACTTTCATGCAAATGCGCATTTAGCTTAAGCTCATCAATATCTTTACTGTTAAAATCAATACTAACTTGGCTATTAAGTGATGCGAGCGGATCCTGTAAAGAAAGGGTCGTATTACTGACTGTCACTTCACTTTGCCCTTCAGTTGCTAGCAGTTTTACGATTGGGACTGATAGCTGCTCGGCTTCTACACTAACTGGTTTTTCAATGTGTAACTGCCAAGTAAGCGGTAGCTGCGCTTCAATAAATGATTGATGCTGTTGGTCTGTGATGATGCTTAAACACGCTTGGTTTGCGCTAAGTTGATTTTGTAACGCTGATAAATCCGCAGATAAATGCTGTTGGTTTAATTGATACTTCGCACTCAGTTGCCCTTCAGTGGTAAAACCTAGGTCGCATTGCGCTAGAGCATGCTGATAACTTGCATTGACGGTGCTTTCAATTGCAACCGTAATACCATCAAACTTAACCTGCGATTGAGTGCTAAAATGGCTGCTTGCTGGCAATGTTATGAACCGCCTAGCTACTTGCTCATCAAGGGTGAGATCGGCTTTTATTTCATAATTAGATATTTCAACATCTGCATTAAGATCACGTGAAATCGTAAAATGGTTTAAGCGTTTTTCTTGTATTGCCAACCTAACAGGGCTATCGGTAAACGGTGAGACTACATCAAGCTGCTCAATGCTTATTAGCGGTCTTTGCTCTGGTAATACTAAAGCGAGCTTTTTAAATTCAGTCTGTGCTGATTCTGGTTGTTGTTTATTTGCAAGGTCGCTAACGATGAGATTAGCGCGAGAAACCCTAACCTGTTGCTTGTTAGCAAGGATGCCAGCTAACTCTATTTGCTGCCCTTGATAAGTTAAGCATAATTTCTCGATATTTAAATCAAGCTGGCTGGTCAATGACCAATCAATGCAGTGAAGCTCAGCGCCATTTTTACTAAGCATAGGCGTTAAGTACCACGATGTCAGTGGTAGCCTGAACAGATACGCCAACAGCAGCATGCTTAGCACAATACCTAGCAACCCTACGCTTACCCGCTTAAAACTCAAAAAACTCTCCTTGCCTTTGAACTTACACTTACTAGCACCATTATAAACAAAAAGGCTGCACTTAATAGTGCAGCCTTTTTAGTTTAAACGGTTTGTATGAACCTAGCTTGTATAGCTAGGTATATAGCTAAGTTCTAGCCAACGTTTTTACGTGCGTTGCGGAACATACGCATCCATGGGCTATCCTCTGTCCACTCATCTGGGTGCCATGAGTTAGCAACAGTACGGAATACACGCTCTGGGTGCGGCATCATAACCGTGGCACGACCATCAGTAGAGGTAATACCTGTGATACCTTCAGGCGAGCCGTTCGGGTTAGCTGGGTATTGCGTTGTTGGGTTACCGTAGTTATCAACAAACTTCACTGCCACAGTGCCTGACTCAAGCGCAGCTTTAACTGCATCGCTGTTAGCGAATTCAGCATGACCTTCACCATGAGAAACAGCGATAGGCATACGAGAACCAGCCATACCGTTAAAGAATACTGATGGGTTTTCTTGCACTTCTACAAGGCTAAAGCGAGCTTCAAAGCGCTCTGACTTGTTGGTTACAAAACGTGGCCAGTGCTCAGTGCCTGGGATCAATTCTTTCAATGTTGAAAGCATTTGACAGCCATTACACACACCTAGGCTGAATGTATCTTCGCGGTGGAAGAAGCTTTGGAACTGCTCACGCGCCATCTCATTAAATAAGATTGACTTAGCCCAGCCTTCACCAGCACCTAATACGTCACCGTAAGAGAAGCCACCACATGCCACTAAGCCTTTAAATTGCTCAAGTGTTAAACGACCTTCAAGGATGTCGCTCATGTGTACGTCAACCGCTGCAAAGCCTGCACGGTTAAATGCCGCAGCCATTTCTAAATGAGAGTTAACACCTTGCTCACGTAGAATCGCCATTTTCGGCTTCGCACCAGTTGCAATGTAAGGCGCAGCAACATCTTCGTTTAAATCAAAACTTAGTTTTACGTTAAGACCTGGGTCTTTTGCGTCAAACTTAGCGTCAAATTCTTGCTTAGCACACTCAGGGTTATCGCGACGTGCTTGCATTTGGTAAGTTGTTTCAGCCCAAATAGTGCGAAGCTCAGTACGCGTGTGGTTAAGCACCACATCATCACCACGAGTGAATACCACACGGTCATCAGCGTTTAATGTACCAATTTCATGGCTGATAGCTGCTAAGCCGTGAGCAGCAAGAACGGCTTTCACTGCATCTAAATCAGCGTTTGCCACTTGGATAACCGCACCTAGCTCTTCATTATAAAGCGCTTCGATGTCTGAACCTGTAAGGCCTGCAAGGTCAACAGTAACACCAGTGTGACCAGCAAATGCCATTTCAGCGATAGTTGTGAATAAACCACCGTCTGAACGGTCATGGTAGGCAAGTAACTTGTTATCAGCAACAAGCGCTTGCATTGCTTCATAGAAACCTTTTAATAACTCAGGGCTATCAACATCAGGTGTTACATCACCTAATTGCTTATAAACCTGTGCAAGGCTTGATGCACCCATACGGTTTTGACCCGCACCTAAATCAACTAATAATAGTGATGACTCACCTTTATCAGTGCGTAGCTGTGGCGTTACTGTTTTACGCACATCTTCAACACGACCAAAGGCAGTGATGATTAGTGATAATGGTGCAGTAACCGATTTTTGCTCACCGTTTTCATCCCATTGAGTTTTCATCGACATTGAGTCTTTACCCACAGGGATTGTTAAACCAAGTGCCGGACAAAGCTCTTCACCTACCGCTTTAACAGCTTCGTAAAGACCTGCATCTTCGCCAGGGTGACCTGCAGCAGCCATCCAGTTTGCAGATAGCTTGATATTTTCAAGGCCACCGATGTTAGCACACGCGATGTTCGTTAATGACTCAGCCACAGCTAAACGAGCAGAAGCTCCATAGTTTAACAGTGCAGCTGGTGTACGCTCACCTAGTGACATTGCTTCACCGTGATAAGTATCAAACGCAGCGGCTGTTACCGCACAGTTTGCTACTGGCACCTGCCAAGGACCCACCATTTGGTCACGCGCAACTAAACCTGTTACCGTGCGGTCACCAATGGTGATTAAGAATGTTTTTTCAGCAATCGTTGGTAAGCGTAATAAACGTTGTGCAGCATCTGCAGCATCAATGTTTGCAACGTCTAATGGTTGCGATTGTGCTTTTTTAGAATCAACTTCGCGGTGCATTTTTGGTGCTTTACCAAGTAAAACATCAAGCGGTAGGTCAACAGGGTTGTTACCAAAGTGGCTATCTTCAACCGTTAAGTGGCGCTCTTCTGTTGCTTCACCGATAACCGCGTATTGTGCACGTTCACGTTTACAGATTGCTTCAAAGCGCGCGAAGTCTTCAGCTGCAACTGCTAATACGTAACGCTCTTGAGATTCGTTACACCAAATTTCGTGTGGTGCCATACCCGGCTCATCGTTTGGAATATCACGAAGTTGGAATTTACCACCACGACCACCGTCGTCTACAAGCTCAGGGAATGCGTTTGAAAGACCACCTGCACCCACATCGTGAATGAAAGCGATTGGGTTTGCATCACCTAACTGCCAACATTTGTCGATAACTTCCTGACAACGACGTTCCATTTCTGGGTTTTCACGTTGTACCGACGCAAAGTCTAAATCTTCGTTCGATTGACCTGATGTCATACTAGACGCAGCACCACCACCAAGGCCAATGTTCATTGCCGGACCACCTAGTGCGATAAGTTTTGCACCAACTGGGATTTCACCTTTTTGAACATGTTCAGAACGAATGTTACCTAAACCACCTGCAAGCATGATTGGCTTGTGGTAACCACGTACTTCTTCACCGTTGTGGCTTGATACTTTTTCTTCGTAAGTACGGAAGTAACCAAGTAAGTTAGGGCGACCAAATTCGTTATTGAATGCCGCGCCACCTAATGGACCTTCAGTCATGATATCTAGTGCATTAACGATACGACCAGGCTTACCAAAGTCGGTTTCCCATGGTTGCTCGTAACCAGGAATACGAAGGTTAGATACAGTGAAGCCCACTAAACCAGCTTTTGGTTTAGAACCACGACCTGTAGCACCTTCGTCACGAATCTCACCACCAGAACCTGTTGATGCACCTGAGAATGGCGCAATCGCTGTTGGGTGGTTATGAGTTTCAACTTTCATCAAGATTTCGATGTTTTCTTGATGGTATGCGTACTCGCCTTCACTGTTCGGGAAGAAACGACCCGCTACTGAGCCCTTCATTACCGCTGCGTTATCTTTGTATGCAGATAACACATTTTCAGGGTGTTGCTCGTAAGTGTTTTTGATCATTTTGAACAATGATTTTGGCTGTTCGATGCCATCAATTGTCCAATCAGCATTAAAGATTTTATGACGACAATGCTCAGAGTTTGCTTGTGCAAACATAAATAATTCGATGTCGTTCGGGTTACGCCCTAACTTTTGGAAATTTTCTACCAAGTAATCGATTTCGTCATCTGCAAGCGCAAAACCTTGCTCAACATTGGCTTTAGCAAGTGCTTCACGGCCACCACCTAAAATGTCAACTGATGACATTGGACGCGGTTCATCGTGGCGGAATAATTTAGCTGCATCAGCCATATCCGCATGCGTTGCTTCAGTCATACGGTCGTGTAATAACGCTGCTACTTCAGCTGTTTGCTCAGCTGATAGATTACCTTCAACGTAGTATGCAATACCACGTTCAACACGGTGAACTTGGCTTAAGCCACAGTTGTGTGCGATGTCGGTTGCTTTTGATGCCCAAGGCGAGATAGTGCCAGGACGCGGCGTTACAAGAATTAACGTGCCTGCAGGGCTGTGCTCTGCAATCGTTGGACCATAAGTAAGCAGCTTTTCAAGCTTTGTTTGCTCATCTGCTGAAAGCTCAGCAGTAAGATCAGCAAAATGCATGAACTCAGCATAAACGTTAGTGACTGGAAGTTGTGCCTGTTGGCAACGCGCTAAAATTTTCTGAACTCTAAAATCGGAAAGTGCTGGTGCACCACGAAGGATCAACATAGGTATTTTCATCCGGGGTTAGGGATTGAACGATATTTTAGGCGCGTATTATAGTGCAAATAACGTCTAGATTTAACTCAAAATTGCGCTTTTATTTAAATAATCTTCATAACCGCGATTATGGTTGCAACAATTAACTATCTTAGTACTCTTTATTTTCCCGCAGGCTGTTGTTCTGTATGACTTATCTATTACCGCCACTATTACAGTTATTAATTTTTAAATAGAGATATAAAACTATATGCGAAGTGACGTGGCAGTGAAGTTTTGCTATAACGGTAACGTAATGGTTTAAGGGGCATTTCTAATTTATGCAAAAAATACTCGCTATATTTACGCTTGTGCTCATGTTGTGTGCATGCGATATGCAACAACAACCATCACAACTTGCTCATATCAAAGCACAGAATAAGATAAGAGTCGGCACCTTAGCCGGCGCGAGTAATTACTATCAAGCACCGCAAGGTGTGCAGGGTTTTGAGTACGAATTAGCACAAGAGTTTGCCGATTATGTTGGCGTAGAGCTCGAGATGGTGCCTTTTTTTAATCTTACAGATATGTTCTCTCGCCTCGAAAGTGGTGATTTAGACATTATTGCCTCTGGACTTACTTATAATACCATTCGGGCTGAACATTATCGTTTTGGGCCAACTTACCGCACCATTAGCCAAAAGCTAGTATACAAGCAAGGCCGCACTCGCCCTCGAGAATTTGCCGATTTAACGGGGAACCTAACGGTTCTTGCGAAAAGTAGTCACTCACTTGCATTACAGCAACTTAAACAGCTTCATCCAGACTTAACATGGCATGAAACAGAAGATATGGATGAAGAAGAACTTCTGCAAGCTGTCATTGATGGTGAAATTGATTACACTCTCGCAGACTCTCACACCTTGTCATTATTTCGCCGCTACCACCCTAATTTAAGTATTGGCTTTTCAGTGACTCGTAACGACCCTATCGCTTGGTTACTAAGAAAGGATGGTGACGATTCTTTATATGCCTTGATGGTGCCCTTTTTTGGTGATGTAAAACAAAACAACCAACTTTATGTATTAGAAGAAAAGTATTTTGGCCACGTTCGTCAGTTTAATTATGTTAATACCCTAGCCTATATCGAAGCTATCAAAGAAACACTACCCAAATATCAACCTTGGTTTGAGCAATATTCAGGGAATATTGATTGGCGCTTACTGGCCGCCTTGAGCTATCAAGAGTCAATGTGGAACCCTAAAGCCAAGTCACCGACAGGTGTTCGCGGGATCATGATGCTTACGCAAACTACAGCAAAACAAGTTGGTGTTACTAACCGTTTAGAGCCTGAGCAAAATATCAAAGGCGGTGCCGAATATTTAGCGAAGGTTATTTCGTGGATCCCTGAACGTATTCCACAACCCGATAGAACTTGGTTTGCCTTAGCCTCTTATAATGTTGGCTGGGGCCACGTAAATGACGCGCGAATTATTACCGAGCAAGAAGGTGCAAGCCCCGATAAGTGGGCTGATGTTAAAAAGCGCTTACCGCTTTTAATTAAAAAGCGTTATTATCGTAAAACCAAATATGGTTATGCACGTGGCGATGTTGCCGTGCAGTATGTTGATAATATTCGTCGTTATTACGATGCGTTGGTTTGGCTTGATGAAAATGATGCAATTGCTAACCCAAGCGAAGAAGAGCAAACCATTGAAGAGGTTAACACTTCCACAGAAACGAGCGAAAAGCCAAACGACACAACACAACCAGACTCCCAAGAGCAGCAGACGTTAGAAAACAACTAACCTAAAGCACCAGAAATCTGTTTACTTGTCATCAAATGATCATTATCTTCCTGTAGAGATCAATATACCCAAGCCACCTCAAGATGCAGAATTCAGCGCTTCACAGGTGCTTAATATCAAGGCGTTACTTTGCAAGAATGGCCATCCCTTTTAAGAAGTAACAACGATGAGAGTAAGTGCCTGTGAAACGCCCAAACGGTTGGTTTAAAAGCGATTTATACTGCGTTATTGATTTTAACAATAGAACCACTATTACTTGCAATCAATGCCTTGCCTAAATCGCTTTTAATTCCAACTGAAACTCGCATCTTGAGGTGGCTTGGGTATATAATGCTTTTCTCTCACTTAAGGAGCACACATGTTAAAAAGAAGACGCAAGACACATAAGTTCAAGCGTAATGTTATTTACTCAACAGCGACACGCCGTCGTATCATGCTGCGTAATACACACAAAAAAGTTATTTGGCGTCGCCGCTTATTTGCGATGCAGTTAATGGAAGCTCAAGTTCCTGCAACGCCGGTTGTATAACTAGGCGTTGCGAGCTGCAAGCTTAGCCGCCTTCTTCTCTTCTCTACGACGCTTAAAAAACTTAGATATCACCGCCCCACACTGCTCACTCATAACTTCACCAGTTACTTCAACTTGATGATTAAGCCTTGGTTCTTGTAATAGATTCATAATAGAACCCGCAGAGCCCGTCTTGGCATCTTTAGCACCGTATACGAGTCGCTTGATGCGGCTATGAACCAATAGTCCTGCACACATCGAACAGGGCTCGAGGGTGACATACAAGGTGCAATCTATTAGGCGATAATTATTAAGTACTTTGCCTGCTTCGCGGATTGCCATCATTTCTGCGTGAGCGGATGGGTCGTTATCGGTAATTGAGCGGTTATAGCCAAAAGCTATTAGTTGATTGTCTTTTACGAGCACAGCACCAACCGGAATTTCATTAATCGCTGCCGCTTCATTGGCAAAGCTCAATGCTTTTTCCATCCAATACTGGTCGCTAAATTGTTCGCTCATATATCACACAAATCTTGTAAAACTGTGAGTAATTATACCTAGTTAGTGAAAAATGTCGGCAATAAATACTGCTACACTTAAAAATTAACGCAAAATTTAGTGGCTTTTTCATGGCTCAACAGCCTCATATTGCGCTATAATCTCGCGCTTTTTTTATTTAGCTTACAACACGGGTAGCAAATGAAATTTCCTGGACGCCGCAGGCATAAACATTATTTTCCGGTGGAAGCCAAAGATCCACTGACGAATCAACTTAACTCAACCGAACGACTACAACGTAGTTATATTACGGGTATCGACCAAATTGTGGTGGATATTGAAGCGAAAGTTGATCAAGCTTTCCTAGATGAATTTCAATTGCGCCGTGGCATGTCGCAAGTAATCGATAGCGATATTACCAATGCGTTATACGACAGACTGAAACTCGACAACATGATCGACTATGAGTTTGCCGGCGGTACAGTAGGTAACACCATGCACAACTACTCAACACTAGCTGACGACCGTTCAGTGTTATTAGGGGTCATGAGTGAAAACATTAAAATTGGTAGCTATGCATACCGCTTTTTATGTAATACCTCTAGCCGTGTTGATCTTGATTATCTTCAGCCTGTAGACGGCCCAATTGGTCGCTGCTTTACCTTGATTGACGAAACAGGTGAACGTACCTTTGCGATCAGCGCTGGACTTATGAATCATCTTCGCCCTGAATCTATCGATCAAGAACTTATTGAGAACTCTTCAGCACTGGTGATCAGCGCATACCTAATGCGTACGCAAGGTGATGAAACCATGACAGAAGCCACCATGCAGGCAGTAAAATATGCCAATGATGCAGGCGTACCTGTGGTTTTAACCCTTGGAACTAAGTTCTTAATTGAACAAGACCCTACCTGGTGGGCTGATTTCGTTAAAGAACATGTTGATATTC
This sequence comes from Pseudoalteromonas sp. Ps84H-4, assembly GCF_024124645.1. NCBI lineage: Bacteria > Pseudomonadati > Pseudomonadota > Gammaproteobacteria > Alteromonadales > Pseudoalteromonadaceae > Pseudoalteromonas > Pseudoalteromonas sp. Ps84H-4. The sequence goes on along the minus strand of NZ_JAMXSK010000002.1, from coordinate 294,336 downwards.
TTGCGATGAACGAAGAAGAAGGGCTTGCTATTACTGGCTTTGAAGACCCACTTCTAGCTGCCGACAAAGCACTAGACTGGACAGACTTAGTTATTTGCACTGCCGGCGAAAAAGGCTTATTTATGGCAGGTTATGTAGACGATTCATTCAAGCGTGAAACAGAATATCCACTATTACCGGGTGCGATTGCTGACTTTAACCGCTATGAATTTTCGCGCGCTATGCGTAAAGACGATTGCCAAAACCCTATTCGTGCTTATAGCCACACAGCACCATTTATGGGTGGCCCAGACAGCATTAAAAACACCAATGGTGCTGGCGATTGTGCTCTTGCTGCGGTATTACATGACTTATCAGCAAACGTTTACCACAAACTTAATGTGGCAAACTCAGCGAAGCATCAGCAACCTGCAATGACTTACTCATCACTTGCACAAATTAGTAAATACGCTAACCGTGCAAGTTATGAAGTACTTGTTCAGCACTCTCCACGTTTATCGCGTGGTTTACCTGAACGTGAAGATTGTTTAGAGCAAGTTTACTGGGATCAGTAACCGCTTTTAGAAAATCGAAATATCCAGTTTCTGGGATAAACGCTCAAGAGCGGCTATCCCAGCTACTGAGTTACCATACGAATTAAGCCTTGGCGCCCAAACAGCCACAGTAAATTGATTCGGTAACACAGCTAATATGGTACCCGATACCCCTGATTTACCCGGCATACCAACACGGTAGCCAAAATCTCCCGCAGCATCGTACAAACCACTGGTAAACAGTAACGAGTTTAACTGCTTATTTTGTCTGGCGCTGAGCACTTTATTGCCGCTGGCATCTTTACCTTGATTCGCTAAGTAATTGTAAGCTTTTGCTAATTCTACGCAGTTAAGTTCAATGGCACAGAAGTTAAAGTAGGCCCATAACACATCATCAACCTCATTATTAAAGTTGCCAAATGATTTCATTAAATGCGCCATGGCGGCATTACGGTGACGAAACTCATATTCAGAATTTGCGACTTTTTTATCTATAACAACCTGAGGATTCCCTGATAACTGACGAAATGACTCAAGCATTGAATGCATCGGTGCTGATAAACGACTATATAAAGCATCACAGGTGACAATAGCACCGGCGTTAATAAATGGGTTGCGTGGTATACCCTGTTCAAATTCAAGCTGTGTTAGTGAGTTAAAGGCAGTACCTGAAGGCTCTTTTCCGACTCGTTGCCACAGCTCATCACCATAACGCTGAAGTGCTAAGGTTAAGGTCATTACTTTAGAAACAGATTGAATAGTAAAACGTGCACCACAATCACCCGCACAGTAGGTTTTCCCATCCACGGTATGAATCGCAATAGCGAACTGGTTGGGCTCAACCTCTGCAAGTGCAGGGATATAATCAGCAACCTTACCTTGACTCAGTAATGGCTGAACTTCTTTTGTGATTTCATCTAATACGTGTTGATAATCAATCTGTGACATACCGCGTCCTTAAAACAAAAAGCCCCGCATTTGCGAGGCTTTGTAGTCTACTAAAGATGGTTTGCTATAGCGATTGCTATTAGCTCATTGCTGATTGCAGTTTTTTCATCGCTGTTTTTTCTAGCTGGCGAACACGCTCTGCTGAAACGTTATATTTCTCAGCAAGTTCTTGCAGTGTTGCTTTGTCATCAGCTAACCAACGTGCACTTACGATGTCTTGTGAACGTTCATCAAGGGTTTTTAACGCACTGAATAAACGAGCATGAGATTGCTCTTGCCATTGCTGCTCTTCGATATCGTCAGCAAGGTCAGCACTGCCATCTGTTAAATATTGTACTGGCGAGTATGTGCTTGTCGGTGCATCGTCATTGTCGTCGCCCGTTAAGTCAAAGCCCATATCTTGGCCACTCATACGTGATTCCATCTCACGTACTTCTTTTTCGCTTACACCTAGCTCATTAGCAACTGTGCTAACCTCAGCTTGGTTAAACCAACCTAAACGCTTTTTATTTTTGCGTAGGTTGAAGAATAATTTACGTTGCGCTTTTGTTGTTGCAACTTTCACGATACGCCAGTTTTTCAGTACGTACTCATGAATTTCAGCTTTAATCCAATGTACTGCGAATGAGACTAAGCGAACACCTACACTTGGGTCGAAACGTTTTACCGCTTTCATCAGACCGATGTTACCTTCCTGAATTAAATCAGCTTGCGGTAAGCCATAACCTGAATAGCTTTTCGCAATATGAGCAACAAAGCGTAGATGCGACATAATGAGTTGCTTCGCAGCTTCAAGATCACCTTCTTCCTGAAGACGTGTCGCCAACTGCTTTTCTTTCTCTGCATCAAGCATAGGAATAGTGCTAACCGCTTGAAGGTAGCCGTCCATACTTGCGCTCTGTTGACCTGCAGTAAGTGCCATTGCGTATAAATCTTTACTCATTTTTCACCTCAGTGATAAACATTTGAAACCATCTTAGCACTCTTTAAGCGAGAGTGCTAACTTGAATTAAAAACTTTTTTAAAGTTCAAATCAAGTGGTTTTTTTAAGATAATTTTATTTTACTTTAAGGCGCTGAATAAGCGATGAATTCTAGCTTTTTAGGCGTTTTGAAAGGTAAATAGAGTATCCCTTCCAAACCTAAATAAACAGCATAACGGCTAAATATGACAAATTAACGACAGTAAAAAGCGCTAAAATTATAGCGCTCAATACGACTAGCTAAACTTTATCAGGTTCTATTTCTTTTATATAACGGTTTACAGATAAGTAAGAACCAACAAATCCTAATCCAGTTGCAAGAGCAACTAAAATAGCAAACTCAGCCAAAGTTAATCCGATTAAATCAAAGCTTGTTTCATATACGCCAGCCACTTCACTCACCGCAGCTCCTAGCCACCACATCATTAAAGCAACACAAATAAAAGAGAACAAACCACCAATAATGCCGTACCAAATCCCTGTCCATAAAAATGGCGCATGAATAAAGGTGTTCGTTGCGCCAACTAATTTCATCACTTGAATTTCATCTTTCTTATCCATAATTGACAATCGGATAGTGTTACCGATGATCAAAGTGACGGAAGTTAATAATAGTAGAGCAATGGTAATAACGCTTTCTTTTAATAAACTTAAAAGTGCATTTAAGCGTTCAAGCCAAGCAATATCGAGCTTACCAAAATCAACTTCTCTTTCGGCTTCCAGCTTTTGCAGTAATTGCTTGGCTGTATTCGGCTGACGGTATCGTGCTGTAGGCGTAACAATCACAACATCTGGCAACGGATTAGCGTCTAAATACTCAAGTGCTTGACCAAATCCTGATACTTGTTTGAATTCAGTGAGGGCATCACCTTTTGAGATAAACTCCACTTTATCAACTTCTGGGTAGAGTGCTAAACGCTTAACTAAAGTTTGCGTTTGTTGCTCTGTCATAGTTTCTTTAACAAACAATGAGATCTCTGCTGCATCTTCAAAGCCACTGCTTACTTGTGAGACATTTTTGACTACTAAATAAAGTGTCGCAGGGAGCGTTAAACTTAACCCCAATACCGCAATGGTCATTAACGAGGCAAGAGGCGTTCGCCACATTTCACCCAAACTGTGAATACCTTGACGAATAAGGTTAAGAATAAAGAAGTACGGCGCTGCTAAAAGTGATTTTTTTTGGCGCTCATTTTGGCTAGGCCGGCTTTTAAATAATAAACTCATAGTGCCCCCTCAGCTAACGGGTCTTCAATCATACGACCATCTTTGAGCGTTAAACTGCGATAGCGCATGCGTGCAATAAGACCTATATCGTGAGTCGCAATAAGCACTGTAGTACCGTGGTTATTAAAATCTTCAAACAAACGCAGAATATCCATAGAAAGCTCAGGATCTAAGTTACCCGTTGGCTCATCGGCAAGTAGAATCGGGGGGGAGTTGACGATTGCTCTGGCTATACCAACACGTTGTTGCTCACCACCCGATAGTGTCGCAGGATTACATTTGGCTTTATCAAGTAAGCCCACTTTATCAAGCGCACCATTTACTCGTTTTGCAATTTGTTTATGATGCGTCCCTTCGATTATTAAAGGCAAAGCAACATTATCAAACACAGAGTAACGTTCTAATAAGCGGTGATTCTGAAAGATGATCCCTATATCGCGGCGCACATAAGGTATTTGCCGCGATTTAACAGCGTTTAAGTCTACACCATTAATAAGTACCTGCCCTGCCGATGGTCGCTCCATCAAACTTATGAGCTTTAGCAAAGTACTTTTACCTGCGCCACTGTGACCCGTTAAAAAGGCTAACTCGCCAGGCTTTATATGAAAACTAACTTTCTCAAGGGCACGGTGGCCACCTGGGTATGTTTTACTGACTTGCTGAAAATTTATCATTTTAATTATCAATCATCTTGCAGCGAAAAAGGGAGCACGCTCCCTTTTAATTAATTATGCATCGTCCTCATCTTGGCTGAATAGTGCATCAATGAAGTCATTACTATTAAATGTACGTAAATCATCAATACTCTCACCAACACCAATGTAACGAATTGGAATATTAAATTTATCTGCAACAGCGAAGATCACACCACCTTTAGCTGTACCATCAAGCTTAGATAAGGTGATCCCAGTTAAACCAACACATTCATTAAATAGTTTAACTTGGCTAATTGCATTTTGCCCTGTGCCAGCATCAATAGTTAACATGACTTCATGTGGCGCATCTGGGTCGATTTTTTTCATTACACGAGCAATTTTTTCAAGCTCTTGCATTAAGTTGTCTTTATTTTGCAAGCGCCCTGCTGTATCGGCGATTAACACATCAATGTTACGTGCTTTTGCAGCTTGAAATGCATCAAATACCACTGACGCACTGTCTGCACCTGTGTGCTGGGCAATAACCGGAATGCTATTACGCTCGCCCCACACTTGTAGCTGTTCAACCGCTGCAGCTCGGAAAGTATCACCAGCTGCAAGCATCACTGACTTACCTTCGTTTTGGAACTGCTTAGCTAATTTACCAATCGTGGTGGTTTTACCAACACCATTTACACCTACCATTAAGATAACAAATGGTTTTTTGTCACTAGGAATAACCAGCGGCTGCTCAGCCGTTTTGAGCATGCTTGCCATTTCTTGCTTCATCAGCTCGTAAAGCGCATCACCGTCTTTTAATTGCTTACGGTCTGCTGCATCAGTTAGGTTATCAATCAACTTCATTGTTGTATCAACACCTAAATCAGCAGTCAGTAATTGTGTTTCTAGTTCTTCAAATAACTCATCATCTATTTTCTTACCACTAAAAATAGACGCAAAGCCTGAACCTATATTAACGCGAGTTTTTAATAGGCCTTTTTTAAGGCGTGCGAAGAAACCTTCTTTCTTTGGTTTTTCAGCCGCAGCTTGAGCAGCTTTTTCTTGCTCTAAACGTTCCGCCTCTGCTTGTTCTGCAGCAATTCGTTCTTGTTCTAAACGTTCCGCCTCTGCTTGTTCTTCAGCGATTCGTTGTTGTTCTAAACGTTCCGCCTCTGCTTGTTCTTCAGCGATTCGTTGTTGTTCTAAACGTTCCGCCTCTGCTTGTTCTGCAGCAATTCGTTCTTGCTCTAAACGTTCCGCCTCTGCCTTTTCGGCAGCGATGCGCTGTTGTTCTAAACGTTCCGCCTCTACCTTTTCGGCAGCAACACGCTCTTGTTCTAAACGTTCAGCCTCAGCCTTTTCGGCAGCAACACGCTCTTGTTCTAAGCGTTCAGCCTCAGCCTTTTCGGCAGCAATGCGTTCTTGCTCTGCACGTTCAGCATCGCGTTTTTCTGCTGCAAGTTGCTCAGCTTCACGCTGCGCCTGTTCTGCTGCAGCACGTTCTTGCTCTAATTTCATAGCTGCTTCTTGCTCAGCAAGACGAGCTTGTTGTTCTTGGCGTTGTTGTTCTGCCGCTTGCTGCTCTTGAGCTAAACGTTCCACCTCTGCTTTTTCAGCAGCGATGCGCTCTTGCTCTAAACGTTCAGCCTCAGCCTTTTCAGCAGCGATGCGCTCTTGCTCTAAACGTTCAGCCTCGGCCTTTTCTGCAGCAATACGCTCTTGCTCTAAACGTTCAGCCTCGGCCTTTTCTGCAGCGATGCGCTCTTGCTCTAAACGTTCAGCCTCAGCCTTTTCAGCAGCGATGCGCTCTTGCTCTAAACGTTCCGCCTCTGCTTTTTCTGCAGCAATACGTTCTTGTTCTAAACGTTCAGCTTCTGCTTTTTCAGCAGCGATGCGCTGTTGCTCTTCTAATTGCTTCTGGTTATCAGCCTCAGTCGCTGTTTGCTCTGCTTTTTGTTTTTCTGATTTGCCAAAACCAAACCAAGACAAGAATTTACTTTTTTTTGCCATACTTGCTAATAACCACTTATAAAAATCTGATAAACTTACATGAATAATAGTTTGGTGGTAGTCCAGCTAATTTAGCCAAACTAAAACGGATACCATCTATCGCTAGGGTCGCAATACTAACACTTTTAGCGCTTTAGAAAAATGACACGCTAGCCATTGCTTACAATATTATCTGAGCAAGTGGTCAGTTACCAATGATTAGTGAGTTAAATGAGAAAAAAATCAACAGCTAAACGCCCAGTTAAAGCCGCTAACAATAAAGCAGCCAATGGCTTTATTCGTATCATAAGTGGTCAATTCCGTGGCAGAAAACTGCCCGTAAAAGATGTGCAGGGCTTACGTCCGACGACAGATCGTATTAAAGAGACTGTATTTAACTGGCTAATGCAAGATACACGTGACGCAGCCGTACTCGATTGCTTTGCCGGCTCTGGAGGGCTTGGTTTTGAGGCTCTTTCTCGTTTTGCTGCCAGCGCGGTATTTTTCGAACTCGACAAAAGCGCAACGGCGCAGTTGAATAGCAATATCGCTACTTTGCAACTTAAAAATGCCACAGTAAAGCATGGGGACAGCCTAACACTCTTAAATAATAATGCTGAGAACGATAAATTTGATTTGGTTTTTGTTGACCCACCATTCCGTCAGAATTTAGCCGAAAAAAGTTGTTTTTTGCTCGAATCAAATCACTGGTTAACTGAGCAAGCTCTTATCTATGTAGAGGTTGAAAGTGAGCTTAGTAATTTAGACACTCCTGATAACTGGCTGCTTTTAAAAGAAAAAACTGCAGGCCAAGTCATTTGTAGATTGTATCAACGCGAAACAAATTAGCACTGTTTTGCCGACTCAGATTCTGTTAATATTATCCTTTACATGTGGTGTTGCTTCGGATTACAATACCGCACCATTTTTGAACCACTTGATCGTTATTCGATCAACTTGAGCAACGCTCATTATTTAGGTAGGTGAATTTTTAATGCCAGTAATTAAAGTAAGAGAGAACGAACCGTTTGACGTAGCACTTCGTCGCTTCAAGCGTTCATGTGAAAAAGCAGGTATCCTTTCAGAAGTTCGTCGTCGCGAGCACTATGAAAAACCAACAGCTGAGCGTAAGCGTAAAAAAGCTGCTGCAGTAAAGCGTCACATGAAGAAGCTTTCTCGCGATAACGCACGTCGCGTTAAATTATACTAATCAGTATTTGGTCTTGTATAAATGAGCCTTTTATTAACGCTAAAAGATGCGCAAAAAGATGCGATGAAGGCAAAAGACAAAGAACGTCTTAAGCCAATCCGCATGGTACTTGCAGCAATCAAGCAACGTGAAATTGACGAGCAAATTACACTTGATGACGACGGTATCACCGCTGTCTTAGTAAAGCTTGTAAAACAACGTCGCGATTCTTACACCCAGTACATTGATGCGGGTCGTGAAGATTTAGCTGAAATTGAAGCCAATGAGATTAAAGCACTTGAAGAATTCTTGCCTCAACAATTGAGTGAAGAAGAAATCATTGCTCTTATTGACTCGGCTATTGCTGATACAAATGCAGCGGGTATGCAAGACATGGGTAAGGTAATGGGAGTTATCAAAAGCAAAGCTGAAGGTCGTGCCGATTTAGGTAAGATTTCTGGCTTAATCAAGCAACGATTAACTGCCTAACCCCCACATACAGATGTATGATTCAAGCAAACCGAGCCTAGTGCTCGGTTTCTTGCTTTTAGTCTTTCATAAACACCGTATTTGTGTTCAAATCTTATTTTAAAACGCATAGATAGCGCAGGAAAAAACAACAGCTATGGCCGGAAAAATCCCTAGACAATTTATTGATGATTTACTCGCTCGTACAGATATTGTGGAGCTAATTGATTCAAAAGTTGGCTTAAAAAAAGCGGGAAAAGACTACCAAGCATGTTGTCCTTTTCATAACGAGAAGACCCCTTCTTTTACTGTCTCCCAAGATAAACAGTTTTATCACTGCTTTGGTTGTGGCGCTAATGGCAATGCTATTTCGTTTGTTATGGAATACGACAAACTAGAATTTGTTGATGCCATTGAAGAGCTAGCGAGTATGCTCAACTTAGACGTGCCTCGTGAACAAGGTGGCAGCTCAGGTCCTCAACGCACTGCCGAACAAAAGCGCTCTGATTACGATTTAATGTTACACGCTGCTCGCTTTTATCAACATCAATTAAAACATCATGCTAATTCTAAAATGGTCATCGACTATATCAAAGGGCGTGGTTTAAGCGGTGAAACAGCGAAAAAATTCATGATTGGTTATGCGCCTAGTGAATGGGAGGCGTTATGCCAGCAACTAGGCCGTAACAAAGAACAAAAAGAGCAGTTAGTAGAGCTGAAGCTTGCTTCTGAAAAGTCGCCTGGTCGCCAATTTGACTTTTTCCGTGATCGACTCATGTTTCCTATTCGCGATAAACGCGGTCGGGTTATCGCCTTTGGTGGCCGAGTCATGCAAGCCGATCAAGGGCCTAAATACCTCAACTCACCAGAAACACGTATCTTCCATAAAGGCTTTGAACTTTATGGTTTATACGAAGCAAAGCAAGCACATAAAAAACTTGACCATATTTTGATTGTTGAAGGTTATATGGATGTGGTTGCTTTGGCTGAGCAAGGTATCGAATATGCCGTTGCAGCACTTGGTACAGCAACAACCGCAGAACATATGCACACTTTATTTAGAACCACAGATAAAGTGATTTGTTGTTACGATGGTGACCGTGCTGGTCGTGATGCAGCATGGCGTGCACTTGAGAATGCACTACCTTATCTTGGCGATGGTAAATCATTAAAATTTGTATTTTTACCTGACGGTGAAGACCCAGATTCACTGGTACAAAAAGAAGGTAAAGATGCCTTTGAAGCAAGATTGAGCGATGCCGACGACTTTAGTAAAGTATTATTTAATAAGCTCAGCCAAGAAGTTGACCTAACTCAAGATGCAGGTAAAGCAAAGCTACTCAGTGATGCCTTACCATTAATTGAAAAAATCCCAAGTGATTTTTATCAAGAAAATATTTTGGAACATTTAGGCCGTTTAATTGGTCGAACAAGAGAACAATTAAACAACCGTGTTAAGACTCCAAAGCAACAGCATGCTATTGAGCGTAAATTTAAAATAACGCCAATGCGCCAAGCTATCGGAATTTTATTACAGCATCCAAATCTCGCGACAAGCATTGCTTATATGCCAGAACTTGCTGAAATGAAAATTGCCGGTATTGAGTTATTTTTACGCATTCAGCACTTAGCGCTTGAGCGACAAGGTATCACCACGGCACAAATTTTAGAATCGTTCCGAGGTAGCCAAGAGTACGATGCGTTGATTAAATTAGCGACTTGGCAGCACCAAATAAATGACGATCGTTTAGAGACAGTTTTTAAAAATACTTTTAAATTTATTGAAGACCAGTGTTTAAATTATCGACTAGAGACCCTATTAATAAAAGACAAGACCCAAGGCTTAAGCAGCGAAGAAAGGCTAGAATGTCTGTTACTAACACAAGCGTTAAAAGGTAGCAACAGCTAGTCAGAACTGAATAATTCTGTTATACTGTGCTATTCACTGCGTCTAGTTAGTTTTCGTGTCGCTTATTTAGTAAGCGAGCTGGCGCCTGTTGTATCAACTTTCAGAGTGGAAGAATAAATCTCTATGGATCCAACTCCTCAGTCACAATTAAAGCTTCTGATTCAAAAAGGTAAAGAGCAAGGTTATTTAACTTTTGCAGAAGTTAATGATCACCTTCCACAAGACATTATCGACTCAGATCAGGTAGAAGATATCATTAGCATGATTAATGACATGGGTATCAAGGTTAGCGAAAATGCGCCTGATGCTGATGAATTAATGATGCAAGAAACAACGACAGACGAAGACGCAGCAGAAGCCGCGGCCGCTGCACTTGCGACTGTAGAAAAAGAGATCGGTCGAACAACCGACCCTGTGCGCATGTATATGCGTGAAATGGGTACTGTTGAACTCCTTACACGTGAAGGCGAAATTGTTATCGCTAAGCGTATTGAAGAAGGTATCAACCAAGTTCAGATTTCTGTTGCTGAATACCCAGAAGCAATTACTTATCTACTAGAGCAATGGGATAAATTTGAAGCCGAAGAAATGCGCTTAAGCGACATTATCTCTGGTTTCTTTGATCCTAATAATGAAGACGAATCACAAATTTCTGCTACACACATCGGTTCAGAACTAAACGAAGAGCAGCTTGACGACGAAGACGACGAAGCTGATGATGAAGACGATGATGACGATAGCGATGATGATAGCGATGGTGATACAGGTCCAGATCCTGAAGAAGCACGTATTCACTTCGAAAACTTACGTGAGCTTTACAACAAAGCACGTGATACGTTTGAAGCAAAAGGCCGTGCTCACCCAGATTCACAAGCAGCTATTGCAGAAATTGGCGAACTATTTAAAACATTTAAATTAGTGCCAAAACAGTTTGACCGCATGGTAAACAACATGCGTGAAATGATGGACCGCGTTCGCGTACAAGAACGTATCATCATGAAACAAGCTGTACAAATTGCGAAGTTACCGAAAAAGAATTTCATCAAGCATTTTGCTAACAACGAAACAGATACTAGCTGGATTGACCTTGAAATTGCTGCAAACGAGAAATACTCGGTTGCACTTGAAGAAGTTAAACCAGAAATCATCCGTTGCATTAGCAAGTTACGTGCAATTGAAGAAAGCACGGGTTTAAGTATCGAGCGAATTAAAGACATCAACCGTCGTATGAGTATTGGTGAAGCGAAAGCTCGCCGTGCGAAAAAAGAAATGGTTGAAGCGAACTTACGTCTTGTAATCTCGATTGCGAAAAAATACACCAACCGTGGTTTACAATTCTTAGACCTTATCCAAGAGGGTAACATTGGTCTAATGAAAGCGGTTGATAAGTTCGAATACCGCCGTGGTTATAAGTTTTCAACTTATGCAACATGGTGGATCCGTCAAGCAATTACACGTTCGATTGCTGACCAAGCACGTACCATCCGTATCCCTGTGCATATGATTGAGACGATCAACAAACTAAATCGTATCTCTCGTCAAATGCTACAAGAGATGGGTCGTGAGCCGAGCCCAGAAGAATTAGCTGAGCGTATGTTAATGCCTGAAGATAAGATCCGTAAGGTACTTAAAATCGCGAAAGAGCCAATTTCGATGGAAACACCAATCGGTGATGATGAAGATTCGCACTTAGGTGACTTCATTGAAGATACCACAATCGATTCGCCTATTGATTCTGCAACAATGGAATCATTACGTGGCGCAACAAACGATGTACTAGCGGGCTTAACAGCACGTGAAGCTAAAGTACTACGTATGCGTTTTGGTATCGATATGAACACTGACCATACATTAGAAGAAGTAGGTAAACAGTTTGACGTAACACGTGAGCGTATTCGTCAAATCGAAGCGAAAGCGTTACGTAAATTACGTCACCCTTCTCGCTCAGACTTACTGAAAAGCTTCTTAGATGCTAAGTAACTTAGTATCGCATTATTAACTAAAAGGCCGCTGTTGCGGCCTTTTTTTCTATTCGAGAGATATTCATGGCTTGGATCCAAATTCGCATCAATGCAAACGCTGACAACGCAGAATTAATCAGCGACTTATTAATGGACACTGGCAGCGCGTCAGTAACTTATGTTGACGCCAAAGATACCCCTATTTATGAACCTAAGCTTGGCACTGTTCAACTATGGGCCGATACGACTGTAATTGGTCTTTATGACGCTAACCATGACATGGACAGCGTGGTAGAAACTCTAAAAGCTGAAGCAACCCTTGCCGATAAGCTCGTTTATAAAATAGAACAGCTTGAAGATAAAGATTGGGAACGTGAATGGATGGATAACTTCCACCCTATCCAATTTGGTGAGCGCTTATGGATCTGTCCAAGCTGGCGTGATATTCCCGATCCTAATGCTGTTAATGTATTACTCGACCCAGGCCTTGCTTTTGGTACAGGGACGCACGCAACCACGGCTCTTTGCCTAAAATGGCTTGAAAGCCAAGATTTAACAGGTAAAACCGTAGTCGATTTTGGTTGTGGATCGGGTATTTTAGGAATAGCCGCGATCAAACTTGGCGCTGAGCGTATGATCGGCATCGATATTGATCCTCAAGCACTTGAAGCAAGCCGTGATAATGCACAGCGTAACGGTGTCGCAGATAAACTTGAAGTCTATTTACCAGAAGATCAACCAGAGTTTACTGCCGATATAGTCGTTGCAAATATTTTAGCTCAGCCTCTTCGCGAACTACATGAAGTGATCTTAGGTCTTTTAAAACCGAATGGTAAAATTGCTATGTCAGGTATTTTAGAAGAGCAAGCTCAGTCTGTAGCGGACGTTTATGCCCCGTTTTTAGCACTTGATGAGATTGCTATTGAAGGTGAATGGACCCGAGTTAGTGGCACGAAGAAGGCTTAACCCTCTCTAGAGCATTAACTCTAAGCTAATAGGTAAAGCCAGTATTTAACAGGCTTTACCTTATTTTTACAGTCAGCAGTTTCTCGCCTTTGTACAAGCAAAATTATTTTTGTTCAAATAACAAACAAATCAACCTACTCGTCAAACTGTTATCAAAAGTCAATACGAAAAGGGCAAAAAAAAGTCACTTTTGTTCAATTTATAGCCTTTGATTTTTGCAAAAAAAACCGTAAACTTAGCGCCCCTTGAAAAGAGGCCAATTGAATAACGTGCGTATCGGTTCATACCAACTTGAGAACAACGTAATTGTCGCGCCAATGGCAGGCATTACAGACAGACCATTTAGACAACTTTGCCGTCGCTTAGGTGCTGGCCTTGCTGTTTCTGAAATGCTCTCGTCAAACCCGAAAGTATGGAAAACCGAAAAATCGATGAACCGTATGGATCACAGCGGTGAGTCGGGAATTCGCTCGGTGCAAATCGCCGGAGCCGATCCTGAGCTTATGGCGCAGGCAGCACAATTCAATGTCAGCAATGGCGCACAGATCATAGATATCAATATGGGGTGCCCAGCTAAAAAAGTGAATAAGAAACTTGCAGGCTCTGCCTTATTACAGTTTCCTGAATTAGTGGAAGAGATACTTGATGCGGTAGTCAATGCCGTAGATGTTCCTGTCACATTAAAAATCCGTACCGGATGGGATCAGGAAAACCGTAATGGTGTCGAGATTGCGAGAATCGCTGAACGTTATGGCATAGCATCATTGGCCGTACATGGGCGTACACGCGCATGTATGTATAAAGGTGAAGCTGAGTACGCCACAATTAAGGATATTAAACGTTCAGTGTCTATCCCTGTGGTTGCCAATGGTGATATTACTTCACCAGAAAAAGCAAAGCAGGTTTTGGATTATACGGGTGCAGATGCCATTATGATTGGTCGAGCCGCCCAAGGTCGCCCTTGGATATTCAGGGAGATAGACCACTATTTGCGAACTGGAGAACATTTGCCAGCACCTGAAATTGCAGAGGTGCGTAGCATTTTGATGGAGCATTTAGATAATCTTCATCAGTTTTACGGGGAGCCAATGGGAGCGCGTATCGCTCGAAAGCATGTATCTTGGTATTTGCAAACCCATGACAGTGACGGTCAGTTTAGGCGAGTATTTAATGCGTTAGATAACCCACAGGCACAAGTCGACGCATTAGAAGAATACTTTAAAACACTAGCAGCTAACTAAGAAAGAAAGAGACATATAACGATGTTCGAACAAAACGTGACTTCTCCATTTATCACAAACCCTCATGTACAGTCACACGAGAAACCACAGCCGTTGCGTGATGCAGTGAAAAAAGCTGTTCATCACTACTTAAAGCAACTTAATGGTCAAGACGTTCAAGACGTGTACGACCTTGTTCTTTCTGAGCTAGAAGCACCATTACTTGAAGAAGTAATGACGTACACGCGTGGTAACCAAACTCGTGCAGCAATCTTACTAGGTATCAACCGTGGTACTTTACGTAAAAAGCTTAAAAAATACGGCATGAACTGATACCCGTCTTAATGGACTGATAGTAAGCCTGCATATTCATTGTGCTAATAAACGCTTACTCCCCCATTACAACTGGTATAAAAGTTTTGAATAAAAAGCACCTTAGGGTGCTTTTTTTATTGCTGTTAAAAACTATGCAAAATCCTCACGCTTTAAACATCGTTTTCTCAGCAATATTCAGTTAAAATACCGCCTTTCTAAGCTAGCTCAAACATTGAGGTAATCAAAACTACAATGGATACACATCGTCCAATTCGTCGCGCACTATTAAGTGTGTCAGATAAAACCGGTATCGTTGAATTTGCTCGCGCTCTTGAAGCTCAAGGCGTAGATATTTTATCAACTGGCGGTACTTGCAAATTACTTGCTGATAACGGCATTAAAGTCACTGAAGTATCTGACCATACTGGTCACCCTGAGATCATGGATGGTCGCGTAAAAACACTTCATCCAAAAATTCACGGCGGCATCCTAGCGCGTCGCGGTCAAGATGAAGACGTAATGGAGGATCACAACATCTCTGCTATCGATATCGTTGTAGTTAACTTATACCCCTTCGCAAACACTGTTGCGAAAGAAGACTGCAGCCTAGAAGATGCAATTGAAAACATTGATATTGGTGGTCCTACTATGGTTCGCGCTGCGGCGAAAAACCATAAAGACGTAACTATCGTAGTAAATGCAAAAGATTACGACCGTGTAATCAGCGAAATGCAAAACAACAACGGTTCAACAACGTATAAAACACGTTTTGACCTTGCAATTGCAGCTTACGAGCACACTGCTCAGTACGATGGCATGATTGCAAACTACTTCGGCAAAATGGTTCCTGATTACACAGAAGAAGCTGCTGAAGAGACTAAGTTCCCACGCACTATCAACATGCAGTTTACTAAAAAGCAAGATATGCGCTACGGTGAAAACTCACACCAAGACGCCGCTTTTTATGTTGAAAACGACCTAACAGAAGCATCTGTTGCAACTGCGGTTCAACTGCAAGGTAAAGCACTTTCTTACAACAACATTGCTGACACTGACGCAGCATTAGAATGTGTAAAAGAATTCGACGTACCAGCGTGTGTTATCGTAAAACATGCAAACCCTTGTGGTGTGTCAATTGGTGACAACATTCTTGAAGCGTATGACCGTGCATTCAAAACTGACCCTACATCAGCATTTGGTGGCATCATCGCATTCAACAAAGAACTTGATGCAGACACAGCTGAAGCAATTGTTTCTCGTCAATTCGTTGAAGTTATCATCGCGCCTAAAGTTTCTGAAGCCGCTGCACAGATCGTTTCTGCAAAACAAAACGTACGTTTATTAGAATGTGGTGAATGGTCTGGTAATGCAACAGGTCACGACATTAAACGTGTTAATGGCGGTATCTTGGTTCAAGACCGCGACTTAGGTATGGTAACGCAGAGCGATCTTAAAGTTGTATCTAAGCGTCAACCAACTGAGCAAGAATTAAAAGATTTATTATTCTGCTGGAAAGTCGCTAAATTCGTTAAGTCTAACGCGATTGTGTATGCACGTGACGGTATGACTATCGGTGTTGGTGCAGGCCAAATGAGCCGTGTTTACTCGGCGAAAATTGCAGGTATCAAAGCCGCTGACGAAAACCTTGAAGTGAAAGGTTCTGTTATGGCATCTGATGCATTCTTCCCATTCCGTGACGGTATTGATGCAGCAGCAGAGGCTGGCATCACAGCAGTTATTCAACCAGGTGGTTCAATGCGCGATGAGGAAGTTATCGCTGCAGCTGATGAAGCTGGTATGGCAATGGTATTTACAGGTATGCGCCATTTCCGTCACTAATAACACAAAGGGTTAAGCGAAAAGTTTAGCCCTTTTTGTTTGCCACAAATTCACGTATTCTGATTACTAATAATAATGACCCATATAATGAAGGAATAGATGATGAAATTTGCCGTAAAAACACTGCTAGTTGCAGGCCTTGCACTAACATCAGCACAGGCTTTAAGCCACAGCCATGAATCAGCGCTTACAAATGCTGTACAATCAAGCGAACGTGATGCTAAAAATAGCGCTCGCGATCAATACCGCCACCCAGTTGAAACACTTGATTTCTTTGGCTTTAAGCCAAATATGACAGTCGTTGAAATTGCACCAGGCGGTGGTTGGTACAGCGAAATCCTTGCGCCAGCTGTAAAAGGCCATGGTGTTTACTACGCGGCACATTTCCCAGCAGATTCTGAAGTAGGTTATTACCAACGTTCATTAGCTGGCTTTAAGAAAAAGATGAGCGAAGACGCGCGCTTCAGTGAAG
Source organism: Pseudoalteromonas sp. Ps84H-4 (assembly GCF_024124645.1). Taxonomy (NCBI): domain Bacteria; kingdom Pseudomonadati; phylum Pseudomonadota; class Gammaproteobacteria; order Alteromonadales; family Pseudoalteromonadaceae; genus Pseudoalteromonas; species Pseudoalteromonas sp. Ps84H-4. Next base: position 277,683 of record NZ_JAMXSK010000002.1, on the reverse strand, counting down.
TTAAACTGACTGAATTTGCGCCAGTAACACATCTTGATATTGCACCAGCGGGTAGCGCAGATCTTGTTTTAACCTTTAGAAATGTTCATAACTGGTACATGGGTAAAGATAAAGAAGGCGCGTTGAGTGCATTTAAAGCATTTTACAAAGCCCTTAAGCCGGGCGGCACATTAGGCGTAGTTGAACACCGCCTTCCTGAGTCGCGCAGCGATGAAGATCAGAAATCATCAGGTTATATGAAGCAAAGCTATGTAATTGATATTGCAAAACAAGCTGGCTTTGAACTAGTGGCAAGCAGTGACATTAATGCAAACCCTCTTGATACAGCAGATCACCCTAAAGGGGTGTGGACACTACCACCAAGCCTTCGTTTAGGCGAGCAAGATGCCGCGAAGTATAAAGCGATTGGTGAAAGTGATCGTATGACGCTGAAGTTTAAAAAACCGCTTTAAATAGGATTATACGCCATGAATGTACTTGTCATCGGCAGTGGCGGCCGCGAACACGCTCTTGCGTTTAAGGCTGCACAAAATAGTAAAGTAAACACCGTTTTCGTCGCTCCAGGTAATGCTGGTACTGCACTTGAGCCAAAACTCGAAAACGTAGCTATCAATGTTGAAGACCTAGCTGGTTTAGTTACTTTTGCAAAAGAAAACAACGTTGAATTAACCATTGTTGGCCCTGAAGTACCGCTGGTTTTAGGTGTCGTTGATACATTCCGTGAAAACGGTCTGGCTATCTTCGGCCCAACGGCTGGTGCAGCACAGTTAGAAGGCTCTAAGTCGTTCACCAAAGACTTCTTAGCACGCCACGATATTCCAACAGCTGATTACCAAACGTTTGAACAAATCGAACCTGCGCTTGCTTACCTGAAAGAAAAAGGTGCGCCAATTGTTGTTAAAGCTGACGGCTTAGCAGCAGGTAAAGGCGTTATCGTTGCGATGACTGAGCTTGAAGCTGAAGAAGCTATTCGCGATATGCTAGCAGGCAACAGCTTCGGTGAAGCGGGTAGCCGTGTAGTTATCGAAGAGTTCTTAGAAGGTGAAGAAGCCTCTTTCATCGTCATGGTTGATGGCAAAAACGTACTACCATTTGCAACCAGCCAAGACCACAAACGCGCTTACAATGGTGACCAAGGTCCGAATACTGGCGGCATGGGCGCATACTCACCGGCACCAGTAGTGACTGATGAAATTCACCAACGCATTATGAACGAAGTGATCAACCCAACGGTTGAAGGTATGGCAAAAGAAGGCCACCCATACACTGGTTTCTTATATGCAGGTTTAATGATCACCGCTGATGGCACGCCAAAAGTGATTGAATACAACTGTCGTTTTGGTGACCCAGAAACACAGCCTATGATGCTTCGTCTTAAGTCTGATCTTGTTGAGCTAATCGAAGCAGCTAACCGTGAAGAGCTAGATAAAACAGATATCGAGTTCGACCCGCGCGCAGCTGTAGGTGTTGTATTAGCAGCTAAAGGCTACCCTGATAGCTACCCGAAAGGTGACACTATCAACGGCTTACAAGTTACTTACCCTGAAGGTGAGAAAGTATTCCACGCAGGTACTAAGCAAGACGGTGATAACGTAGTAACGGCTGGCGGTCGTGTTCTTTGTGCAACGGCACTTGGTAACACTGTAACTGAAGCGCAACAACGTGCCTATAAACTCGTTGATCAAATCAGCTGGGAAGGCATGGAATATCGTACTGATATCGCTTACCGCGCTATTGCTCGCGAACAAAAGTAAGTAAGTTAAAACTTATTTCTCTTAAAAGCGCAGTTTATCTGCGCTTTTTTAATGCTACACTATTAAGAATAATTAACTAGATAAAGAACGCGTTTTGAATAATAAAGCATTGAAATATAATTTTGTTTCTTTTTTTATTCTTGCTACTTTGTTTTTTATCATCGCCAATTTGTGCGCGCATCTGGCCAGTCCAACTCGCTATACAATTGATAAGACAGCGCCAGTGTATTCTCAAATGGCTTATCGTATTGACCAAAGCAAATCTCTCACCCTTAACCAATTTCTTGCAGAGCCAGAACAACTTATAAAAAAGCCATTCTCGCAAATTGAGTGGTATTTAGGCGCTCAAGATTACTGGTTAAAACTTGACTTAGAAAACCGTCAAACGAAGCCGATTGATCTCATTATTCACTTTGATAACCCTATGGTTGATTACCTCACTGTTTACCGTGTAAACACACAACAACAGCTTATTAAAAAAACAGTGTTAGGCGATAAAGTACCTGATCTAAGCCTATTTAAATACAGTACCCCACATACGTCTTTCACTCTTAATGGTAATGAGCAAACATCCATCATCATTAAAGTTGATACCGTGGGGATCAGTAAAACGCCTATTAACATCTATGGTAAAAATGAATTTCAAGATTTAGTTCGCGCACAAGTGGGTGTATGGGGAATTTTTATTGGTGTGCTGATCATGGCTGCGCTCTATAACCTAGTGTTATTTTTTGGCATACGAGATCGTGTATACCTAATTTACATTGGCTATATTATTTCGGTGCTGTTATTAATGGGCTCAGTGCTCGGCTTTGGCTTTTATCTCTGGCCATTATCGTGGCAGTTATTTTTAAATAAACAGGTGGTATTTAGTAACTACGCTATTGCCTTTTTTACCGTTGCTTTTTGCACCATGTTTTTACGCTACCACAAAGACAATTGCCGCTTATATAAACTTAGTCTCAGCTTTTTAGCCCTACTGTTCAGCTTAAGCTTAATTAGCTTTTTTATGCTCGAATACCACTCATCAAAAATTTTCTTTGCCATTATGGTGCCGCTGTACATTTTATGTATTTGCATGATTTATAAAAAATTAGTGAGTGGCTTTCGGTGGGCAAAATTTTATGTGATGTCATGGGTCCCTCTGATTGTTGGCGCAGCAATTCAACCGTTAGAACTTACCGGCTTTATCCCTTATAGCTTTACCGTTAGGCATATATTTTTAGTCGCTATTTTATGCGAGATTGTATTAATGGCTATGGCTCTAGCAGATAGAGTGCGCTATCAAAGAGAGAAAGCTCTCTATCACGCAACTCATACTCAACAAACACAACTTCTAAATCAGGCCATGCTCAAACAAGCTTATATGGTTCTGAGAAAACAACAAAGATCAGCTAATCTGTGCCTTATAAAGATAGAGCAATTCACTGCACTGATGAATATTCTAAATTCAACACAAAGCAGTCATATCATCATCACAGTTGCTGATTCACTAGAACGTCAAGTAAGTAAACATAGGCAATTCATTAACCTTGAATCAGCCCTCGATAACAGCCCTAAAATAGCAGATTTAGGAAACGGAATACTGGCATTTATCTCTACAAAGATTCAGCCACCAGAGGAGCTCTATGCAGAGCTTAACGACTTATTGAAACAGTTGCCAAAACAATACAGCATTTTGGGTCTTGATCTACAACTTAACTATCGCTGCAGTGTCGCAGAACCGATTGCTGACGACGGATTTGATGCCTGGTTACAGCGTGGTTACTTAAGCTTGTCTCAACGACCTCAATATAATATTGAACATGCAAAACCTCATGTAGATATGAATCTAAGTTTAGCTGCTGCACTGCAACACGCTATTCGAAACAATAATTTAGCTATCTACCTGCAACCAATTATCAACTTAAATACAGGCAAAGTGGCAGGCGCAGAAGCTTTATTACGCTGGCCTTGCGCCGATAAAGAGATCCATATTGAGCAGCTGATCCTATTAGCTGAGCGTATAGGGCTAATAAACGAGCTTACCTTATGGGTAATTGATCAAGCCTGTCAAAGTGTTGCAAGCCTTAATCAGCATGGTTATCGTGACCATACAATCAGTGTTAATTTAAGTGCCAAAAATCTCACCATTCCAAAGCTTATTGAAAAAGTTGAAAATACCATCATGAAGCATGGCATTATGGCCAGCCAATTAAAGTTTGAGCTTACCGAGTTCGCGCTAATTAAAAACCATAATGAAATGGTATCTTTCATTAATGAGCTCAATAAACTAGGTAGCCAAGTGGTTTTAGATGACTTTGGTACAGGTTACTCATCGCTCAATTATCTGGTTAATTATTCATTTAGCACTATCAAGGTAGATAAATCATTTACCCTTGATTTAACAACTAACGACAACAACCAAGTTATCGTGAAAACAGCCATTGATATGGCCCATAACCTCGATATGAATATCACTATTGAAGGCATAGAAGATCAAGAAACAGAACAGATGCTTATAAAAATGGGCGCAGATCAAGGCCAAGGCTATTATTACAGCAAAGCGATACCATTAAGTGAGTATCTAACGTTTATTGCCACACAATTTAAATAGACCATGTTACACTTGCCTCTTTTAACATCTTTAGGGGCCAAGTGAAGATGCAAGGTACGCTCAGAAAATTAAAGTCGACCCTCACCTCTCCAGTCGAATATCAATTACCTATTGGTGATGAGCTAGTTTCATTAAATGACTATATTGGTAAGCCACTAACACTTACTTTTACGGGCAATATTTTTTGTTGTAACTGTGGGAAAAAAACCAAAAAGAGTTACTCACAAGGACACTGCTTTGTATGTATGCGCAAATTAGCTAGCTGTGATATGTGTATTATGAAGCCTGAAACCTGCCACTTCGATAAAGGTACCTGCCGCGAGCCACAATGGGGCGAAGAAAACTGTATGATCCCACACTATGTATACTTAGCGAATACATCAGGGTTAAAGGTAGGGATTACTCGCCATACACAAATTCCAACGCGTTGGATTGACCAAGGTGCAACACAAGCACTGCCTATTTTTAAAGTACAAACTCGCTTGCAATCAGGATTAGTTGAAGTTGCACTAGCCAAGTTTATTGCTGATAAAACGAATTGGCGAAACATGCTAAAAGGCCCATCAGAAGCAATTGATTTGAAAGCCGCTGCCAAAGAGCTTATCCCACAAATTGATGAAAAACTCAGTGAACTCGCTGAGCTATTTGGGGCCACAGCCATTGAAAAACTAGATGAAGATGTTGTTGAGCTAGAGTATCCCGTGAGTGAATACCCTAGCAAAATCAGCTCTTTCAATTTTGATAAAGCGCCAGAAGTATCGGGCATTTTAAAAGGTATTAAAGGCCAGTACTTAATTTTTGATACTGGCGTCATTAATATTCGTAAGTTTACTTCTTACGAAATTAGCCTAGCTTAGGCACTTTTTTCGGTATTGAGGTAAAAGGCATACCATTGCTGCTTCGTAATTGGGCGGCAATAGTAATAACCTTGAATAGTATCGCAGTTAAGTGAACGTAAGTAATTTAACTGCTCTATTTTCTCAACCCCTTCTGCAACCACATGCATATTAAGGCTTTTAGCTAATGTGACGATTGCCGTTACAATTTCACTATTGCCGTATTCATCAGGCACTTTAGCGATAAAACTGGCATCAATTTTTAGTGTGTCGATTGGCAATTTAGTCAAATAGCTAAGCGCAGAGTAACCCGTACCAAAGTCATCAAGAGTTATATGCACACCGAGTTTTTTCAGTGCCATGAGTTCTTGTTTCGCTTCACTAAAGTGACTAATAAAACAGCTTTCGGTGAGCTCTATCTCTAACTGGTAGGGGTTAACCTCATAGTGCTCAAGTAACCGCTCTACATTCGACGCAAGTTGCCCCTGACGTAAATGATTCGCCGAAATATTAATGGCTAAGCGCCCTGCTTCAATGCCTTGTTGCTGCCAATTAACTAACTCTTTGCAAGCCTCTTCTATCACCCACAAGTCTAGCTTTACAATAAGGCCTAACTCTTCAGCCAAGGGAATAAACTTTGCTGGAGAAATCACCCCTAAACTTGGTTCGTGCCAACGAAGGAGTGCTTCTACACCTAAAATTTTCCCTGAAGTTAACTGCTGCTTAGGTTGGAAATACAGCTCAAACTCATCACTCTCAATTGCATTTTGTAACCGGCTCATCATTGCAAGCCTCTCTAAAGAGCGCGCATTCATCGCAGGTTTGAATAATTGAAATGAATTACGTCCGACTTCTTTAGCACGGTACATCGCAATATCGGCGTGCTTCAGCAAGGTAGCGCTATCTACACCATCATCAGGGTAAACCGCTGCGCCAATCGATGCCGTAATGGCCACAACATGCTCGTTAATAGCCAAAGGCATACTAACTTGTTGAAGTACTTGCTCAGCAAAGTTTAGCAAGTCTTCAATACGATTTACTTCACATAGTAAAACAAACTCATCACCACCTAACCGCGCCAAGGTATCTCCATCCGGAAGGATCGATAAAATTCGCTCAGCAACTTGCTCAAGCAAGTTATCACCAGCATCGTGTCCTAAACTATCATTCACTTCTTTAAAGCGATCTAAGTCAATAAACATCACCGCCAGTAGGTCATGATTTCGTTTTGCAGCACTCAATGCAATTGATAACCTATCATGAAACAAACGCCGATTAGGCAGACCAGTCAGCTCATCGTAATAGGCAAGTTGGGCAATCTTTTCTTCGGCACGTTTGCGCTCTGTAATATCACTAAAAATAGCGGCATAGAGCACTTCGTCAAAATTGGGATCTTTGATCTGAATGATCGTTAGCCACTCAACATACTCTTCGCCATCTTTTCTACGATTACAGATCTCTCCTTGCCAAACCCCTTCGTATTCAATGGCGTGCCACATTTTTTGATAAAAGGAACGGCTATGTTTTGCTGAACTTAAAATGTTGGGCCGCTTGCCAATAACTTCATGCTCAGCAAAGCCAGTCAGTTTAGTAAAAGCAGGGTTAACTTGAATAATAGTGCCGTCTTTACGGGTTAACATAATGCCATCGAGTGAGGCATCAATAATTTTATTTGCAAGAAAAAGGTTTCGCTGTGATTTTTGCAAAGCAATATCACGCTGTTCAATTGCTCGCTCAAGCTCGCAGCAATAAGCCGACTCAATCTCTGTTATTAAATCAGCAAATGAAATCACTCCACAAATAGCGGTGTCTCTGACCACCAAATGACGCACATTGCGTTCTGTCATGACTCGATAAGCATCAAAAAGACTACTTTTATTATCAATTTCAATAAGTGGATAACTCGCGTATTCCCAGCACGGGTTTAACCACTCAGTTTGTAAAATTAACTCAACAATGTCACGCTGGGTAATGATGCCATAAATTTCAAGTGATTGATTATAAACCAATACACTTTCAAGGTGTTTCATGCGCATCAGTTCAACCACTTTCTCAATAGGCGTATCGGCATCAACCACTTCTAATTCTGTACAATACTGTTCATGAATGGGCCTAAACTGCAGATAGTGGTCTAAACCTTGGTTGTGAACGATATCAGAAAGGTTCAACATCCCTAAAGGCTGGCTATTATCGTCAATTACCAATAAATGACGAATACCGTGTTGTTGAAAACGTAATGTTGCATCACTTACTGGATACTGACTTGGCACTGAGATAACCGGTGCCGACATCACTTCGTGAATTGCAAGATTCTTGTAAGTGGGATTAGTTATATCTACCTTTAAGCAATCAGCTTCAGTCCAGATACCAACAATCGACTTTTCATGTTTAATAAAAATGGCGGTTACACCATGCACATGCATCAACCTTACGGCATCAACCAAAGGCGTATGCGCAGGACATGAAACGAGCTTTTGCGAAAACACATCGCACACCTTTTGATGTCGTCTTGGTTGATTCATAGGTAAATAATCCTAGTTCTTGCATGGACTGACAATTATAATCATTTCATCCTTGGCAACTTTGACGCAGGACAATAAATGCACACATCTTTTCCTAAAATAATTTTTTCATCTAATGAATTAGCATTAGTTGAAGATGAAGCCGATATAGAAAGCTTTATTTATGGTTTAAGTGAAGAGCAGCAACAAGAAGCGAGGATACTTTTAGCAACAGGGCACTATGTCAACTTGCAGGGAGAAAGCGTTAAAGCGTTAACTGACGTGGAGCTTGCTAATAAAGTGACTGAGCATCTAGCACAAGAAGGTGTGTGCTGTTTAAGTAAAATAACTAGGCTTACTGCAACGCAAGCCTTTGCGATGCTGGCAGATTAAGGTGCATCCACCAGCGCTTTAATATGCGCCACGGCACTTCGACCAAGGGCTGATAAGGCATAGCCCCCCTCTAAAAACGAGACAATCCCCTTGCATTCTTGCTGCTGACAAAACTCAGCAAGTTGCGTAGTTAGCCATGCGTAATCGTCTTCAACAAATTTGAGGCTTGCCATGTCATCTTCTAAGTGAGCATCAAAACCGGCGCTAATAAACAACAGTTCAGGTTTAAAATCATTGAGTTTTGGTAGCCACTGCTCAAGGTAAACAGCTTTAAGATCATTACCATCACTGGCTATCGGCAGCGGCGAATTAACTAAAGTCGCATTATTTTCTACGGCAGTATTAGGATAAAACGGATGTTGAAACAAAGAGCAAAACAACACATTGTCGTCATCTAAAAAGATATCTTGGGTGCCATTACCGTGGTGTACATCAAAATCCAAAATAGCAATGCGCTTAACGCCTTTGCTTTGCGCGTATTTCACCGCAATGGCTAGATTATTAAAAACGCAAAACCCTGCAGAGGTGCTGCGGTTTGCATGATGGCCTGGCGGTCTAACGGAGCAAAAAGCCGCGTCGAGATTATCAGCAAGAATTTCATCAACCGCTAATAATCCAGCGCCTACAGCGCGTTCAATTGCTTTCATTGAATCTGGGCATAACCAAGTATCGCCGTCTAATTCAGCGAGCCCTTCATCAGGAATAGTCTGCTCGACGTGGTTAACGAGAGATTCGTCATGAGCACGTAAAAAATCGTCTCGGGCAGCTTTAGGAGCTTGTAAGTGAGTAATTGCAACATCAACACCACTGGCGAGTAAACGGTCTGTGATCACATCTAAGCGTGCTGGACATTCAGGGTGATCGTCAATCATTTTATGCTTACGGCAAAATGGATGAGTTATTACAGCCGTTCTCATAATACACTCCTTGGATTATTTTCCCCCAGTATAACAAAGCCACCTGATGGTGGCTTTGCGACTTTTGTTTACTTTTTAGCGTGTAAATCTAGATTTCTAAAATCAAAACTAAAGTCAGTTACTTCAGTAGAGACAGCCCGCATTTTCGCACTACTCACACGGTTATCTGGGCTCATTTGAAACTCAATAAAGGCATCGGCCTCAAGTAACTTTTCATCCCACTTAACAATAAAGGTATTGCCGGTGTAATGCTCAAGCTGGCCTTTCAAACGCTTTGTATGAGTAAAATCAATACGTAACTGACCATTTAATTCTTCAATGACCACATCACCGTACCAGTTGTCATGTAGTGTGCCTGTGTAGTTGATGTTTGGCAGTTTTGGTTGATAATCTGCTGGCGTTTCTGGTTTTGCATTTGCGTACGCTTTTTCTTTGTTTTCGAAATGCTTTTTAGCCAACTCTTCGACCCAATCTTTGTCTTCAAGATCTAACGCATCTTCAAGCACTTCATAGGTCACCGCAGATAGCGCACTAAATGCTTGCTGGTTACTTAGAATAACAATACCAAGGTTTTTCTCTGGTAGTAGCGTCACTTGAGACACCATGCCTAAGATGCCGCCACCGTGACCCAGTTTTTTAATACCGTGAAAGTCTTCAATGCTCCAGCCTAAACCATAACCTCTAAATTGTTGATGATAAGCTTCGTAAGCGCTTTTTGATGCCAGTGAGGTAATGTGCGGGTGCCACATTTGTTGTTGCTGCTTTTCAGTGAATAACTGCTGACCATTTGGCATTTTACCATGCGCAAGCTGCGTGCGTAGCCATTGGCTCATATCGCTCACACTAGAAGCGATTGCACCTGCACCACGGAAATCTTCAAGGTAGTTCACAAAAAATGGATGTAATTGACCATCCATTGGAATATGGCCCGTCGCCCAGTTTTTATTACTACTAGGAATGCGTGAAAACCCTGCACGTGAGTTTTTCATATCGAGTGGCTCGAGAATATTTTTCTCAATGTAATCATTCCAGCTCATACCAGATACACGCGCAACCACTTCACCTGCGGTTACAAACATTAAGTTGTTATAGGCATATTTACTACGAAAACTACTCGCCGGTTTTAAATACTTAAGGCCCGCAATAATTTCATCAATTGATTTGTCAGTATCAGGCCAAATCATTAAATCGCCTTGCCCTAAACCTAAGCCGCTGCGATGGCTTAATAAATCGCGAATGGTCATTTCACGGGTTACATAAGGGTCATATAAACGAAACTCAGGTAAGTGATCGATTACTTTGTCATCCCAACTGAGCTTACCTTCATCAATCAATTTAGCTAACGCTGCGGCAGTAAATGCTTTGGTGTTTGACGCGATACCAAATAAAGTGTCTTTATTCACTTTTTTACCAGTATCAAGGTTTGCGATACCAAAGCCTTTTGCTAACACGACTTTATCATTTTCAACAATCGCCACTGCCATACCCGGCACATCAAAACGCGCCATTGAGGTTTCGATAACGTCTTCTATTTTTTTAGTATCAATGTCGGCATAACTGTAAAATGAACAGCTTGATAACAATGCCGCTGCAACGGCTAATTTACGGAATATCATAATGTCCCTTGGTGATTTTTATTGTTGTGAATAGCGAATTCTCTCGCTGCCCGGGTTTTATCTGGATCATCGCAACTTTGTCTTGCGAGTATTGCTTCACTGTAATGATTTGGTACGCCCGCTTCAAGCGCTCCGCGATGAACGTGCTGAAGATACCAGTCGAATGGTAAAAGTGAGTCATCAATGGTATTGGCAATGTAGCAATGAGCTGATACACGCTCGCCATCAATAAGCTCAACGGTGATATCTACACAGTCATAACGCGGGCCTTCAATTTCATCAAGAATCGACTTTTCCATCTCATTGAGCTGATATACCACGCCATACACCAAGGCATCAGTATTATCTGTTTCGCGAATACTACACTTTGCAGAGCCGTCGGTACTGACCATATCAAACGTAAGCTCATAGCCTTTTAAAATAGCTGTGCCAATACGCTTTGCTTCTGGAAGCCTTGCAAGCAAACGGCTCGAAGACATATTTGACCCAAATGAAAAGTTATAAATAGTCATAGTCACCTCACACAACAACGCGAATAGCTAACGCAATAAGCACAATACCTATGCCTCTATCAAACCAGTACCCGCTTTTTAAGAAAAATGAACGAACCGATGCTTTTGATAGCACCAAAGATAAAAATGAAAACCATAGCCAAGTTGCAATAGCCATATATAAGCCATAACCAGCTTGAACTAAAACGGGTGTCTCAGGGCTAATTACGAGGGTAAATAACGACATAAAAAACAGGGTTGCTTTAGGGTTAAGTGCATTGGTAAAAAACCCGCGTCGAAATGCTTTATACACCGATTCTGGCTCAGCCTGAGCAAGGGGCTGCTGTTTACTATCGCTCGGCTTGGCACTGCGTAAAGCTTGCACGCCTAAGTAAGCCAGATAAGCCCCCGCTACGTATTTTAAAGCCATAAATAAGCTAGGCGACTGCGATAAAATTAACGCTACACCTAATACACAATAAGCAATATGCAACAAAATAGCTGCGCCAACACCAGCGCTAGTCCAAAGTGCATTTTTACGTCCTTGCTGAATACTTTGCTTAAGCACTATCGCAAAGTCAGGTCCAGGACTGGCTACCGCAAAAAAATGGGCAATGGCAATCAATAAAAACTCATCTAGATACTGCACAACTACTTACCCTATCGCTTTTTGATCTAATGCCAATAACATAGGATTAGCACTGTCATGCATGAGAGCTTTAATTTGTTTTTGCGCTTTTTTATATTGGCTGCGAAGATGTGGCTTTAAAAACGTCTTCGACTGACTGCCCCCTTTAAAGTGTGTAACCAGCGCATGCATAAACAGCGTTTGTGGCTCAGTCAGCGCCGCTTGACGATTAGCATATGGGTTATAACCGCAGCCACAACCTCCTTTAAATTGATACACCGTATTGCTCATCATCACCCCAAAGCCTAAATAGCATGCCAACGCATCACTTGCCTGCGGTAAATACTCTTTACCGCCGGGTGGTAACACACCCACATGGTGAATCAAAATCGTCGCTAATGTCCCTGCAAAACTAGCGACTAAATCTTGTGGCTGATTTATTTGGTTCGGGTTATATGAAATATTCACGTGATGATTTGCAGGAACGATCAACTGTACATTTTCGCCGCGTATTGCGTCTAAAAATTCGAAGTGTGGAAACACCTGAGGTGTCAGCCCAGAAGGTGCAACCAAGTTAATTGGCCACGCCTGCATACCCGCATAATCAACCACCCGACTAAATACCTTTTCAGCCATTTCGGCTACACTTGATACCCTATCAGGAAAGAACTGCCCATTAGGTAAAATGATTTTCGTATGCTTTAAAAAATAATCACTATCAAAGTGCTCAACAGCCCACAAAAAGGTATCAATTAGCCACTGCTGCTCTTGCTCATCAATAAGGGGACTTGATTTAAATAACGCTAACATAAATTACTCTTGTGATTGTGCCCATTGCCATGCATCAGTGTTATACAAAGGCACTGTTGATAAAGCGTGATGATGACTGCCACTTGATTCTTTTGTTGAATACGACAAATATAAAAGTGTACGTGTTGGCGCATCATAAATACGGCGCACTTTTAACGACTTAAATAAAATACTTTTTGATGATTTAAAAACCACCTCACCCGATTTACTACGATCTATTTTTTGTAATTGTTCCGCTGTAATAGGCCCTGTTTGACGACAGGCAATAGACATATCAGAAGGATCAGCAAAGTCTAGGTTGGCTTCAATGTGGCTGATGTGACAGGTTACACCGCTAATAATTGGGTCTTGTTGTGATACTACTTTAATGTCTTTTGTAGTAAATAACCCTAAGCTTACCGAAGCAGCATCATCCGAGCAGCCACTCAACAAAATAAGTGACGCAGTAAGTCCAGCTAATTTTAGTAACTTCATCCTAGTGTTCCTTATTAAAAAGCGATAGTTGTCCGTTTACAACGATTTGCTTGCTATGTTTCAATACTATCTCAAAATATCTTCAACAACGAGCACCTAAACAATGAAAAAATCGCTTGGTTTACTGTGTTTCATGTTCTTAAGTAGTACAGCTCAAGCTGGCTACTCAATTAGCGCCGGTTTCGGCAAAAACTTTACTAACTCGGTGCAAACCGAAGAAAATCTAAAGATTGAGCTTGAGGATGACAGCCATTTTACTGTCAGCTTCGATAGAACCATTGATAATGCTCGCTATGGCTTCTTCTATTCGGCAACCGAGCTTGATATGAAAGACCAAACCAACAAGCAAGTCGAGATGCAATACCTGCTATTTCAAAGTGCCATAGAAGTGCCACTGGCTAATCGTGTGGTTAGCTTTGTTGGCGCCCAAATTGGCGCAAACCACGTCAGCACTGACTTTGCCGACTCAGATACGTATTTTACCTCGGGCCTTTATGCAGGCGTCGATTATTTATTTACTGAACAAGCACGGGTTTATGTTGAAACTCGCTGGCTGGCAACTATTGTAAATAATGCAAGTAACGTATCGTGCACTTTACCAACATCAGAAGACAATCAATGTCTATGGCACTTTGATGGTGATGTGTTAAACCAATTTCAGACAAACATCGGTTTTAGTTACCGCTTTTAAGGAAGACCCCATGCCGCACATTGTTATAGAACACTCAGAAGATTTGCCAATTCTGCCACAAGTGTTAGTTGAAAAAGTTCACCAAGCCGTTTTTGACTCTGGCTTATTTGAGCTTTCGACCATAAAGACTCGTGCAATTGCTTATCAGCATTACGAATTAGGTGAAGGCAAAGATGGCTTTATTCACATCGGCGCATCAATCATGGCAGGAAGAACCATAGAGCAAAAGCAAATGCTCAGTGAGCAATTACTAAGTTGCTTAAGAACATACTGTCGCCGCTCGTATAGCCTAAGCGTTAATATTTACGATATGGATGCTGATATCTACCGAAAGTGTTAATTACTTTGGTAAATAGGCTGCGGGTAAGCGTTTGATTTCTATCTCAGGCGATAAATACGCAGTGTAAACCAGCCAACGCTCATTGGGTATGTAGGTCAGGCCCGATGAGCGACTATAAGCACGCTCTGGTAAAGCAATTAAATCATGATGCTGCTTACTTGCTAAGTCATAGTAGCTAATACGGTAATCACCTAAGCGTTCTTTATAGTAATAAATACGTCCCTCATGATAAGCATTCTTTGCCACTAGCAACCATGCATAGCTGCGCGCTAATTTAATATCATTCACCAGCATTTCTTCTACACCCGTATCATGATGTTTAATCCAAATAGCATGGCGCGAGTTAGTAAATAAAATATCACCTGTTTGTGTTTCAACACCATACTGCGCTGGCACTTCAACTGCTTTACCGAAGCTTTTTGCTGTTAAGTCATAACGGTAAAGATAGTCTCCATCAGAGACTAAAATATGCTGGCTATCAGCACTAAACTTGGGTTTAACAGCATGGCTAAATGGCAGTTTGATTTGTTGGCTTTGCTCTACTTTGAAATCATAAAAATATAAGCGGGTACTGCCATTGTCATACAATGAAAACAAAATATAGCGTCCATCGGCTGACCAAGTTGGGTCACGAATTTCCCCGGTGTTATGTGCAAAGTCAGTAAGCTGCTTTCGCGAGCTGCTATCGGGGTTAACAATCCAAAGCTGTGAACTGCCCGATTCATTCGACACATACAGCAGTTTGTTTTGCTGCTGATTATATTCTGGGAATAGCGAGCTAAAATTGGTCGATAACATAGAAAACGGTGAACTGGCCACTTGTTCGTCTATTTTCAGACGCGTGATCACCTTATCTAAATCCCACTGATGATAATAAACACTGCCATCGCTACTGTAGTTAGGAGAGCTCATGCCAGCGATTTGCGTGTTGATTAGGGTTTGATTATCAATATCGTAGAAGTAGCCATAACGTTTGCCACCCTCAACTGCACTAAACGCCAATTGCGCTTTAGATGGATGCCAATCTACACCATGAATATCAACAAAATCATGAGTTAGGCGTTGGCTTTGCCCTGTTTTTACATCAATTAAAAACAGCGCTTTTTGGTTGTTTTTAACATTACGCGTAACCACAACTCGCTGTGCATCTGGTGAAAACGACACAGACTCATACACAGTTTCGCAGTCATCATTACAAGGAATAAACGTTTCATTTGTTTGTTTTGCCTGTAAATCGAGCAGTTTGATACGAGTGACATAGTCACCTGATTGCGTGGTGTGATCAGCAATATAGACTAAGGTTTTACCATCACTACTAATATCGAGATCAGTCGGATATTTATTACTACACTCCCCTAATACGACACTGGTGGCATTAATCAAAGACAACTTAACAATTTCACAGACATCAGACCCCATGCGGTAATAGTACAAAGTATTTGCATCTGGGCTGAACACAGAGCGCCCTTCTGTATAAGGAGAGTCAGTTAGTTGCTTGGCTGGATGCTCAGGAAAATGTAAATCGCGTAAATATAAGTTATTTGGTTTACCGAGCTGTCGCCATGAATACACCAAATAGTGCTGATCATTAGAAATTGAAGGGTAAATCTCGCGACCTGGGCTTGCAGTAACACTTTCGATGCTATTAAGCGGTAACACAAAGCTTGACTTTATTTGTTCCGAAGGCGAAGAGAACAGCCAATACATTACCACAAGACTAATTACACACATTGCCACAAACAGCTGACGAATTTGCGCAGTAGTGATGCTAATACCCACTGACTTTTCTTTATCAGCTGTATCTATTGGCTCAGGCTTTAACAAAACACGATAGCCCGTTTTACGTAGTGTCTCTATGTAAGTTTGTTCTGGGTCGAGTTCTTTAAATGCTTTTCGTAGATGCCAAATAGCATTTGTTAAGGCTTTTTCACCAACATAAAAGTTACCATCCCAGACATGATTAATGAGCTCTTCGCGTGTGATGGGCTCAGGATACCGTGCGACTAAACACCCTAATAGTTCAACAAACTTAGGCTGTAGTATCTGTTCAGTACCATTACAGTTAAGTTTGTTTTCGAGTGGGTTAATAACACAAGAACCCAGCCGATACGCGCGATTAGATGTTTCCATTAACTCTAAATAAAACCCCATTTTAGAAGTACAGCAGTATAAAGCCCTATCAATTTATCTTAAAAGCGTTTCTTTCACCAGCTTTAACGTTGCAAAACAGTTAACAATGAACATTTCTTAACTCGCTGATTTTAAATGAATAGATATTCAGTAGATATAAAATAGAGACATAAACGAGCCACCTAAGATTGTAGTTAAGTTCACATTTCTATAAATATTTTTACGTCAATACCGACCAGCCAGAGTGTTGCTCACTGTAAATTTTAACTGCCCTTAAAAAGAGCATCACTCTGGTTCTAAAAATTAAAAATAAAACAACTAGGAACACCTGTGAGAAATCTACTAACCAAACCCTGTGCTATTGCACTTGCTGTTGCCAGTGGTTTTAGCCAACATGCATTTGCCAATGAAGCTGAGATTGCCCGCACCGCCAACACCACCCCAACAGCTAATGAACAAACTGAAGAGCCTGAAAAAATTGTTGTAACGGGTTCGCGTATTAAGCGTGATAGCTTTTCAATTCCTACACCGCTGGTCACAATGGACCGTGAAGCCATTGCCGATACCGGTTTAACCAATTTATCAGATATTCTTGTTGATAACATGCCTGCTCTAAGTGAGAGCATAGGTAACACCACCAGCCAATCAAGTGTTTCAGCAACGGGGTTATCTACCGTCGAACTACGAGATTTAGGTGCTAACCGCACTCTAACACTGATTGATGGCCGTCGTGTTGTATCAAATAGCTACAGCGGCAACTATGTTAGTTTAAATACCATTCCAAGCGGCATGGTAGAGCGCGTGGAGATAATCAGTGGCGGTGCATCGGCAACCTATGGTGCTGATGCCGTAGCAGGTGTGGTGAATATTATCACCCAATCAAAAAAAGAAGGCTTTGATTTTAAAGCGAACACAGGTGAAACCACTGATGGCGGCGGTAAAGAATTTACCCTTGATTTAAACTACGGTACCTCGTTTGCTAATGAGCGTGGCTACGCTTATTTCAGTGCCAACTGGGACCGTGATTTTGGTATGACTTTTTACGATCGTAAACGCGCACAAATTGAAGATAGTTACGATTACGATCCAGATCGCATGTGTAATGTAATGCAAACAGCAGATGGCGATCAATGTATGCGTGACATCACACAAGCTGACTGGGTTAGCAAAAGTGATGGTATTCCGGGCGGTGTATTCTTAGAAAACAGCCGCAACGACACGCAGTTTTGGTATGACGGTCAAACTCTACGTGATGACTGGAAAGGCAATGAAGAAATTTACGGTATTAACTCAAATCAATACGTAATGCTTGATGTTCCAAGCGATAACGTGTCTGCGGCAGTTAAAATTGATTATGACTTAACTGACGATGTGATGTTTTACGCACAAGTTCAATACAGCGAAAGTGGCTCGTTTAACAATAAGTCGCCTGAAGATGAATACGAAGGTGCGTATGTACCACGTTACGACCCTACTACTGGCGAGCCCCTTGCAGATGTAGCACCGGGCTATATCCCAATCGACAACCCGTATGTGCCGCAAGAAATCCTCGATGCCAACCCATATAAAGATCGCATTTATTGGGATCGCCGCTTCAGCGAAGTCGGTAATATCAGCACAGATAATACCCGTAAAACGATTCGCAGCTGGGCAGGTCTTCAAGGCACGTTATTTAACGACGAGTGGGACTGGGATCTATCTGCAAGTTATGGTCGTTTTACCCAGCACCAAATTCGCAGCAATGAATTAAATACCGTAAAACTTAATCAAGCTTTGCAAGCTGAACAGTTAGCGGATGGCACCATTCAATGTATTGATGAAGCAGCTCGTGCTGAAGGCTGTGTGCCAATTAACTTATTTGGTGAAGGCTCTATCACCGAAGAGATGGCGGCTTGGATCCGCACTAACCCAATTATTGATACCGAAATAAAGCAATACGGTGTGGTTGGCTACATAACGGGTGATTTATTTGAATTACCAGCAGGCTCAGTATCCGCAGTATTTGGTGGCGAATACCGTAAAGACAGCCAAGACTTATCAACCAGCGACGACATGAAAGCTGGCGGTATTACCTTTAACTATGTACCAAATTTTTATGGTGAAGTTGAAGTCTACGAAGCCTTTGCAGAGCTTGCGATCCCGCTGTTAAAAGATGCTCCTTTAGCAAAAAGCTTAAGCGCAGAAACTTCATTACGTTTAGCTAACTACAGCATGGAAAATGTCAATACTGTTGCCAGCTACAAGCTAGGTGTATTTTGGGAGCCAATCGAGGGCTATGCATTTAGAGCAAACTACGCCCGAGCTCAACGTGCGCCAACGATCACCGAGCTTATGTCACCACCACGTGGCGATTACGACAGCTATGACGATATTTGTGACGGTTTAACAGCAACATCGACTAAACCAGGTCACGATAACTGCCGTAAGGAGCCTACATTAGCTGCACAACTTGCTGCTGATCCTAACTTTGAGTTTAGCGATGAGAACAACAGCTATTCACCGGGTACTGGTAACGAAAACCTAAAAGAAGAAACCGCTGATACCTATACCTTTGGGGTTACAGTGGCTCCAACCTTTTTAGAAAACTTTAATCTTGCCGTTGATTACTATGATATCGCCATTGTTGATGCGATTTCGCAGATCAGTAATGAAAACATCATGCGTGAGTGCTACAACTCAGAAGCAGCATGGGGCGAAGACAACGTATTTTGTAATGACATTACCCGTAACAGCGAAGGTAATATTATTAAAATCTTACAACGTCAATATAACCTCGATGAGCTAACAGCGCGCGGTTATGACGTGGTTGCACAGTACAAATTAGACTTAGATAACCTGGGTCAGTTGTCGTTTAAACTAGATTACAACCATGTAATCGAAAACTCGCAAACTTATGAAGGCCTTGATGGCAGCTTGGTAACCAGTCACTACGCAGGTTATGGCAGCAGCAAAGATAAAGCATCAATGTCAGTTACATGGCGTAACGATAACTTACGTATTCGCTGGCGCACAAATTACTTAGGCTCGTTTAAAGCAAGCCAGAGTCTTGAAGAAGACTATCAAGAGTATATTGCCGAAAACGATGCCCGCTGTGAGGCTGGTGAAGATACTTGTATCAGTAACCCAGAAAAACTTGCCTACCAAGATTATGGCTCGTTCTTAAAGCACAGCCTTTCAGCGTCTTACACCATGTCACTTGGTGAACAGAGCCAACTGCGCGTATTCGGTGGTGTAAATAACGTGTTTGATAATAAAGGTGACTTTTATCCATATGGCCGTGGTAACTACTATAGCGCATACGGCGGTGGTGCTGGTCGCTACGTGTATGTAGGTGCTCAATATAGCTTTTAACCGTTTCATATGAAGATCCCCAGCTAGGCTGATAACAAAGGCGCATTTAAAATGCGCCTTTTATCTTTTCCAGCTTTGCATCTCAACTAGTCGAGACTCGGTACGCGCATACTCAAATGCCAGCTTTTGTCCTTGATATAAATCGCTAATACCCACATCGGCCGAGATCACCAGTAATCGGTTGCGATCATAAAACTCATCAACCAAAGCAATAAAGCGCCGTGCTTCATCATCTAAAAAGTGTTCTTGTAAATCCTGTTTTTCTCGCTGATAACTATCTTCAATGCCATGCACAATTTGTTTTCCCGTTGCTCCACGCCCCATTACTGGCACATTGAGTAAATACACCCGCTGAAAACACTCTGCCAAATAAATATAATCCGCGGTGCTTCTGGGTCCTGAGCAAAGTGTCATAAAATCAAACATAATGGCGTGTTGAGCTTGCATTACACAGCTAAGCTTGCGATGGCAAACCGCTATCGTTGTTTGCCTCTGTATTGCTTGCTCTTGTTTTAAAAAGCGCTCTGTTAGCGCCTCTTTATTATCAATAAAGTAATGTTCGGTTTGTTTACCAAAGCGAAAGCGATGATCTGTATGGCCTTCAACACTTAGAATATGGCAATGATCATTTAATAAATCGATAGTGGGTAAAAAGCGAGCTCGCTGTAAACCATTACGATACAACTGTTCCGGTTGGCAGTTCGACGTTGCCACTAACACGACTTGCTGCGCAAACAAGGCTTTAAATAAGCCACCTAAGATCATGGCATCGCCAATATCAGACACAAAAAACTCATCAAAACAAATCAAGCGAATGTGCTCTGCCCATTCTTTAGCAATCACATTTAGCGGATTTTTTTGCCCTTGCAACTCACTTAAACGCTCATGCACTTGCTTCATAAAATGGTGAAAATGCAAACGGATTTTACCCTCAATGCTAACTCGTTGATAAAATATATCCATTAGCATTGATTTACCGCGACCAACAGGGCCATACAAATACACACCTTTAATCGGCTTTGCTCTTTGCCACCAATGACTTGGCGTAGTTAGCAATTGTGATAACTGATCCAGTGCGGTTATAGCTGCTCTTTGAGCGACATCCTCAGTTAAGTTGCCATTCGCTATCTCTGTTTGGTAGTGCTGTAATATTTGTCCTTGCTGTACTGTCATAGGTAACTAGTATCCGCTATACTCGCCGCCATTGTAGCTGACTAAAAATGTGATCCCAATGAAATTTCCATGCCGTTTAGATAAATTTATTAGCCATATTGCTGAGTTACCGCGCAGTAAGACCAGAGCTGGTATTAAACGCAAATACGCCACTGTTAATGGTGAGGTGATTACCTCATTCGATTTGTCTGTAACACAAGATGATGATATTCGCTGGCAAGGTGAGCCACTAGTATTTTTAGGTAAACGCTACTACATGCTACATAAGCCTGCAGGTTATGTATGCGCTAATAAAGATGACCTTCACCCGACTGTATTTGATTTAATCGATGAGCCAAACATGAGCGACTTTCATGTTGCAGGTCGATTAGATATCGATACCACAGGTTTAGTGCTGATCACTAATGACGGTGACTGGTCGCATAAAATTACCGCACCAAAGCATAACAAATTCAAAACGTATTTAGTTGAAACTCAAGAACCTATTGAAGACGAGGCAATTGCAGCGTTAGAGCAAGGGGTGCAATTGCACAACGAGAAAGAGCTAACTCGCCCTGCTATTGTTGAAAAACTTGCAAGCTACAGCTTACGCCTTTCAATTTGCGAAGGTAAATACCATCAAGTTAAGCGAATGCTTGCTGCTGTAGGTAATAAAGTTGTTGAATTACATCGTGAAAAAATAGCTGACATCACCCTCGACGAAAGCCTTGCAAGCGGTGAATATCGAGCGCTTACAGAAGCCGAACTGAAGCTCTAAATAGGTACTTGAGCAAATATCATGATAACGCTGTCATTTTTACTTAATAAAATAATACAAACGTGGTAGAAGTAATAAGGGGAAATAATAAAGGAGGCTGGCTGTGTTATCAGGATTAGCTTTAAAAACAAAAATCACCTTATTTGCTATCGCTATGTTTATTGCGTTATCTGCGATAGCTTTACTTGGCTTACAATCTTTACGCCATGCCAGCGAAAGCGACAACATCGCGCGTATCAACCAGCTCATGAAGAGCACCACCAATATTGTTGAGCAATTTGAGTTGATGGTTAAAAACAATCAACTCGAAGAAGCACAAGCAAAGAAGCTTGCTATTCAGGTGCTTCGTGAAAATAAATACCACGAATCAGAATATGTTTATGTTGTCGACAACAACTTAGATTTTGTTGCGACTCCTCACGACCCTGAACTGCACGGCACCAGCTTTAACGATTTTAAAGATGCCAGTGGCAACAGCATCGGCCGTATGGTCGAAAACCTCGTGGGTAATACAACCAATAAAATCATCACCTATCACTGGGATTCAGTGCGAGATGGAGAGACCGTTGATTTAACCTCTGTAGTACAAAAAACACCGCTATTTGGCTGGTATGTTGGTACAGGCATTAGCGCCAAGGAAGTTGATGAGCGTTATTGGAATACCGCAAAGTGGTTGCTGGGTTTATCAATGCTCATCACTATTGCACTTACTTTTGCTATTGCTCGCTTTGGCTCATCACTCACCAATGCCTTAGGCGGCGAAATTGACGAAGTAATTGGTATTGTTAAAAACGTTTCTCGCGGCAACTTAAACTCACATATTCGCCAAGATGCCCCACCTGAAAGCATTATTGCTGCTATGCATTACATGCAGCAAGGCTTACGTGGCGTTGTGGACGGTATAAAAGGCGTTACAGATAGCCTAAAGAACCAAAGTGTTGATAACGAATCACGCTCTGTTGAGCTCGATAAACTTACTCGTAGCCTCAACGAAGAAACTCAAATGGTTGCTTCTGCTATCACTGAGTTAACAGCTTCGGCGCAAACAGTTGTTGAACATGCAGAACAAGCGGCCTACTCAGTGCAAGAGGCGGAGCAACAAGGTCAAAGTGCCAGCCACTTAACCAGCGAGGCTGCTGACACTATCGCGCTTTTAGAGCAACAAATTGACAGCGCTGGTAATAATATTCAAGTGCTTGATGATGAAGTAAATAACATCGCAAATGTGCTCAGCGTTATTCAAGGTATTGCTGAGCAAACTAACTTACTTGCGCTTAATGCGGCAATAGAAGCTGCGCGCGCCGGCGAACAAGGGCGAGGCTTTGCTGTGGTTGCCGACGAAGTTCGCGGACTTGCTCAGCGCACACAAACCAGCACAGAAGAAATACGTAATATGATTGGCAAGTTACAAGCAGCAACTCAGGATGCCAAGTCTGCTGTCTCGCTAAGTATTTCAACCAGTGAACAAACAGTGCAAAAATCCACAAAAGCCAATGATGAGCTAAAGCGTGTTGCCAGCTCACTAAGTGCCATAGCACAAATGAGCGACCAAATCGCAATTGCCGCTAAAGAACAACTCGATGCAGGCGAAGACACAGCCAAACGTATCGTTATCATCTCTGATACAGCATCACAAACGGCAGATGTTTCTAATCAAGCGCACACAGCAACTGATCTAATTAAAGGTCTAACAACTGATTTAGAAAAGGAAACTGATAAGTTTAGTTAACGATTAAAAACACGAATGTTGACTAAAGCCTAGCCTATCGCTGGGCTTACTCTTTTTATTGTCTCAGCATGATTAAGCATTATTACGTATTGGCATAATACAAATAAAAAAACCGCACACTGTGCGGTTTTTTCAAAATCTGTTTACTTTTAGTATTAAAGACCTGCGCGGTCCTTAATAACAGCGATTAGTGGTGAACCACCATGGCCATTTGCTTCAGCCCATGCGATGTCAGCACCATCTTCTAAAGAGCTTTTTGATAAGTTCTTAACAATGTACTCACCAGTATCAGCAGCACCGCTCTCGATAGCATGACGAAGCATATTATTACCATTACATTTTACAGCGTCAAAAATGTTACGAATTTTAACACGTGAGCTCTTAAGCTTATCACGTAAACGGTTTTTATCATCTGCCGCGATATATTCACAGATAGATACAGCTAATTGGTCATCAGCTTTCGCTGGTGCGGTATACGCAACCGAAGCCGAAACAACTGCCGCCACGAGTAATAAGTTAGATAACTTCATCATATTTTGCCCTTATGCAATACTTTCTTCGTAGAAATATCGGACATTATTATACCAACCAATTAGTTTTACCGCAATAATGTTACGAATTTTTATACAGGGTTACAAAGGTATACGAATAAGGGTTTTTGTTATCAGGCTGATGCTGTTCTTGCTCAGCAACCGTCCAATTAGCAACACTTTCGTAATCTGGAAACTGAGTGTCACCTTCAACTTCAAGATCGATGAACGTTAAATATAATCGCTCAGCCTGCGGTAAAAACTGTTCGTAGATATTTCCGCCACCAATAATCATGACTTCTTCAACATCAACGACTAATGCCAACGCTGCCTCAGGCGAAGTGACTACCTCAATGCCTTGTGCACTATAATCTGCATTACGAGTAATAATAATGTTTTGACGGCCAGGTAATGGACGACCAATTGATTCAAACGTTTTACGCCCCATGATCACCGGCTTTGCCATGGTTACTTTTTTAAAGTGTTGCAGATCGGCAGGTAAATGCCATGGCATTTGGTTGTCTTGACCTATTACTCGGTTATTTGCCATAGCAGCAATCATTGAAATTTTCACACTAAACCTTAATACTTTTTTCTTATTAATAAAAAAGGAGCGCATGGCTCCTTTTCAGTTTCAAATTTTATCGTTGGTAGATAACTTCTACATCGTAGTCATCATCGTCCCAGTCGTCATCCCAATCATCATCGTCTTGAGATGTTGCTTTCTGATGGTAAGTATCCCACTTAAATTCAACTTCTTCTTTCTCTTCTTCAGCGAATTTTTCTTTCGGCATACTATCAAGCAGCGCCATGATGTCATGACATAATGCTTGGGTATTTTGCTTATTTGCTGCAGAGATGCGGTAAACATTAGTTTCTTCACCTAGCTCTTGAGCAATCTCATTACATAGCGCTTCGGCTTCATCTTCCGGCAATAAATCAATCTTATTGAAAACTAACCAACGCGGCTTTTCTGCAAGTTTAGGGCTGTATTGGTGCAGCTCGTTAATAATTGCAAAGGCATTATCAACAGGGTTGGTGCCATCAACTGGCATAATATCAATAATGTGTAGTAATACACGACAACGCTCTAAGTGCTTTAAGAAGCGAATACCAAGCCCTGCACCTTCTGAAGCCCCTTCAATAAGACCTGGAATATCAGCAATCACAAATGATTTATTTGCATCAGGACGAACCACGCCTAAGTTAGGAATTAGCGTCGTAAACGGATAATCCGCCACTTTTGGTTTCGCTGCTGAAACACTGCGAATAAACGTTGATTTTCCGGCATTTGGTAAGCCAAGTAAGCCAACATCTGCAAGTAACATTAACTCTAAACGTAGGCTGCGAACTTCACCAGGTGTACCTAGTGTCTTTTGACGTGGTGCACGGTTAGTACTTGATTTAAAACGTGCATTTCCCAAGCCATGGAAACCACCTTTCGCAACTACAATTTTTTGACCATGTTTAGTTAAATCACCTAGTGACTCTTCAGTGTCAACGTCAGTGATACGCGTACCTACAGGTACTTTAAGCGTCAAATCAGCGCCCTTTTTACCTGTCATGTTACGGCTTTGGCCATTTGTGCCGCGCTCTGCTTTATGAAAACGCTCAAATTGATAGTCAATTAAGGTATTTAAGTTTTCATCGGCTTGTAGATAAACGCTGCCGCCATCGCCGCCATCGCCGCCATCAGGACCGCCGTCTGGTACATATTTTTCACGTCGGAAAGATACGACACCGCTGCCGCCATCACCCGCGTCACAACGAATTTCTACTTCATCTACAAACTTCATGATTACTCACTTTAAGATTGGCTTGTTAATAACTCTATTATATACCTAAGCCCTTCTGATTGCAGGCTTAGCTTAGATATATATTTACACGCCTTATTATTTGCCTTAAAACAAAAAACCCCGCAAAGGCGGGGTTTTTCAAATATCGAGATGATTACTCAGCTACGATATTTACGTATTTACGGTTTAAAGGACCTTTCTGTTCGAATTGAACTTTACCATCTGCTTTTGCGAAGATAGTGTGGTCTTTACCGATACCTACGTTTGCGCCAGCGTGGAAACGAGTACCACGTTGACGAACAATGATGCTACCCGCTAGAACTGATTCGCCACCAAAACGCTTAACACCTAGGCGTTTGCTTTCTGAATCGCGACCGTTACGAGTACTACCAGCTGCTTTTTTATGTGCCATTTCTCAGTACCTCTAATTAAGCGCTAATGCCAGTGATTTTAACTTCAGTGAACCATTGACGATGGCCCATTTGCTTACGAGAATGCTTACGACGTCTAAATTTAACAATCTTCACTTTCTCACCGCGACCGTGTGAAACAACCTCAGCTGTTACTTTACCACCGTTTACGAACGGTACACCGATCTCGATTTTCTCACCATCAGCAACTAAAAGTACTGAATCAAATTCAACTGCTGCACCAGTTTCAACGTCTAATTTTTCAAGACGAATTGTTTGACCTTCAGTCACACGGTGCTGTTTACCACCACTTTGGAAAACCGCGTACATAATTAACTCCGTCTGTGCGCCCTCAAATCGACGCAACTAAAATATTCTTCAATAGGGCGCGAAGTTTACGCTAATGCGCAAAAACTAGCAAGCCTCTTTTGCTATAAAATGAATAAAAAATAGCTGCATTGAGAGCAATTCAATATTTTTCCTTATTCTATCCTAAAAACAACGTATGCCAAGCGGTTTTTACGATCTCATGACAATTAAATTAACACGTCAAAAGCGCCGTTAAATAAATGCAAGCATGTTTACTATTCAACCAAACAACTACAATTAACTGTTCAAATTTGATTTAAAATAAAAAACTTTACAGTGTTTTTTTACTGAATCAGCACAAAATATCGAGCAAGTGCTTTTTTTGTTGTACAATCAGCCTCGTATACCCATAAATATTGGCTCGGAGATCAATGGATATAAAAGCTATCCAGACGTTAATCGATCATGAGATGAATGACGTCAATCAACTTATACATGCCCAAATGCGCTCAGATGTCGCATTGGTCAATCAACTCGGTTTATATATAGTAAACAGCGGTGGTAAGCGTGTTCGCCCTATGTTGGCCATTTTAGCAGCAAAAGCTTTAGGCTATGAAGGTAAAGACCACATTACACTGGCCACTATCATCGAATTTATTCACACTGCAACTTTACTGCATGATGATGTTGTTGATGAGTCACATTTACGTCGTGGTACGCCTACAGCAAATGCTGAGTTTGGCAATGCCGCTAGCGTGCTAGTTGGTGATTTTATTTACACACGCTCATTTCAGTTGATGGTTGGTCTTGGTAAAATGCCAATCATGGAAATTTTAGCTGATGCAACGAATGTCATTGCTGAAGGTGAAGTATTACAGCTAATGAACTGTAACGATCCTGACACCACAGAACAAAGCTATATGCAGGTCATTTACAGCAAAACAGCTAAGTTATTTGAAGCAGCAACTGGCCTTGCAGCAATTATCACTGAACAAGATGATAAAACGCTTGAGGCATTAAACCTTTATGGCATGCATTTAGGAACAGCCTTTCAGCTTGTTGATGATGTGCTTGATTACAACGCCGATGCTGAGCAACTTGGTAAAAATATTGGTGATGATTTAGCCGAGGGTAAACCTACCTTACCGCTTATTTATGCCATGCAAAAAGGCACGCCAGAGCAAATCAAGCTCGTTCGTGAAGCAATTGAACTTGGCAATGGTATGGATCACCTAGACAGTATTCTTGAGGCGTTAGCTGATACCAAAGCACTTGAGTTTACAATGCAAAAGGCAGAGCAAGAGGCAGATAAAGCCATCGCCTGTATTGCATTTTTACCAGAAACGCCATACAAGCAAGCATTAGAGAGCTTGGCACGCATCGCCGTTGCCCGCGATCATTAAACTCTATTTATTCGAGCCATTAAAAAAGCCTGCATATGCAGGCTTTTTTGTTTTAGGTGCTTTAATAGCACCTATCATCTATCGAAATTAACCATTGATGAAATCAACACCTTCTTGGATGTCTTTATTAAGCGTTTCAAGCATGTCGTTTTTAGCTTGCTCTTCGAAAGCGCTTAATTCACCGTAAGAAAGAATTTCTTCAACACCGTTCTTACCTAAACGTACTGGGTGTGCAAAGTATGCTGCGTCACCGTTTTCAACTGCAACGTATGCGTAATCAACCACTTCTTCACCTTGTAAGCCTTTAACTAAAGACATACAGAAACGTGCTGCTGCTGCACCCATTGAAAGAGTCGCTGAACCGCCACCCGCTTTAGCGTTAACAACTTCAGTACCTGCGTTTTGGATACGTGGAGTTAATGCTGCGACTTCTTCGTCAGTGAAAGTAACACCTTCAACTTGAGATAGAAGAGGAAGGATTGTAGTGCCTGAGTGGCCACCGATCACTGGAACTTTAACGTCAGTAGCGCTTAAACCTTTAAGTTCAGCAACAAATGCTTCTGAACGGATCACGTCAAGTGTTGTGATACCGAATACACGGCCAGCATCGTAAGTACCCGCTTTTTTGAATACTTCAGCAACGATTGGCACAGTGCCGTTTACTGGGTTAGTAATGATACCAACTAACGCTTTAGGACAGTTTTTAACGATGCCTTCAGCTAATGTTTTGATGATACCTGCGTTTACGTTGAAAAGGTCCGCACGGTCCATACCCGGCTTACGCGGCATACCCGCTGGGATAAGAACGATATCACAACCAGCTAAAGCATCGTCTAGGTTATCAGCACCGAAACCTTCAACTTTAACGTCTGTTGGGATGTGAGAAAGATCAACCGCTACACCAGGAACAACAGGGGCAACATCGTATAATGATAATTCAGAACCTGCAGGTAAACTTGTTTTTAATAATAAAGACAATGCTTGGCCGATACCGCCAGCTGCGCCTAAAACAGCAACTTTCATTGGAATTCTCCGTAATTTGAGGTAGGAAATATTTGTGGCCCTAAAGATAATGAAATTAGCGACTAAAAACAAATTTATCCTGCTTATTTCGCGTATAATTTCGACCATAGTTGTAAACTATACTGTAAACACACAGCATTTAGGGCGAGAAATGTAAACTAGTACTGCATAAGTATGCAGAGTTGTGTAGAATTACTTCACGTTTTATGACTACAGATACGGCAACATGCAACCACAAGACAAACAAGAAGCACTAATCAAAGCGTTCAAAGCGCTATTAAAAGAAGAAAACTTCGGCTCACAAGGTGAGATTGTCGAAGCATTAAAAGATCAAGGCTTCGACAACATAAGCCAAAGTAAAGTCTCTCGCATGTTAAGTAAGTTTGGCGCGGTACGCACCCGTAATGCAAAACAAGAAATGGTGTATTGCTTACCCGCTGAAATGGGAGTACCAACAGCGAAAAGCCCATTGCGTCAACTCGTTATCGATATTATGCATAACGAAATGATGATTATTATTCGTACCAGCCCAGGTGCAGCACAACTTATCGCGCGCTTACTAGACTCATTAGGTAAAGCTGATGGGGTACTTGGTACAATTGCAGGTGACGACACAATTTTTATCGCTCCTGCAAAGATTTCTGAAATAGATGTCACGCTTGATCGCGTGCGCACTTTATTCGATACAGTTTAAAGCTGCTTCAAAAAGTTTACTGACGGGGCGAAAAACGCCGACCCCATATCGGCTTGAGTAAAATCAAGCCAATGGTCGTAGCAATCGCCCTGCCCCAAGCGACTCTTTAATACCTGCTCAAACGCATCACCTTGCGCGGCACATGACACCATTAAAATACCCTGCTTATGAACATCACCAAACGGCATGCTCTGATTAAGTATCAACGGCTGGCCATTTTCATCTTTTAGTTCACTACGAACTGCATGACTAGTTTCGAGTGCAGGCATAATTAAGGTGTTATCAAGCCGAGTACGCCCCATAATTTGCTCTTGCTCTGATAACGACAAATGTTGCCAAACACTTAAATCGTGCACAAAGCGCTGAACATGAATGTAGCTGCCTTGATCTTCAAAATGCCCCGGTCTGTCTATCAATGCCGTACTGCGTTTTTGTCTACCATGAGGGGTGTCACCCGCATAAATAAAGCCGTTAAAGTCGCGGCCATCTAAAAAACGAAAGTTACGCACTTGCTCCACAAGCTCTACATCTGGCGTAAATAATTTCAGGATCTGTAGGGCAAAAAGATGATTAACATCTTCACGGTCTGAACGAATTTGTACAAATAAATCAAATGGCTGTGCACTCATAACATGTTCACTATGAGTCACATTAGGAAAGCTTTGTAATTGACTTGGAATAAACTCAGGCAAAATATGCGGCCAATATTGCGCACCAAGCGCAACCACGCACGACAGCATGGCTTCTGAGAACTGATCCGCAAACTCATCTTGAATGACGCTCACGCGTTTTAGCTTTTTACGTAATGACTCGTCATGGCCATCATAAACATTAAAAAACAGGTGCAAACCATGTAAGTTTGCTTCAGCACAAATCCCAGATTGCGCTTGCGCCATAGTGAATCCTTAGCTTCTCGTTATTTGCACCTAGCCAAGAATTCAAGATTGTTAAGCAGTACTAATCATGAAAAAAATTGACTGTGTGCGGCATTATTTTTATTTTTACAGGCTGCTCAACGGCAAACACGCGGTCTTGCTCTGCAGCGACTTCACACTCCTGCCCCGCTATATTCACACGATAAACATAACGTGTGCCTATAAAGCGTCTGTGCAAAATTGTCAGGCTATTTTCATCACTCTGATCAGCTTCACATAACTGAATATAATGAGGCCGTACATAAACTTGCCCTTGTTTGTGAGCACTGTTATTTACTGTGAGTGAATGTATTACACCAAACGCCGTTTCGTATTCAGTTGGCGTTAAGACTTTCGCCGTTAAGTATATGCCTGTACCAAGAAACTCTGCAACCTCCTTTGAGTTAGGTTGGCTAAATAACTGTTCTGATGAGCCTTGTTGGGCTATTTTTCCACCATACATTACAGCCAAGGTGTCAGCAAACGCAAACGCCTCTTCCTTCGAATGGGTAACAAACACTGCAGATACTTGCTGAGCTTTAATGATACGGCGGATGTCGGCAATTAACTCAAAGCGAACCTGCGTATCGATATTAGAAAATGGCTCATCAAGTAATAACAAGCTGGGTTTATAAGCAAGCGCACGAGCAATTGCAACACGCTGTTGTTGACCACCTGATAATTGATGCGGATAACGTTCTGCACAGCCAGTTAACTTAACTAAGCTCAGCATTTCATCCACGCGCTCACGCTTTTGCGACTTACTCATATTGGTTAAACCAAATGCAATATTGTCGCTCACCGATAAGTGAGGAAATAACGCGTAATCTTGAAACATCATGCCAATATTACGTTTTTCTGGTGCAACAAAATGCTTGTCGTCATTAACGACAAGCGAATCAATGCTCATAAAACCTTGTGAGGGCTCAATAATTCCGGCAATCGCTTTTAAAGTCGTTGTTTTACCGCAACCACTTGCCCCAAGCAGGCAAACGATTTCGTCTTGTTCAACATTCAAATTAAGCGCATCCAATACCTTAGTGCCATTGTATTGATAAGCTAAATTTTTAATTATCAAATGACTCATGAATGATTTTGCTCCATCGAACGATTAACGAAATACAAAGGAATAAGCCCGACTAACACAATAAACAGGGCTGAGATAGACGCTAACTCTAACTGCTCATCACTAACATATTGAAAAACATGAGTTGCAAGAGTTTCAAAATTAAACGGTCGTAATAACAAGGCCGCGGGTAGCTCTTTCATACATTCAATAAATACCAGAAGCCCAGCGGTTAAAATGCCGCGTTTAAGTAAAGGCAGATGTACTTTATACAAGGTTTGAAATGCACTTTTACCCATAGATTGACTTGCCATATCAAGAGAAGGGCTAATACGTAAAAAGCTGCTTTCAAGGGCGCCATGTGCAATCGCGTAAAAGCGCACAATATACGCAAAAATCATCGCAAATAATGTCCCACTCAGAAGTAAACCCGGCGATAAACCTATTGGTTCAAGCCATTGATTAAGTGCATCATCAATTTGTGTTAGTGGTAACAATACCGCAATCGCCAGTACCGTACCCGGTAGCGCATAACCCGTACTTGCTAAACGCCCCGGAATGAGTGGATACGCTTGTTTAGCAATACGCTGATAAAACAGTACCAACAAGCTAAGAAGGATTGTCACTAGGCTGACAGCAATGGCGACTTTAAAGCTCTGCCAAGCATAATTAAAAAATGCCCCATTCCATGCTTCATCCGCATAAACAATGGCGTATTTAACAAGCACTCCAACTGGCAAGACAAAAGCAAGTACCAACACAACTGTGCAGACTAAACTTGCAGCCCATGCTGTGCTACCTTTAAAGCGATATAAAGTTGCGCTGTTAATGCTCGACTGGCGTTCATACACAGCTTGATTACGACGACTAAAGCGCTCAACCATAATAGTGAGAAACAAAATAAGCAGCATAATGCCTGATATTTTTGCCGCAGCGGTTAATGAATAATAGCCAAGCCAGGTATCGTAAACAGCGGTCGTTAGTGTGCTCACTGCAAAGTAATTAACAGTGGCAAAATCAGCCATAGCTTCCATACTGATTAACGTAACTCCTGCCACAATTGCCCCTCGACCAAGCGGTAAACTTACCCGTAAAAAGCTTTGTAATGGCGATAACCCCATTAACTGACTAGCTTGCACTAATTTAAAAGATTGCTCTCTTAAGGCCGTTTTAAAAATAAGATAAAGATACGGATACAGCACTAATGCAATCATAATAATTGCACCCGGCAAAGTTCGAATATCAAAAAACCAATAATCATCGGGTGACTGCCAATCAAACCAGTCCCTGAGCGCAATTTGCACAGGCCCAGCATAATCAAGTAAGTCCGTATAAACATAAGCAATGAGATAAGTTGGCATTGCCAAAGGCAGCATCAGTGCCCATTCAAAGTGTTTTCGACCAGGAAATTCACAGTACGCAGTCAACCACGCAAGCGGCAGCGCAATAACACAGCTCAATAGCCCAACCCCAGCTATGAGTGCAAGGGTATTACGCGTGTAGTCCCACAAAACAGTATCGAATAAATGCTGAAAGACATCCGAACCACCTTGCAGAGATTCAAACAATAAAAAACCTAGCGGCGTAACAAGTAGCAAACCGATTAGCCAAGCCAATACTTGCCAACGCGACAACGAAAACTTCACATGCATAAGTGGATTAATACCAGATAAAATAAAAGCTGTTAAAAAACAGCTTTTATAAAAGACGAGGAAAAACCTCGTTATAAGTCAAACTTTACTTCGTCAATAAGCTTTAACGCAACAGGACGGTATTTACTTATTTCATCAAGAGCAAGACTATCTTCTTTAAACTCACCCCATGACGCAACCATCTCAGACAATGCAACCCCTTGCTTTACAGGGTATTCCATATTGACCGAAGCATACATATTTTGCGCTTTATTGTCGGTCATATACTCAATCAGTTTCAAGGCATTTTCCGGATTTTTAGCGTATCGCGTCATAACAACACCCGAAACATTAATATGTGAGCCACGATTGGTTTGGTTTGGAAAGTTAATATTAACCGCTTCAGCCCATGACTTTTGCTGCTCATCTTGCATCATTTTACCAAAATAGTAGCTGTTGCCTAATGCCAGATCACATAATCCTTCTTTCACAGCTTTGACTTGCGCTCTGTCGTTACCTTGTGGCTTACGTGCTAAATTGGTTTTAACGCCCTCTAACCATTGTTTAGTTTTTGCTTCGCCATGATGCGCAACCATAGAAGCAACTAAACCTAAATTGTATGGATGCTTACCTGAGCGAGTACAGATTTTGCCTTTATATTTGGGATCAGCCAAGTCTTCATAACTTAAATCAGCGAGTGCGCCAACACGCTCTTTTGAAGAGTAAACATTACGAACTCGTTTCGTTAAAGCGATCCATTGG
Organism: Pseudoalteromonas sp. Ps84H-4; assembly: GCF_024124645.1. NCBI lineage: Bacteria > Pseudomonadati > Pseudomonadota > Gammaproteobacteria > Alteromonadales > Pseudoalteromonadaceae > Pseudoalteromonas > Pseudoalteromonas sp. Ps84H-4. Next base: position 243,958 of record NZ_JAMXSK010000002.1, on the reverse strand, counting down.
CCATCAGCATCACGAAATGTGCTAGGAACATTTGCATCTATAACATCGCTTTTTATTGATTGAGTTAAGCCAAGATCTTCTAATTGAATAAGTGCGCTAAAGTTTGAAGTAAGCACCAAATCAGCTTTGCTGTGCTTACCTTCACGTTTCACACGTTCAATTAAACCTTTTTTCGCAAACACCACATTGGTTTTAATACCAGTCTGCTTGGTGAAGTCATCTAAAATTGGCTGAATTAAGAATGGTTGACGAAACGAATAAATATTAACCACATCGGCAGAAAGTGCTGACGTACTCATTAAAGTAGTCAAAATCAGTAAGGCTGTTTTTTTCATTGTTGGCACCTAAATAATAACAATTATCAAAATATTTTACCTATACTCTGCTAAAAGTGCACCCGTTTATATTCCCCCTATAAGTTTACGTACTGCCATTTGAGAACTTACTTGTAAGATATATCTCACCTAAATGGCAGTTATTGAGTAAAAAAACTCGAAAAACGGTCCCTAAAAAAGCTTAAAACATTGATAAATAGTGATTTATTATTAATTACAATAATGTAACCGTTATTTTAATTGCGATTTTGACCTATTCGATGCTCACTAATTCCCTATACTTACATACAACAACTAAGCAAGAAGCTTAATGAGTAAACGGATATGGAAGTATTACTCATAAAACCGCGGAATAAGGTTCATTAGGATAAAAAGGAACCAAGGACAGGCTCAGGAAGAGTATCGCAATGGAATGACACACTAAGGACAACATCAGGATGATGTGAAATGGCATAACAACAGGACGTTGTTATACAGGATGTTTAAAAAGTGGATTAAAGGACAGGCCGAAAGGTATCGCAATGGAATTGCTAACATATGGATAGTGTCAGGACGACGCGTAAAGGATAGGTAAAGAAATTACCCGCATGGATGTAAAGGAGTGACAAGGAAACAAGGCTGGAAAGCCTTACATTGCATAGAACCAAAAAGTAAAGTGCAATCGCATGGATAGGCAAAGTTTAGGGAGTTGATTAGATTCAATTGCAGGATGCAAAAAATTAAGAAGATTCCGCAAGCGCGACTAGCAATAGTTCGCGCTTTTCTTTTGCCTAAAAATAGTTATTCCAATCCGCAACAATACTTAATCATTTTGAGGGATTAATTAAGCAAAGTAGTATTACTCTGGGCGTCCTTTATTTCGCTTTCCTAGTAAATATGCATCCCTAAACTTTATAAAGTGCGTTTCGAGCTTTTGTGTAGCATCTACTTCACCAGCAAGCGCAAGCACCATTATAGCGACCTCAGCTGTACCAAGTTGATGCTCATGTGGAGCAACTCGTAAACGATAATCTGAAAGCTTTTCTGGGGTAATAGACAATACAGGTAAGTTATCTAAATAAGGGCTTTTGCGAATCATCTTTTTTGCTTCACGCCAAGTACCATCTAAAAAGATAAACAATGGGCGCTTACCTTGCTGTGGCGATACTTCATCGATTACTCGCGTTTCATCTTCAACATCACTCGCCGGAAAAATCACCATTGGCTGATATTGTGGGTCTTGTAATAAGGCTAATAATGCGTGATCAGGTTCTGTTCTGTCCCACTTAAATGCATAGTTTTCAGGAATAATTTCAGCAATCAAACGCCCTGTATTCGATGGTTTAAAGCTTTCATTATGATACATCAGTAAACACACTGCGGCATTACACTGCGCTTGTTCAACACCTTCACAAATGCAATAGTTTTCAGCTAATAAACAACGCTCACAACGAGTAAGCTTTGCACCTCGTGCTTTAAATTCGCGCCTTGATTCGCTCATTTGCTGTGCGCGAAGCGCTAAAACTGCGTTATTAAAAATATTAGCCACTGTGATTACCGAAAAATTAAACGGCGCATATTGTAGCTAAAATTAATGGTAATAGAAATCTACCATCTAATGATGAGTTATTTTTATACCAAGGCTAACAACCTTACTAATGTCATCTTTGTAAGTTCACCCATTTGTTCATGATTACTTAAAGCATACACAGCACCTTCAACGGCGCTCTCATCTATATCTTGACGAGACTCTAAAACACTGGCCCAAAGCACCAGATCATCAAAATCAATTTCACCATTAATAGCTCGCTCTAGAACTTGGCGAAATACTGTCTTGGTCAATATATATTCACCCTCTTGGCTATCTGGGCAGGCAGCAATTACAGTGATAGCCTCATCCCAAAGCTCCCCAAAACAAGCGAACTGACTTAATGCGTGTAATTTATCCATTTGCTATGCTTACCTTTTAAACTGACCGGTTAATCCTTGACTCAATGACAACCCTTACCTGCTCACACTGCGGTGCCTCATTAACATGTCGTGCTGATGATATAAATGCCTGCTGGTGTAACGAACTGCCTGCAATCTTACCTATTAATAATGCAACATCCTGCTTATGTCGTGAGTGTACTATAAAACAGATAAATATCTTTTTATCAAAACTATATGAACAGCCCCTGGCTGAGCAAATAGCCTTTGCGAAACCCTTTTACCAGCATGGTAATTTGATTGAAAACCTCGATTACACATTAGAAAACAACTATATGGTGTTTAGCCGCTGGTTCTTTTTAAAGCGTGGTAAGTGCTGCACCAACGGGTGTACTCATTGTCCCTTCAATGACTAACGACTCCTCACTAGAGTATTTATTCAAATAACGTGAATTTTTTTGCAAATAAGACATGACGAAAAGAATAAAAATACATTATAATTGGATATAAATTCACTAATTCACTCTAGAATTACGCTTAAATTATTACCTTTGTTTAATTTTTGAGCATAAATTTACTACAACATAATCGGAATCAATCATGAACACCTTTAAGCCTGCTCTACTTGCAAGTGCAATTTCTGCGGTTTTAATCAATAGCAATATGGCGTTTGCAGCTGAAGATGCAATAGAAGTTGATAAATCAATTGAAACTATTCAAATCACTGCAACACGACGTGCAGGTTCAGTGCAAGATGCACCGCTTAATATCACAGCCCTAAATGGCGATGTAATTAGCGACCAAAACATTGGTGATCTTGAAGATGTCGCGCGCTGGGTACCAGGCTTAACAATTTCTGATCAAGGTGGCCGTGAAGGTTCTCCGATAATCGTTCGTGGTTTAAACACAAATACCTCTGATCGTATTTCTGATAGTGGCACAGTGGCCACTTATGTTGGTGAAATTCCACTTAGCATCGACTTACGTTTAACTGATGTTGACCGTGTAGAGGTGTTAATTGGTCCACAAGGTACACTTTATGGCGCGGGAACTTTAGGCGGTGCGATCCGTTACTTACTTAAGCAGCCCGATCTAGATCTAACAGAAGGTCAGGTTACAGGCGATGTATTTAGTATCAACGAAAGCGACGGCACCGGCGGTGAGTTTGGCGTGGTATTCAACACTCCGCTTATTGAAGAAAAACTCGCATTTCGTGCCAGCTTAAACTATTACGATAACCCTGGTTACATTGACTATACGCACGTTGTTCAAGAGCCTGGAGTGTCAAACCCGAACCCTGACTTTTCAGACAGCAGCGATGTAAACGCCAACTTAAAAAGAGTAAGCGATGTTAACGACGAGCAAATTACCACAGCACGTTTATCACTGCGTTGGCTTGCAACCGAAGATGTTGATGCAACACTTAACTACTTTTATCAAAAGCAAGAAAATGGCGGTAACTCAACATCGCAATACGGCTCACTTGCTGATAGCAGTGCGCTACAAGGCATCCCAGGAAAGTACGAAAACGTAGCTCGTGTACTTGAGCCTGGCGAAGAAGAAAACGATTTATTAAGCTTAGAAGTAAAAAGCAGATCTTGGTTTTGCTGAGCTGGTATCTGCATCTGGTTGGTCTAGCTATGAACAGTCTGGTCAGCGCGATCAAACTGATCTTCTTTACGATATTTGGTCAGGTTATGCCGACTTCCCTTCTTTTGTTGGCTATACACACGACACCTCAGACCGTGATACGTTTACGCAAGAACTTCGTTTAGTTTCAAATAGCAGTAGTGCTTTTAACTGGATTGTAGGTGGCTTCTATAACAAAGTAGAAAGCTACTCAGATGATCGTGAGTACACGCCGGGTCTGACTGAGTACTGGGGTGGCGGCATTCCAAATGTTGAACAAGACCTTGAGTACATTCTAATTTCAGATAGTGAAACCACTGAAAAAGCACTTTTTGGTGAAATCGGCTACAGCATCACAGATCAGTTTGATGTAACTTTGGGTGCTCGTTTTTACGAATACGATGTATCAACAACATCAGGTTCTGCAACACCGCTTTACTCAGGGGATTTTGATTCACTCGATAATCTAGTTATGGAAAATGTAAGCGCCAGCGATAACGGAAACTTATTTAAGTTTAATGCTAACTATACATTCGATAATGGTGTGCTTGCTTACTTTACCGTGAGTGAGGGTTTCCGTATTGGTGGTGGTAACGGTATTGCCCCTTGCCCTGATGTACTACCTGAACAACAAATTGTTTGCGCTCTACCAAACGAAGAAGATTACAAGCCAGATACAACAGTCAACTATGAGCTAGGCTTTAAGTCGTCATGGTTACGTAACCGCCTACACTTCAATGCAGCGCTATTTAATGTTGATTGGAAAGATGCGCAGGTTGGTAGCAGCACTGTAAATGGCCAAGAATTAATTACCTCGAACGCAGGCTCTGCTAATTCTAAAGGTGTTGAACTTTCTACTCGCGCAATGATTGGTGATAACTGGGCTGCATATGCGACATACGCGTATGCAAAAGCTGAATTAACCGAAGATGCGCCTTACTTATTTGGTGTATTAGGCGACGACCTAGCGCAATACCAAAGCTACTATGATGGTGCCAAAGGCGACCGTTTACCGGGTGCTCCTGAGCATCAATTCTCATTTGGTCTTCGTTACGAGCAAGATATCCTAGGCGATAAACTATTAAGCGTAAACTACGGAATTACAGCGCAAAGCGATGTGATCACCAAAGTAGGCTTAAAAGCTGACGGCGAAGTATTACCGGGTTATGCACTAAGTAACTTATCTGCCAAAATTACTGGCGATATGTGGTCTGCAACGCTTTACGTAGACAACTTATTCGATAAATATGCATTCACTTCTGTACGTCGTGATAAGTCTTGGGCTGGTATGTCGCAATATGCTGAGCTTAATAAAGAGCTACCTGAGCTACAGCGTGTTTATGGCCACTACACCACAGCGCCTCGCACTATCGGTATGAAGTTTAGCTACAACTTTGAGCTGTAATTAAACATACCCATAAAAGCCTTGCCACTTTTAGGCAGGGCTTTTATTGGGATTGGTATAAGCCTGAAAATAATTAAGTATTATGGCGAATTGGTATACTATGCGCTTATGCTAAATGATACCCAACAAGCGCTTCGCGCTCATATCCAACAGTTGTTAAGCAACAAGCAACTCAACGATGCACATCACCTACTTGTGCAGCGCCTAAAGCAAAATCCTGAAGACCACGTTTGTTACTTTTTACTCAGCGAAGTTAACACCGCAGCTGGTGATATCAACAAAGCGATTAAACTCCTTGAAAAAGCGCTAAGCCTAGCCTCCTTTGCGATTTACCATTTAGCCCTTGCCAAGTTATACGTACTATTAGGCAAAGTAAGTAATGCAGCTGTGCACTATCAAAGCGCGTTGCAAACAGCTGACTTTAGCGCCGCTGACTTTGATACATTAGCTAATATTGCCACCCGTTTAGGGCATTATGACGACGCTCTTAACTTGCAAAAAGCAGCCTACCAACGCAACAAGGATAACCTACAAATTAGCTATAATTTGGCGGTGTGTTATAAAATTCACGGACTGTTCGATGAAGCTAAAAGCTTGTTACAGCAACTAACTACAAAGCAACCTCGCTTTTATCAAGCCCACTATTCGCAGGCTGAACTCAATACTGTTCTAGATGCAGAGCAACATATTCAAAAACTACAAACTTTGGCGGATAAAGAAAAAAGCATTGTTGAACAACAAGTGTATTTTCATAGTCTTGCTCTTAATTATGAGCACCTCAATGACTACAAAAATGCATTTAAGTACTTTGCACTAAGTAAGCAAGTCATAGCAAGTAAACTTAACTATCAAGCAAGCCAACACCACCGCTTTTGTCAAAAGCTCATTACGCAAAGTAAGCAGCAAGTACTTGCAAGAAGTGACTCTGAGTTCTCGCCTGTTTTTGTTGTTGGTATGCCCCGCTCTGGCACAACCTTAGTTGAAAAAATCCTTAATCAAAGTACACAGCTACGAGGTATTGGGGAATTAAATGATATTGCGCAACACATACAACACGCCACGCAATCAGCTCGTGTGATTGATAGTGAAATGCTTGATAAAGCTTATTCATCAACCGCTGTAACTAAAGCACTCGCTAGCTATCAGCAAAGAGCACAGCTGCTGAGTGATGGCCTTATAAGTTGTGATAAACAGCCATTTAACTTTTACTATATTGATTTTATTTTAGCGGCATTTCCTAATGCTAAAATCGTTTGTATGCAACGGGAGTGGCGTGATTGCAGCATTGCCAATTTTAGGCAGATGTATAGCCCGCAAAGTGTGTTTCATCACTACAGCTTTAAACTTGAAGATATAGCCTCATTCCATCAAGATTACTTGGCTTTAGTAAGTCATTTTGCCAACAAGTATCCTGAAAACGTTTTTTTACAAAGCTATGAGCAATTAGTGGCCGAGCCAACCCAACAAACTCAGAAGCTCTATGCTTTTTGTGATTTAAGCTGGCAGGAAAACTGCCTAACTTTTTATAAAAACAATGCAGCATCGGCCACCGCGAGTAAAAAGCAAATTCGCCAGCCACTGAATAAAAACAGTATCGGCAGCTGGCAAAATTACGCTGAGTTTATTGATGCGGGCCTGTTTCAATAGGTAGGTCGTGACGAGCGCCCCATTCACTCCAAGAGCCATCATAAACACGTAAGTTAACGTAACCGCATTCATCGGCACACAATGCTATTGCACAAGCGGTCACACCCGAACCACAGCTAAATTGCAACTGGGTATGATGCGGCGCTATATGTTGATCAAATAATGCCTGCAACTCGCTGAGCGGTTTAAGCTCACCATCATTCAATACAGTTGACAGCGATAAACAACGACTATTAGGAATATGACCACTGCGCATACCTTCACGCGGCTCAGCTTGCTCTCCTGTAAATCGAGCATAAGGGCGTGCATCGAGTGTTAGTGTGCTTTGCTCATCAAGTGAGTTAAGCACTTGCTCAGCACTAATAAAGTAATCAGCGCGCGGGCTTGCAACAAAATTGCCTTGCCCAGAAGCAGCTGAATAGCTTGCTTGTGTTGCAAAGCCAAGTGCCTGCCACTTAGCTAAACCGCCACTTAAAACTTTTACGTTATCAAACCCCATGGCTTTAAACATCCACCATGCACGCGCTGAACTGAATAAGCCTTGGTCTTCATAAATTACAACCAGTGAATCTTGGTTAACCCCCGCAAGCTGCATTTGCTCTTCAAATTGCTCGCTACTGCACATCATACTTGGTACAGGGTTAGTGCTATCTGCCAGCGTATTTTTAAAATCAAAACGCTGTGCATTAGGTAGCATTGCTTTAGGCGCATATTCCCCAGACAGGCCAGGACGCACCATTCCGGCATCAAAAATAACCAAATTATCGTTGTTTAAATGCTCGTTAAGCCATTCTGGCGAGACAATGTTTTTCATTAACTTTCCTTTTGCGATAGCTGTGCAAATGTATCTTGCTGAGTTAAGCGCTTTTCGACCGCTTCAACATGCTCAGTTGTACATTCTTTCCAAACACCGGGCAAGCAATACACATGCTTTAAGTAGGTAAAAAATTTATCTCTTACAATACTATTTGCTTGCCAGCCATTTTGTAGTTTTTCTAAGCACTTAATCAAAGTAGCTTGATCACTGGCGTGTAGTACAAGCTCATCAATGTTGTAACAAGCAAGCCCCAAGGCAATCACTTGTTTATCTAGTAATAAGGACTCTAAGCCAACTGTCGAGTTAATTGTAATCACTGCTTCAGCGCCATTAATGAGTTCTCGAGTACAGTTGCCATTTGCAAAAATTGCAACGTCGTCTTTGTCGTACAAGTGCGCATAATGCTTATGCCAAGATGGGTGTTCTTTAAATACAACTTTAAGGTTTGGATCTGCTAATTCTCTCACTGAGGCCACAACTGCATCATATAACGCTTCCATTGATTTTAACCAAGGTGAATAACATGCTATCTGTGTATCATGAGGCACTTGGAAAGGCACAAAAAGATACCTTTCAGGCAGCTCAATAGCATCAAATTGACAACGCTTTTTATGATTTATACGAGGGATTAACTCAGGAGCTGAAAATGGTAGCTGGTTAGCTTTGTCGAAATTCAAATAAAACTGACTGTTTCTTGGCAAAGATGCAGCATAGTTAATACCACTCGGATCTAAACTAGTCGTGCCCGGTAGCAGCCCATTTTCATAAAAATAAGTAGTCAGTCCTAGCTGTTTAGCAGCCATACATACTGTGATATTTGGCAGCTTATTACCATTCCAAATCACCAGTGCTTCGGGTGACTCTGATTTAAGTAAATCATAGTACTTAGCAAAGCGGCAGCGCTCTACACATAACATAAACATCGTATAAACTTTTATGATTACTGCATTACTCCACAAGCTATTTCGTGCCTGCTTGCGTAATAGTTGATTTGCAATAACTTTATTAAAGTCAACTTGCGACGCTATTTTTAGGTATTTTAAAGCGCCTAATCGCGGTACGCCCATAATATGCAGTGTGCAATTGAAGGATAGTTGTTTAATTAATTTTTTATAATAGCGTGCATGTACATTGCTGCGAGAGATAAAAATAAAAGCCATATGAGAAAATCTTAAAACCTAAATTAGAAAGAAGATAAATGTGCATATAGCTATTATGTTAATTTTAGATGACAGTATTATGGCTGCCTTACGACCTCAATTATTTCTGTAGTCGATATAGAAGGGGTTCGCGTTAAATAAGTCACATCGCATAGATGTTTAAATTGATCGAAGCGTCCTGCCCAATCATCGCCCATAACAAGTAGGTGAGCTTGATGATTTTTAATATATTCGCCTTTTAGTTCAAGAGAGTGTTCGACAAACACTTCATCAACACACTTTAGAGAACTAATAATTTTCAGTCTGTCTGATTCACTATATACAGGCTTACGACCCTTTTTAGTTTGATTTAGTTCATCAGAAGATACTCCAACGATTAAATAATCGCCCAAAGCTTTTGCCCGTTCCAAAATATTAATATGACCCACATGGAAAATATCAAATGTTCCAAACGTTATTACACGTTTCATTTATGCTCCTCTAAATAAGATACTATTCTTTTAGCTGAGCGACCGTCCGTTTTACCCGCTAGTTTATTAATAATGTGTTTTCTTGACTCTTTAAACTCTGCTGTCTCACAAAAATCGGAGTTAAGTATAGTTTGCAACTCGTTATAGTCTCCTGCCCGTGAGCAAAGCTTGTTGAAGTATTTAATATCTTCATCTAATCGAGATTTAAGTCGGAATGAAAAAATACCACGATATGACCAGCGTAACTTATAAAAATCACACCATACGACAGGCTTTTCAAGTGCTGCAAATTCAAATATGGCTGATGAAGCATCAGATACCATAATATCAGCGATTGCTAAAAAAGGCGTTAGATCAAAGTCATGCTCGTTCGCTACATAAACATTTTTAAACTCTGACCATCGCTGAAGTTTTGTTCGCTGCTTTTTGTACTTTTGTTTAAACAAGCTAAAGAAGTGCGGCTTAATGATGATATTAAACTTCTCACAGTGTGCAGGAAAACTGTCACTCATACACTCTATCGAGCTTGGATAAAAAGTAGGGGCATATAAAAGTGTTTTTTTACTAGGGTCTAACCCTAAGCGACTGAGATCAATATGACTCATTGTTTGGTTGAAAATAGGATCTAATTTGGCGTAGCCACTATCAACAAAGTTACCGTCTGGGTATAACGCTTGGAGGCGCTGCAACCTGTGCTCTCCCTCAACAAAACGTACCGTTGTTTTATTATGCGATACATCATAATAACACTGCTTGGGGCCAATACCATGTTGCATCAACGCCGTTTTCTTATTGAGCTGCTCAGCCCCGGCAAAGGTATTACCAAAAATAACCCAATCTGCGTCTGAGTTTTGATAGAAAGAGAAGGTTTCCTCTTTATTTGTTAACCAAAACGCATTAATACCCTGTTCTTCTATAAACCTTTTACATGCAGCCAAACTGCGTGCATCTTGATTTTCATAGAAAACCATCGACACTTGGTGACCATTTGATAACAACTCCTTTAATACAGGGGTGTACTGCGGAATGTAATAAAGATGTTGAACATCAAAGTATAGTTGCATTTTTTACAGCTTTATAGTTGATAATGCCGGCCATTGTACATAAATTACATTTTTGTTTCAGCCATCAATAAAAAGTTTGTTAAAAGCTAAATATTAATGACTTCAGGGCGAAGGGGTGCTAAACGGCTTAAAATCTTGTTTTGCACTGTTTGCGGGATCTGTTGCTCATCCATCGCGTTTATTAATAGTTCAACAACTCGATTAAAGTCTTTTTCAGTGATATGCATGCCAGTATGGATATCGACCATGCTATCACCTTGATACTCACATGGGCCATTGGTAACACTGCACAAGTGGATAATGAATCCTTGACGAAAGTGTGCAACATTCGTTTGCTTAAAATAAGGCAAAATATCAGCATCACGGCCTATTTGATTGATAAAACTATCGACCAGACTTTCAATACCTTGTTGGCCGCCTATCTGCTGATAAACGGTGTTATTACTTTTGCCTGCACAACCAAGAAAAGTAATACAACACACTAGAATAAAAAGACGTTTCATCATTACCAATACCCTGTTACAGAAAGATACCAACCAGTTTGGTCGTCAGCACCAGCTATACGCCCTAAATCGAGCCACGCAGCTGTTACACTTACATGTTTATTAGGAAACCAGGCAATAAACACATCCTGCCAATCTTGCTCCCCTAAGCCAAGGTTGTTGGATTTTTCACGATACTCAACCCCTACAGCTAATTGGTGCGTTAAAAACACCGCTGTCGATGCTTCAAATAATACCTCTTTATCGCTATCAGCACCGCCAAAGCCTAACAAACCTAGTTGATTCGCATCGCTGTAGCGAAAGGTGGTATTCCAAAACCAGTTGTAACCTGCAAGAGCGCCCAAGTGCAACTTGCTGGCAGCTAAGTAGATATCAGTACCGCTGGTGTCTTTTGCACCTAATAGGTTTGCAATACTCCCATCATCCAATGATTTATGTTGTACACCCACGCTCAACTGTGGCCATTTACTGTAAACAATATCGCCATAGACACGTACTTTTGCGCTAGTAATTGATTGCTCAATATCGGTATTTAATGCTGGAACTTCAAAGCGCTGCTCCGCGTAGCTAAGCTCCACACGATCATAAAAGTTAACTTGTGCACCACATACATCTAAGCTGTAATCACTCACATCTGCACGGCTACAAAAACCATTGATGGCTATTTCGTTATCGCTTGCATAGCCCGCAAGTTGCGCCCAAGGTACGATACCGCCGCCAGCGCTGCCTTCAACTTGCGATACGCCTGGTGTTGCTAATAATTTTCCTGAAGCTGCGTGTCCCGTACTTGCAAAGGCTAAAAGAACTAAGCTAAAAAACCCATTAAGATGCTTCATTGTATACCTCTAACCACTGCAAAAATTGCTCTGATTTTAGTGGTCTACTCAAATAGTAACCTTGTGCATAATCACACTTCATGTCTATCAATAAGTCTAGCGATGGTTTATTTTCAACACCTTCAGCTACAACAGAAAAACCTAACTGGTGGCCTAAGTTCACCGTTGACTCAACAATAAATTGATCTTGCTTCGATTGATCGAGTTGTAAAATAAAACACTTATCCAGCTTTAACTCATCAATAGGTAGTAGCTTCAAGCGCCCCAATGAGGTTTGCCCAACGCCATAGTCATCAAGTGATATTTTTACACCTAATGTTTTTAAGTTTTCTAGCGCTTTAATGCCTTGCTCTTCATTTTCGATCATGTCGCGCTCTGTTAGCTCTATCGTGATCAAATGGCCACTTAAATTATGTTGTTCTAGCTGTTTTGCTAGGTGCGAATAAAAGTGAGGATAGGCAATATCTTGTGCAGAAACATTAATAGCAGCTTGCATCGTAATCCCTTGCTGTTGCCACTGTGCAACTTGCGAAACCACGGTCTTCACAACCCATGATGTCAGCTCAACAATAACACCCGACTGTTCTGCTAAGTCGATAAACAACTCTGGAGACACCCATTGACCGTCTTTTCGCTGCCAACGGATCAGCGATTCAACTTTATCAATACGCTGTGTTTTAATATTTAGCTTAGGTTGATAAGTCATAAACAACTGACCGTCATCATCCAATAATGCCTGCTTTAATTCATCAATAATCGCTAAACGCTCAAGGTGTTCTTCATCTTCGCCTTCTTGGTAATAATGAATGGCTTTGTGCTCACAAGAAGCGGTGTCAACCGCAATCAATGCTCGTCTCATTAGATCTTCAGGACTGACACTTTGTGAAAAGCAATGCACAACTCCTACACTAAAGCGTAACGTGATGTTTAAGCTTTGAATTAAATAACCCGCTTGTAATTGTGCAAGCATCTTCATGACAGCATCTTTAAACTGCCCGGTATCTCTTGCTGGTAGAATGGTTAAAAACTCATCCCCCCCAATACGTGCGTTCATTCCTTTTGAGTGCGCTGCAAATTCGGCAATACGTTGTGCAACCGCTTTTAAACAATCATCGCCAATACGTGGTCCTAACTTATCATTGATATGACGTAAGCCACGTATATCGATTGCAACCAGCGTGTATTCTGCACCTTCTTCAAATAATGACTCCATTGCTTCTAACATCGCAGAGCGGGTTAAAAAGCCCGTTAAAGAGTCATGACTTGCTTGAAAACTTATTTGCCGCTCACGCTCTTTTATGTCATTACCCATGTTATTAAATGCATCAACTAAGGTAATGATTTCTGTACTTTGCTTATTACCTACAAACTCAGCTTTATAGTTTCCAAGCGCAAATTGTTGTGCCAGTGAGGTGAGCTTTGATAAGGGAGTGGTAAGGTTTTTTGCTAATATGCCACTAGTAAGCACACCTATTACAACCGTTATGGCAGCAAGAATAATAATAGTAAAAAACAGCTGCTCAAATTCTCGGTAACTATGAGTAAGATCTGCACTTAACAATACAGAAACTAAATGTCCTGGTAGAGAAGGTAACTGCACAAGTCGATTACGATAAACGGGCTTTTCACCAAAAATACGTTGTGTTGTTTGCGTATTAAAATGCGCTAATACTGAGTTATTTTTTGGCTGCTCTGCCAGTGATGTTTCAACCACACCATCATCTTCGCCAATAAAACTAACATCCATCGTGGTGAGATTTTTTAGCTCTTCAGCCACAAGGTCCGTGATTTCAAATCCCACTAAACTATATGCCACAGTACGAGGAGCTCGAACTGGCAATAAAATGACCTGATAAAGCGTTTTATCTAACACAATGAAGTTCGATTGATCAGCATTGACCATAAGCTGATTCATTAATGGGGTAAATTCACTAGGCGTATGATTAAAATCAGTATTTGCGGAAATTAATTGCCCAGATAAATCAATTAGCATCATCACATCAGCATTTATGCGACGACTGTGATTATTCAACACACTACTAATTGTGTCTGCGTCTTGAGTAGCAACCGCTTGCTTAAACCCAAAATCAGCGGTCAACACTTTTGCAGCTGTAAGTAATAAACTTTCTTTAGCACTTAGATACTGTTTAAAAACATTTTCAGCAACATTAATGTCTTCAAGTAACTTTTGATCATTAAAGCGATTCGCTGACCACCAGGAACTTACCAAGCTAACTAAGCTAGTCAAAAGGACTAGGCTCACACACAATGCAATGATGCGCCCTCTTAAACTATTAATCATTGTTGCCCTTAAACATTTCACCAAATGTGTTTCGTGGTGCAGGTTCTTGAACGTTAATGCTTACATCTTTGCCTTGCTCAGATAAGGTGACTGATTGCTTTTTAGTGAGCGGTGTTAATTGATTAGGATGCCACACAGTAAAGGTAGTAGGTAAAGTCACGCCGTTTAGAGTCACTTTGCCATCAGCATTGGTTTTTATGACTTTGTTCGAATTTGCCACATAGATATACCCCACCATTGAGTCATGAATATTACAACCCAGCACAACAACACCAGGGTCTTCAAAGCGCTCCGGCTGCTCTGGACGGTCTGAATATAATTTAATATCAAATACTTTACTGTGCTTGAATGAATATACATGGTGGCGAATGTTATCACTGTTAGGAAAGTCCACAGACTGCCCTGGTTGGATCACTAAAACTGACGGTGAGAATTGTTTATCTACCTGATCCATTATCGCTACTGGCAAAGATTGCGGTGACGAATGTGCTGAACTTTCAAGCTCAATAACGGCGTTAGCTAAAGGCTCTCCAGATTGGTCACGCACAACAAACGAAAGATCTGCAGCGAATAAGTTTATAGAGCTGAAAAATATTGCAAGACCACACACAGCGCGAGCACAATGCGCAAAAATCGACATAATTAGATCCTTGCTTAGCTTAGTTAGCTAATTAGTATAGGTTAATCTTAGTTTAAGTTAATGACTAGAAGCGTTAAAAGCAAGAAAAAGCCAAGCTGTTTTCTTAGAAAAAAGCTTGGCTTTAGTATTATTGACCTAGCAAATTGCTAAATCTGATTGATAAAAGTTAACCGTGCTTAATTAAGCCGTACTCTTTATCTAATATCGCAATAACCTCACTACGAGGATCAGCTGGAATCGTAATTTCTTGCCCAATTATTTTGCTGGCAATGCCAACATAAGTATTAGACACTTCAAGCATCACAGATTCTGGCAATGCGTAATCTTTTGCTAACTGCTCGCGCTCATCCATGCGGTCTTTATTTAATAACACGTCGCTGTCTGGCACGTTATTAATTAATAACTGACGGAAACCCTCTTTTGAGTTTTCAATAATTTTACCGTCACGATAAGCAGGGCCATCCCAAATGCGTGATGAATCAGGTGTACCCACTTCATCGATGTAAATAAGCTTATCTGAGCCATCAATGTCTTCAACATAACCAAATTCAAACTTAGTATCGACAAAGATTTGGTCTAGCTGTGCAAGTTCATCACTGATCAGCTTAAAGCCCTCAACAAGTAATTGCTCGTATTTAGCAACATCGTCTTCAGACTTAAAGTTAAAAACAGCTAAGTTATTCGTGATGTTTTCACGCGTGATATTCACATCATCAACTTCTGGAATGTCAGCAACACCGCGGATAATACCTTTGGTTGATGGCGTAATTAACACTTCTTCTAGCTTCTGGTTCGCGGCTAAGCCCTCAGGTAAATCAATACCACAGAAATTACGCGTACCTTTAGCGTAATCACGCCACATGCTACCCGTAATATACTGACGAGCAATCGCTTCTACTTTAACCGTACTCGCTTTACGGACAATCCACACATATGGATGAGGAATATCAACAATGTGATTACCTGCAAGGCCTGCTTTATCAAATAGCTTAAACCAATGAGATGCCACTGAGTTCAGTGCAATCCCTTTACCTGGCACGCCATTTAAGCCGTTTTCACCTTGCCAAATACAATCAAACGCTGAAATGCGGTCAGAAATAACCATAATAGCCAGCTCAGTACCTTTTGGAACTTGGTACCCTTTTTCACTAATTAAACGAGCGCTGTCTTCATCAGTTAACCAATAAACTGAACGCACTTTACCACTATGAACCGCACCTTTTGTACGGATCGGTAAATCATCGTTTACGTCTAAAACTTTATAGCTAGTCATGCTATCTCCGATAGTATTTGGCATGCTCCTGTGAGCACATGTATGGGATTGGGGTTATGGCCGCCTATAATAATCCAGACGTGCTTAAAGCTCAATCATTGCCCGGTTATCTGCGCATAATCAAGAACACTAAATACAATAAATAATTCACGATTCTGTAATTTTGCTGTCATAAGCGCGATTTCGTTATAATATTGTCTCGCAATAGGAGGTGTTCTTGGATTATTTAGCAGCTACAGCAGACAAAAAATACTTAATGTATATTTCTCAAAACTACTCTTACGCTATTTTGCGTCCTTTACAGAAAGAGATTCTAGCGCGCGGAGGCGAAGTAAAATGGTTTTTAGAGGGTGATGAAGTTAATCCTGACTTTTTGCACTCTGATGAATCTTGTCTCACTTCAATTGAATCGGTAATAGATTGGAATCCAGATATTTCTTTTATACCTGGCAATATTATTCCAAACTTTATACCCGGTAAAAAAGTAGCTGTTTTTCATGGCTTTAACTCAGGAAAGTTAAATCGAAGAGGATATGAAGATCACTTCAATATAAGAGGTTGTTTTGACTTATATTGCACTCAAGGCCCAAATACGAGTAAAAGATTTTCAGAGTTAGCTAAAGCACATGGCTTTTTTATAACCAAAGAAACAGGTTGGCCAACTCTTGATCCGTTATTTTCGAAAATGGCGAACAATCCATACATAGATGAGAGCGATCAAAGGCAAACGCTTTTAATTTGTTCAACATTTTCTCGCAACCTCTCTCTTGCCCCTAAATTATACGAGCAGATAAAAGCGTACAGTGAGCAAGGAAAGTGGCGAATTTTAATGCAGTTTCACCCGAAAATGCCAAGCGAGCTTGTTGCGAAATACAAAGCGCTTCAAAATGAGAATCTTACCTTTGTCGAGACCGATAATGTATTACCGCTATTACAAGCGGCAGATGTCATGCTATGTGATACATCGTCTATTTTGTTGATGTTTATCTTACAAAGAAAGCCTGTTGTCACTTTCTGTAACCAAGCACCTGGCGAACATCTAATAGATATCACTGATGCCGATAAGCTAACTGAGGCGATAGATTATGCCTTTACACGACCAGCTGAATTAATGGAAAAAATTGAGCAGTTTTGTCAACAGCTTCACCCATATCAAGACGGCTTATCGAGTCAACGTGTACTTGCTGCAAGCAATGAATTACTATTGAGCAATCCAGCACTTAAGCCAAAACCACGTAACTTTATTCGTAACTTTAAGATGCGCAAAAAATTAAATTACTGGCGATGGTAACAATTGATAGGTCGTTATGATCACGCTTGCAAACGTGCTATTCAAGTGGCACACAAAACAACCTGAGCCGACGATCAATATTTCTAAATTAGATATTGATCAAGGCGAACATGTTTTTCTTCATGGTCCAAGCGGCTGTGGTAAATCAACCTTATTATCACTGCTCGCTGGTGTTACTATTCCTAATCAAGGTCGTATCGAATTACTTAATAAAGCGATAAACGAGCTTAGCAACAGTCAACGTGACCGTTTTCGTGCCGACCACATAGGGTATATTTTTCAAAACTTTAATCTATTACCTTATTTATCCCCTATTGAAAACGTAACTTTAGGATGCCAGTTTTCAAAACAAAGGCAAACAAATGCATTAAAAAATAGTGCAACATTAGCAGCAGAGGCAAGCCGCTTACTCAGTGCTTTAGGGCTAAATGATTCCTTGCAACATCAAGCCGTTGCACAGCTTAGTATTGGTCAACAACAAAGAGTTGCTGCTGCGCGTGCTTTTATAGGCAGCCCTGAAATTATCATTGCAGATGAACCTACCTCAGCACTCGATACACAAAATCGCCAAGCCTTCGTAAAATTATTATTTGAGCAAGCAAGCGCGGCAAATAGCACGCTGGTGTTTGTCAGTCATGATGAAACACTACAAACATTATTTACTCGTAGTATCAGCCTTGTCGAGTTACAAGGAGGCACACATGCTACTCGTTAAACTCGCCGCGAAAAGTTTATTAAACCGTAAAGCCAGTGCCCTACTCACGTTATTTACGATAGCAATTAGCGTTATGCTACTGATGTCGATTGAGCGCGTTCGAGTCGATGCCAAAAGTAGCTTTAGCAATACAATTTCAGGCACTGATTTAATTGTTGGCGCACGTACCGGTGACATCCAACTACTGCTGTCTTCAGTATTTCGTATTGGTCATGCTAACAATGGCGTGAGCTGGAAAAGTTACCAATACATCACAGGGCAACGCGGCGTAAAATGGGCTATTCCTATGTCGCTTGGCGACAGCCACAAAGGCTTAGCTGTGCTTGGCACAAATAAAGACTATTTTGAGCACTATCGCTTTGCTAAAAAGCAACCGTTAAGCTTTTCACAAGGTCATGAATTTAATCACTTGTTTGAGGTTGTGTTAGGTGCTGAGGTTGCCAACACCTTAGGCTATCAGCTTGGCGATGAAGTGGTGATTGCACACGGCATGGGCAATACCAGCTTTCATAACCATGACGATAACCCATTTAAAGTGGTTGGTATTTTAAAAGCAACGGGGACGCCTGTTGATAAAACCCTACATATTCCACTGGCAGCAATTGAGGAGATTCATGGCGGCCATGCTCATCAACATCAACCCGCTCAGGCTGATGCAAATGACCACGACCACGACCACGACCACGACCACGACCACGACCAGCATGATGATGTTGATTTAGTGGGTACACCAAAACAAATAACCGCTTTTTTACTTGGTTTTGACTCTCCGCTTTATACCTTACAAGTGCGTCGTAATATCAACCAATACAAAGATGAAGCACTGCTTGCCATTATGCCGGGCGTTACCTTGCGTGAACTTTGGGAAATGCTTTCTATCGTGGAAAAAATCTTGCTGTTATTTTCTATTGTCGTGGTACTGATCAGTTTACTTGGCATGTTAACGAGCCTGCTTTCAAGCTTAAATCAACGCCGCAGAGAGCTTGCTATTTTACGCTCTGTTGGCGCACGGCCTTGGCATATTTTCACCTTGATCAGTGTCGAATCGTTACTCATTACAGGGCTTGGCTGCATTGTTGGCACCGCATTGTTCTATGCTTTAATGCTACTCGGCGCAGATTACTTGCAAAGCCATGCCGGAATAAGCCTAAATATAGCTTTATTGTCATCCTATGAACTTATGCTCTTAGCTGCGATAATGGTCGCAGGCTTTATTGTTGGGTTAATTCCTGCAACCCGTGCGTATTTCTACTCTCTTGCTGATGGTATGAGTATTAAAATTTAAGGAATGTTATGCCGTTTTTTCGAAAACTCGTCGCTTTAGTCACATTATTTGTGTGCGCTACAGCCAATGCTGGCGCACCAAAAGAAATTTTCTGGGAAGATTTAATTCCCAAAGGTCATGTCCAAATCGACACCCAAGCACAAGCAAACCATGAAGGTAGCGAGCAAAACTGGGTGCAACCAGACCTTGATGCGCCTGTGGTAAAGGAGCTTGATGGAAAATCAGTGAGTTTGCCTGGTTTTGTGGTACCACTAGAAGGCGATAGCGAAGTGATCACCGAGTTTTTACTAGTGCCTTATTTTGGAGCGTGTATTCACGTACCACCACCGCCACCAAACCAAATTGTGCATGTTACTATTAAAGGCGGTGTGCCAATCGAAAGCCTGTACGATGCGATCGTAGTGACAGGCGTTATCAGCACAGAAACCTGGTCTGGTGAAATTGCTCAAGTAGGCTACAAGATGAAAGCCGTTGGCGTAGCACCATTTGAGTTATAAGTGTTTAAAGAGCATGCTTTTGCATGCTCTTTAAATTAATCCACTACTTTTTCTAATTCCTGTTCGCTCAATTCATACCAATTCGCTTAATTAAGTGATCTATTTTGAGGCAATTAAACCTCGTTGATAGCAAGGCAAAAATTTCGTTATTTAGTTGTTCTAAATCAGAAATTTTTAACGTAGATAGCGACAGGTTTAATCCCTCAAAATGATTAAGTATTATTGCGGATTGGTATCATACCATCCGCCACCAAGGGCTTTATAGAGTGTTGCTAAGCTTTGCAGACGGTCATTCTTTGCCTGCGATAAGGCTATTTCTGCCGAAAATAACTGCCGCTGGGCATCCATTAAGTCAAGTGAACTGGCAACACCATTGCTATACCTAAGGCGTGCTAAGCGGTAGTAATCTTGACTACTGAGCACCAAGCTTCTTTGCGCATCATAGCTTTGCTCTGCCGACTGGTAGTTCGATAACTGATTGCTCACTTCTTGCAGTGCCACCAGCACTGTTTTTTGGTATTTGATACTTGCCTGATAAGCCCGTTGTTCCGCAACCGTTAAATTTGCCTGATTGCGGCCCATATTAAATATTGGCATTAACAGCTCTGAGCCCAGCAACCAAACCTGCGAATTACTGGCAAGCAAATCATTAAAATCAGTACTTTCACTACCAAGCTCAGCATACAAATTAAGTTTTGGAAATAACGCCGCTTTTTCGACCCCAATCTCAGCCATTGCTGCTTGCCATTGATACATTGCTTGTTGCACATCTGGCCTACGCTTTAACAGTTCGCTAGGTAACCCTGTTGGTAGTTGCTTAGGAAGGATTTGCACAGATAACTCATTACCCCCTTGCACATCAGCATTGGCATCACCAATTAAAAACTTTAACTGATTAATAATCCGCCTTTCACTGTGCTGTAATGGCGGGATCTTCACCTTTGCTGATTCTAACTCTACTTCAGCTTGGCGTTGTTCTAGCCCTGAAATAATACCGCCTTTTTTGCGAATACGCGCAATTTCAAGCTCTTTCTCACGAAGCTTAATTGTGCTCAGGCTAATTTTTAATTGCTCTTCTACTTCTTTAAGGGCAAAAAACTGCTGCGCCACATCAGCAATCAAGGCGAGCTGCAAGGCATTTCGGGCTTGCTCTTGGCTATAATAATTTGCCAGTGCGGCTTCGCTTGCGCGCCGATTGCTGCCAAATAAGTCTAGCTCCCAACTTAAGTAACCTTTTAAATCAAATGAGTTTTCAGGGCCACTATTAAGCTCTTCTTCTCGTTCTGAGGTAAGCCCTACGCTTACATCAGGCCATAAAGCGGCATCGGTAATCCGATATCGAGCTCGCGCTTCGATAATTTTCGATTGCGCAATTAACATATCTTGATTATTGACCAGCGCTTGGCTAATCAGTTTTTGCAAATGTGGGTCGCTATATATTTGCTTCCAGCCAGCTAAAGCTTCAGACTGTGGCGTTGCTGCGGCCCCCATAAAGTTAGTGACTTTGCTATGCTCAGGCACTTCAAAATCAGGGCCAACAGCACAGCCTTGTAAGCAAGCAAAACAAAATAATGGCAACAATTTATGCATCAACTTGCTCCTTTGCTAACACTTTAGAGGCGGTTGCTTGCTGTTTTTTCACAAAGCGTGCTGCGGTAATAAAAAACAACGGCACTAATATGATGCCAATAGAGCTTGCTAGTAACATCCCCCCTAAAATAGGCATAGAAACCGACTGCCGACCAACTGCTCCGGGGCCAGAGGCAAGTACTAACGGCAAAACGCCAAGCACAAAAGAGGCTGCGGTCATTAAGATGGGTCGAAAACGAGAACGGGCGGCTTCTATTGCAGCATCAACGGCATTCATACCTTCTTGGTAAAGCTGATTAGCCACTTCAACAATCAATATAGAGTTTTTCGCTGCAAGGCCTATCAATGCAATAAACGCGACTTGAAAAAATAAGTTGTTTTCATGCCCCGTCACCAAGGTCAATATAGAGGCCCCTAACATGGCAATAGGGCTGATAAGTAATACCGCAAATGGTAATGCCCAACTTTCATAAAGCGCTGCTAAAAACAAAAAAACAAACACAATCGCCAAACTCACCGCAATACCTAGTTGACCGGATGAGCGAATTTCTTGATAAGTTAAGCCTGTCCATTCATAACCAATATTTGTTGGTAATTTAGCCACTTCCTCTTTAATTACTTTAATCACGTCACCCGATGCATAGCCAGTAGCTGGTGACACATTCACCATGGCACTGGTAAACATATTAAAGCGATTTATCGCAGACGGACCGGTTGTTAGATTAAGCTTAGCAAGCACATTTGATGGCACCATAGCGCCATTTTTAGAACGCACATAAAATTCGTTGAGGTTTTCTGGGCGTGCTCTAAATTCATCTTCTGCTTGAACTTTAACCCGATAAACCCGGCCAAATAAGTTGAAGTCGTTAATTGTTGATGAGCCAGTAAGCACTTTCATTGTGCTGTAGACATCGGCAATCGGCACCTCTAATGCCATGGCTTTTTCTCTATCTAACTCTAAAAACAGCTGAGGTACTGAGCCACGCAGTGAGCTACTTGCTTTAGCAACTTCAGGGCGGTTATTTAAATTTGCCAGTAAAACCTCAAGCGATTCAACTAGGCTTGTTAAGTTGCCTCCTGTTTTTTCTTGTAGTGCAAACTCAACGCCAGAGCCCGAACCAAGCCCTGCCACAGCTGATGGTTGAAACACATTAAACTCAGCATCCGGAATGGCATACAGCTGCTTACGTATATCATTCATCACACTTGTGACCGTAAATCCTTGCTCCGCACGCACTTGCCAAGGTTGTAAAATAACCTCCATTTGACCATGCGATTGCGCACTACCAGCACGGCGGTTTTCACCCGCTAGAGTGAATGAATAAGCCACCCCCGCATGGCTCATAACAAATTGGTTTGCTTTGCTTATTACTTCATTGGTACGTGAAACCGTTGCCGCATCTGGCAAGGTAATATCAACAAAAAAGCGCCCTTGATCTTCTTGCGGCATAAAGCTGCTTGGTAGTTGGCTAAACATAAAATAGCCTCCTACTAACATAATAAAAAAGGCAATGTAGCTGCGTTTTGCTTTTGCACAGCTAGCCTTTACGAGCCAGGTGTATTTTTCGCCAACACCTTCAAGCCAGCTATTAAACTTAACAAAAATCTTAATCTTTGAGGGGGTACTAGGTTTTAAGAAAATCGCACATAAAGCGGGGCTCAAGGTTAAAGCAACTAAGGTTGATATGAGCACGGCAACGGTAATTGAAATCGCAAATTCTCGGTACATAATGCCCGTAATACCGGCTAAAAATGACACCGGCACAAACACTGCCGCAAGTACTAAAGACGTTGCTACTATGGCACCTGAAAGCTCTGTCATGGCTTGTTTAGTGGCAGCAACTACCTCCATATTTTGCTCATTGATCAGTCGCTCAACACTTTCGACCACCACAATCGCATCATCAACGACGATACCTATTGCCAAAACCATAGCCAATAAACTGACATTGTTAATGGTAAAACCAAATGCAGCCAAGGCGATAAAAGTACCAATTATCGACACCGGCACAGCTAAAGCAGGTATCAAGGTCGTTCGCCAATTTTGCAAAAATAAGTACACCACTAAAATCACTAAAACTAGTGCTTGGATAAGGGTATTGATCACCTCATTAATCGACAGCTTGATGAACTCAGAGGCATCATAAAAAAGCTGCCATTTCACTCCCTTCGGAAAAGCCGCGCTCAAGCGCTCCATCTCTGCCTTAACACGCTCAGTAACCGCTAATGCATTAGAGCCTGGCAACATATAAACCTGTAAAATAGTCGCTGGTTGTTCATTGAGTTTTGAGTTTAAGGTATACGCAGAGGAAGCCAGCTCAACCCTTGCGACATCCCGCAAGCGAATCATCGAGCCATCACTATTAACTCGCAGCATAATATTATTAAACTCATCAACCTTATTAAGCCTTCCTTGCGCTCGTACCGGAAAGTTAAGTTTAATGGCATCTTTCATAGGTTGTGCACCTATCTCACCGGCAGCGGCCTCTTTGTTTTGTGCTTTGATTGCTGCACTCACATCATTCACGGTTAATTCATAGCCCGCTAAAATGTCAGGTTTTAACCAGACCCGCATAGCATAAGAGCGCGAGCCGGTATTACGAACTCGCCCAACCCCCGGTACGCGCTTTAAAGCCGCTTCAACATTAATGCTGGCATAGTTACTCAAGTAGATTTCGTCATAGCGAGGGTCATCAGATGTCAGCGCTAGCTTCAAAAGCTCGACTGAGCTTTCATTAGACACTGTCACCCCTTCAGTTTGCACATCAACAGGTAAATTACTGCCAGCTTGGCTTGCTGTATTTTGCACATCTACAAGGGCAAGATCAGGGTCGGTACCAACATCAAAGGTAAGTGTGATCCCAACACTCCCTGAGTTAGTGGCCTTAGACTCCATATACAACATGTTTGGCGTGCCATTTAATTCTTGTTCAAGTGGAATAGCTACAGATTCAGATGCGGTTTCGGCGGTTGCTCCCGGAAATGAAGCCGACACTTTAACCGATGGCGGAGCGATATCGGGGTATTGATCAATTGGCAGAGTAAAAAGCGAGACCAAGCCAGTGAGTAAAATAACTAGCGAAATAACAATGGCAAACACCGGGCGCTTAATAAAAAAATGCGAAAACATAATTAAACTCCCTGCGCTTTATTTTTATCTTCCTGTTTTGCAGGTTTATCTGGGGCGAGCAGTTGATGATCGGCGTTTGGGGTTAGTTGATGCTTTTCAAACTCCTCGAGTGAAATCGCTTTCACTTGTTGGCCATGACGAATACGATGCAAGCCTTTAACCACGACTAGTTCACCCGCACTCAAGCCACCGCTGACCACAATACCTTGCTCACCATAATGCTCAACAACAATAAAGCGCCGCTCTATCACACCTGAATCAAGCACCACCATCACATAAATACCACCTTGCTCAACTTGCGTAGCCTCTTCAGGGACGACAATGGCGTTACTGATCTGCGACAACTTTATACGCGCTTTAGTATATTGGCCTGGTAATAACTCACTGTCGGGATTGGGTAATTGTGCCCGTACTTTAAAGGTGCCTGTTTTCGGGCTAATCTTAGGGTCAGTAAAGCTCACATCACCCCAGTAGCGATATTCGCTGCCATCTGGCAAAGAAATACGCACGAATCCTTCAAGCGCTTTACCTTTTTGTTCGGCTTGTAGCTGATCCATCAAACTACTCATACGGCGTTTTGCGTTTAAGTAATCCAGTGCCGACATATTAAAATTAACGTAGATAGGATCTATTTGCTGAATAGTGGTTAGCAAAGAAATACCGTTAGTGCCGACTAGCGCACCTAAATCAGCTTCAGAGCTACCTACCATGCCACTAATTGGCGCTGTAATGCGGGTATATTCGAGTTCGAGCTTCGTTTCTTCAAGCTCTGCTTGGGTTGCTGATAATGACGCTTGCGCTTGCTCTTGAATAGAAATAGCGTTGTCGTAGTCGAGCTGGCTTGCTGCATCTTGCTCGTAAAGGGGTTTTAAACGAGTTACATCCCGTTTGGCTTTAGCCAACGCTGCTAGGTCTTTTTGCAGCGCCGCTTTAACGCGATTAAGCTTGGCTCGGTAAGGTCTATCGTCAATGGTATAGAGTAAATCCCCTTCATCAACCCAGCTTCCTTCGACAAACTCAACACTTTCTACAAAGCCTGTGATCCGCGCGCGTACTTCAACATCCAGCGACGCATCTGTGCGTGCCACGTAGTTTCCGTATAATGGCACATCAAACTGTTTGACCTTAGCAGTAACAACTTCTTCAATTACCTCGTTTGGTTGCTCTTTTGAGCAACCAACAAGCACCATTACCAACACATATCCTATGAGGTATTTGTTTAATAGCATACAACCTTCTCATTCCTTAAGCCTGTCTCTATCTTGCTATCTGTTGCAATACTACATAGATGAGGGATTCGTTGTTATTTTTGACAATTAGAGCAGTACACTGTGCTTCTTTGTCCTAATCTAATTTCTTTTAATGGCTCCTCGCAATTAACACATGGCTCACCTTTGCGGCCATACACCAGTAATTGCTGGGCAAAATAACCTGGCTTACCATCACTTTGAGCAAAATCTTTTAACGTTGTGCCGCCTTGCGTGATGGCTGCAGCGAGTGTCTCTTTAATAATAGGCACTAATTGCTGATAACGCTGCAAAGAAACCTTGCCAGCTTCTCGCTTTGGATGGATCCCCGCTTTAAATAACGATTCATTAGCGTAGATATTACCTACACCAACTACCACCGCATTATCCATAATAAACTGTTTAATCGGTACTTTTTTGTTTCTCGACTGTTCGTAAACACGCTGTGCCACAAACTCATCTGTTAATGGCTCTGGCCCAAGCTTGCTCAGCAAAGTATGGCATTCACCTGGCGCCTGCCATAAACAAGCACCAAAGCGACGAGCATCGTTAAGCCGCAACGCTTTACCTGAAGCCAAAATAAACTCAATATGATCGTGTTTTTTCAATGGTTCATCTGCATTAACAACACGCAAATTACCCGACATCCCCAAGTGCAAAATAACACTACCGAGCTCACAGCCGAGTAGTAAATATTTTGCTCTGCGCTCAATTGATGTCACTTTAAGGCCTTGTAATTGATAGACATCATCCGGCACTGGCCAACGCATGCTCGCATTGTGAATATTTACTTTAGCAACAGTTTGACCCAGCACATGTGGGGTGATCCCCAACCGACTCACTTCAACTTCAGGTAATTCAGGCATCTGAGACTCTCTTAAAACGGGTATAACGGAAATAACTTAGCGGCATCAGCTTGCTCAAGCACAAACACCCGCTGTAACCGCTTATCTAATAAATAATATTTACTATCTATATGGTACAACTGATAAACAGCAGGCAATTGCTCCCCGGCTAACCACACAGAAGCAACATAATCTGCTGACGACTGAGAAATTTGACTAACAGGAATACTGGCAATAGTGAGTTTTTGATGTTGCCAAAGCTCAACGAGTTGTTCGAGCTGTTGTTCATCGCCTTGCCAAGAGGCTTTTTGCAATGACTGGCTACGCCAAGAGGTGCCGATACGCTCAATTTTTAATTCTGGAAATGCCATCGCCAAAATGAAGCTTTGCTCTGGGAGTAACGCTTGCACTCCTTCTTCAACGGGCTGAGTATTGAGCTTTTTATGGAGGCCATTGAAGAAAAAAATCATCAGTAGCATCGAAATAATCACCACATTATTCCATGCTTTTCGGCTCAAACGCATCAGTATCTTCCTCAGTTTTCAATATCTTAAAGTGTAACCAAAAAGGACATTAATTGGCAGTTGTAATTGATCAACAAAATTTCATGTCTGTTATGTATCAATCTGTCGATACTTTGCTAAAATATCCGCCAAATTTAAAGGAGTTCCGTCAATGTCAATGTATGTAGTGGGTCATAAGATCCCTGATTCAGATTCAATTTGCGGTGCAATTGCGCTTGCTTACTTAAAAAACCAAATCAATGAACCTGCGATCCCAACGCGTTTAGGTGAAGTATCACCTGAAACACAATTTATCCTAGATAAATTCGGTTTCGAAGCACCTGAGCTAAAACTTAGCTACGCAGGCGAAGACGTTTATATCGTTGACCACACAGAAAAAACACAAGCACCTGATGACATCGATGAAGCACGTGTTGTGGGTGTTGTTGATCACCACAAACTAGGCGACTTAACATCGTCAACACCACTTGAATGTTGGATCCGCCCAGTGGGTTGTTCAAACACCATCATCAAAATGATGTATGACTTCTACAATGTAGAAATTCCAAAAGATATCGCAGGCATCATGTTATGCGCTAT
The DNA here is from genome assembly GCF_024124645.1 of Pseudoalteromonas sp. Ps84H-4. NCBI lineage: Bacteria > Pseudomonadati > Pseudomonadota > Gammaproteobacteria > Alteromonadales > Pseudoalteromonadaceae > Pseudoalteromonas > Pseudoalteromonas sp. Ps84H-4. The sequence goes on along the minus strand of NZ_JAMXSK010000002.1, from coordinate 216,266 downwards.
CCTAAGCGACACTGTGATCTTTAAATCACCAACTTGCACAACGGCTGATATCAAGTGTGTTGAAGCACTTGCTGAAATCGCTGGTATTGAAGATTTCAAAGAACTTGGCATGGAAATGTTCAAGGTTAAATCAGCAGTTGAAGGCACGCCAGCACGCGATTTAGTAATGCGTGATTTCAAAGACTTCAATATGAACGGTAAACTAGTAGGTATTGGCCAGCTAGAAGTTATCGACCTTGCTGTATTTGATGAAATCAAAGCAGATCTTGAAGCAGACATCGCAAAGCTTAAAGAAGAAGGCGGCCGCCACTCAGTATTACTCCTGTTAACTGATATCATGAAAGAAGGCTCAGAAATGCTAATTGCGTCTGATGACGTAGCAGTAATCGAAGCTGCTTATGATGTTAAATCAGAAGGCGGTCGCGTTTGGTTAGATGGTGTATTAAGCCGTAAGAAGCAAGTAGTACCACCACTACAAGACGCTTTCGCAAAAATCTAATTTGCAAAAGACTGTTTAGATTATCTATACAGCTTATTCCTCAATGTCAAAGGTTCGCTTGTGTGAACTTGAGCGCATTTAGCGAAATAAAGTACAATGGATAAATTAAAGGCTTGGGTTAGCAATAGTCCGAGCCTATTTATTTTTTATTAGAGACAGATCATGGCGCAAACTCGCGGAAATTTATTTATCTTATCGGCTCCTTCTGGTGCAGGAAAATCAAGTCTTATAAGTGCTTTACTAAAAAAATACAACGATATGAAAGTGTCAGTATCACATACGACTCGCTCACCTCGACCAGGTGAAGAAAACGGTGTTCATTATCATTTTGTTTCTGTTGAAGCGTTTAAAGCATTGATCGAGAAAAATGACTTTTTTGAATGGGCGCAAGTTTTTGATAACTACTACGGTACTTCTAAGCAAGCAATCGAGAGTCAGTTAGACGCTGGAATCGACGTATTTTTAGATATTGACTGGCAAGGTGCTCAGCAAATTCGTAAATTAGTTGATGATGTTGAGACTATCTTTATCCTTCCGCCGTCAAAAGAAGAACTTGAATCACGTTTAAATAATCGTGGTCAAGATTCACAAGAAGTAATAGCCGGACGGATGGCAAAAGCACAATCTGAAACTTCCCACTACAATGAATATGATTACGTTGTTGTAAACGATGACTTTGAAACTGCACTTTCAGAAATCGAAACGATCGTGATGGCTAAACGTTTATCGTTAAAAAGCCAAACTGTGCGCCATCAGGCGCTATTAGAGAACTTACTTAAATAATACTTTTTTAAGAATAAGATAAAAATTAACCACAAGCTATTGGCGAATTTAACTTGGTACAGTAAACTACGCCTTTGCTTAAGAATTTATTTGGAGTGCTAAGATGGCTCGCGTAACTGTTGAAGATGCAGTAGATGCAATTGGTAATCGTTTTGACTTAATTTTAGTTGCGGCTCGTCGTGCCCGCCAAATCGCGGTTGGTGGTAAAGATCCACTCGTTGATGCTGAAAATGATAAACCTACTGTAATTGCTCTACGTGAAATTGAGAAAGGGTTAGTAAATAGCTCGTCTATGGACCTGATCGACCGTGAAGAGCAACAACATCAAGAAGCAGCAGAAATGGCTGCTGTTGCTGCTATCGTTGGTGGCAACCAATAATCAAGCGCCCTGCTTTGATTTAGCTTAACGGCTAGTATTTCAACACTAGCCGTTGGCAAGCCCTTCTTTTCATCGTATATTCTATTCATACCGTTACCGATTTACTTCATTTGCGCATTGGAGTGTGACTTTGTATCTATTCGAAGGCCTAAAAAAGAAAATAACCGAATATTTGCCACCTGCTGAAATAGAGCTGGTTCAAAAAGCATACGTGGTCGCCCGTGAAGCTCACGAAGGCCAAACTCGCTCAAGCGGCGAGCCTTACATCACTCATCCAGTTGAAGTTACACAAATACTTGCCGGCATGCACTTAGACCATGAAACACTCATGGCAGCTTTGATGCATGATGTGATTGAAGATACCGATTTTAGCCAGCAAGACTTAGCCGAAATTTTTGGCGAGACCGTTGCTGAGCTTGTTGAAGGAGTGAGTAAGCTAGATAAACTCAGCTTTAAAGATAAAAAAGAATTTCAGGCTGAAAATTATCGAAAAATGATCATGGCGATGACCCAAGATATTCGCGTGATCTTAATTAAACTTGCTGACCGAACTCACAACATGCGCACCTTAGGCGCACTTCGCCCAGACAAACGCCGTCGTATTGCTCGTGAAACTCTCGAAATTTATGCCCCGATAGCTAATCGCTTAGGTATCCATGATATTAAAAACGAATTGGAAGATTTAGGTTTTCAAGCGTTATACCCAATGCGTCATCGCGCTTTGAAATCAGAGGTTATCAAAGCCCGTGGAAACCGAAAAGAAGTCATTAGCAATATTAAAACAGAAATAGAAGCACGCTTAGAAGAATCAGGTATCGACGCCACCATTTCTGGCCGAGAAAAGCATCTATATAGCATTTACAAGAAGATGCTAAATAAAGAGCTGTCATTTAACGAAGTGATGGATATTTACGCGTTTCGGATCAATGTCGATAACATGGATACCTGTTACCGCGTACTAGGTGTGGCACATAACCTTTATAAGCCAATTGAAACCCGCTTTAAAGATTATATAGCGGTTCCTAAAACCAACGGTTACCAATCTTTACATACCTCTTTGGTTGGCCCGCATGGTATTCCTGTTGAGATTCAAATTCGCACTCACGATATGGATCATATGGCAGACAAAGGGGTAGCGGCACATTGGATGTATAAAAAAGCCGGTGATAACGCAGGACATACTGCGCAACAACGCGCTCGCCAATGGATGCAAAGCTTACTTGAACTGCAACAAAGTGCTGGTTCATCATTTGAATTTGTAGAAAACGTTAAAACTGAACTCTTCCCAGAGGAAATTTATGTTTTCACGCCAGATGGCCGTATCGTTGAGCTCCCAATGGGAGCAACCGCTGTTGACTTTGCATATGCAGTACATACAGACGTAGGTAATACCTGTGTGGGTGCAAGAGTAAACCGTAAACCTCACCCTTTGAGCAAACCTCTCGATACTGGGCAAACTGTTGAAGTAATCACCAGCTCTGGCGCGCACCCAAATGCGACGTGGCTAAACTTTGTTGTAACTGGTAAAGCACGTTTAGGTATACGTAACTATCTGAAAAGCCAACAACATGAAGAAGCGATGTTGCTTGGTCGCCGTTTATTAGATTCTGCACTTGGTGAGTCAAAATTAGATGACATCCCAGATGAAAATATCCGTCGAGTATTACAAGAACATAATCTAAATACTTTACTTGAATTACTCGTAGAGATTGGTTCAGGTAATCTTATGAGCGTATTAATTGCTAAACGCTTGATGCAAGACGATGTTGAAGATATAAACGACATCGCCAAAAAAGCCAAAGCAACAATCATAGGCACAGAAGGCATGTTAGTTAACTATTCTAAATGCTGCCGTCCTGTACCAGGTGATGCCATCACAGCTCATATCAGCCAAGGTAAAGGCCTGACTGTCCACCGCCAAGAATGTAAGAACATTCGAGGCTGGGAAAAAGAACGCTCAAAATACTTAGTTGTAAAATGGGACGATAACCCAGAAAAAGAATATATAGCCGCTCTGCGTATTGAGATCATCAATCATCAGGGTGCGCTGGCTAAATTAACCAATGTTGTAGCCTCAACCCAAGCTAACATAGTTGAGATAGCCACCGATGAAAAAGAAAGCAATTTATACATGATAGACCTAGGTATCACGGTTAAAAACCGTGTTCACGTTGCCAACATTATGCGCCGCATTCGCGTGATGCCTGATGTACAAAGAGTCTATCGTAAAAAGTAACAAGGATAATTATGAACAAATCATTTATTTCTACTGATAATGCGCCTGCAGCAATCGGTACTTACAGCCAAGCAGTTAAAGTAGGCACGGCTGTTTATTTATCAGGTCAAATTCCATTAGTGCCAGAAACAATGGAAGTGATCTCAGAAGACTTTACTGAACAAACGCACCAAGTATTCAAAAATTTATCTGCTGTTTGCCAAGCTGCTGGCGGTCAAATTCAAGATATGGTGAAAGTAAATATCTTCTTAACTGACTTATCAAACTTTGCGATTGTTAACGAAGTTATGAGTCAATACTTCAAGCAGCCTTACCCTGCACGCGCTGCAATTGGTATTAGCGCTTTACCAAAAGGTGTGCAAATTGAGATTGACGGTATCATGGAGCTGCCTTCAACAAACTAATCAGCTATGCCAGCAGCTATTTGTTGCTGGCACTTTTATTGACAAATTTCTATTTTACCTCATCCGAAATTCTTGACTCACCAACGATTCTCTAGCAATCTGTATAGTAAAGGTATTCAGATCACCTCAAAATGTCATAGTTTGCATTTTAAATAGGCTTAATATCAACGTATTACTTTGCCTTTGTTGGCAATTTATTTGAAGAAGTACCACCGATAAACATTAGGCTCAAAGAAGTGTTCAAACGATTGGTTTAAAAAGCGATTTATATTGCGTTATTGATTTTTACCATTATGTGAATCAAAACCTTATTTGAAGCGCTTGAATACCAGTTAGAAGCTAAATTTTTGAGATGGTTTGGGTTTACTAAGTAACCCTTTCACTATTGTTGTATAAAAGGATCTCCACGTGTTTAAGCTCGCTCACAATGGCAACGTTTTATTAGATGTTCATGAACATTCGCCACCAAGTGCTGCATTTATCATCGAAGCACTTGAGAAATCACCTTATAGTGAGTGCCGAGTTGATCACGACTCTATTAATAACTTTTTTAAAAGTGAATCGAATGAGCGTACGCTCGTTGTTGCCTCTAAACATGATGCAACCCTAGAAGTAAAAATAAGTGATGACAAAATGCAGGCGATAGGCGAATTAACAGTCGCTGAAGGCGGCAAAGTTATGAGCTTAGAAGACGCCAAAAAAGAGCTAATAAAAGCAGGTGTAGCACGAGGTTACAAACAGGCATTTTTAGAAAAGTTATTACAACAGCAATTTGAATTACCAGCAGGCACCAAAACAGAAGGTGTTCTAGCAAAAGGCCGTCTTCCAATTGATGGTCAGCCATCCAAGTTTGTGCCACAAGTCGAAACACTAAAAGATCGCCTAAAAAAACCAAAACTTCGCGAAGATGGCACTGTTGATATGCGTGATTTTGGTAAATTAGCTAGCGTTGAGCCCGGCGTGCTGTTGATTAAGCAAATTCCAGCGACTCCAGGAAAAGAAGGCTTTACTGTAACAGGCGATGTACTTCCCGCCAAACCGGGAGAGAGCCTCACTTTGGTCGCAGGTGAAGGCACCGAAATCTCTAAAAACAACCCACTAGAACTTATTTCTGTCATTGCAGGTGTGCCGGTTGAGATCGCCAACGGAATGCGCGTAGATGATATTTTTACTATCGCCGATGTAAACGTAAAAAGTGGTCACGTAGACTTTGAAGGTAGCGTCATTGTTACTCACAACGTTGAACCGGGCATGCGTATTAACGCCAAAGGCGACATTACCGTAATGGGCACCGTTGAGTCAGGTAACTTATCCGCCGCTGGCAACATCACAATAAAGCAAGGCGTCATTGGTCATCAGCTAGAAGATAAAAGTCTTTCCTGTAATATTATTTGCCAAGGTGATATTCACTTATCTCATGGCCAATACTGCTACTTAGAAGCGAATAATATCCTTATTGAACGTCAATCTAGCCACTGTGTCATGAAGGCTACTAAGCTGTTACAAGTTGGTCAAGAGGATAACCCACAGGGCAAACTGTTTGGCGGTGAGATTTTAGATGCACAAATGGTTATTGCTGGTGAAATTGGCAATGAATCTGGCGCAAAAATGTTAATAAACTTAGCAGCATCAGGTGCCGACGTCACCGCACAAACAGATCAATGCCTAAAAGATCTTGCGCAGACAGACTCACAACTCGACACTCTTCAAGAAGCAATAGAAAAAGCGGATCAAGTAAAAGATGTTGAGAAGAAAAAACTGTTACTCGCTAAAATAGGTGCCACACAAATGCATTACTGTGAGCAAGCTGAAATGTTAGAAAAAAAACTATCAACGCTTGAGAACCACCTACATGACTTACTTGAAGACGCAAAGCTCATTGTTAATAAAACACTGCACTCTGGTGTAGAAATTCATATTTTCGACAAAGTATTGCGTACAAACCGCCAATACCCACCGTGTAAGGTCAAGCTTGAAGAAAACAAGGTTGAGGTAGAGTTTAAAACCAGTTAATAAAAAAGAGGCTTAAAGCCTCTTTTTACCAGGGTCATTAATCTTAATTTAAAGAATTCCTTCCACTTGCTGTTTTAGTTGCTCAGGCCACACACCTACTTGTACTTGTCCAATGTGCTGCTTTTGTAACAGCAACATAGCCAGTCGAGATTGGCCAATACCACCACCTATTGTTTGCGGAAACTTTTTCGCAAGTAGCTGTTTATGCCAATCAAACTCTAAGCGAGCCTGATCGCCAGTAATCGCTAACTGAGTAGCTAAAGCATCAGGGCTTACGCGAATGCCCATTGAAGATATTTCAAAAGCATCTTCAAGCACAGGATTCCAAACTAAAATATCACCATTTAAGCCTGCAAATTTGCTGCATGTTTGCGTTGACCAATCGTCATAATCCGGTGCCCGTACGTCATGAATTTTACCATCGGCGAGTGTGCCGCCAATACCAATTAAGAATACCGCACCGTATTCTTGCGCCACCGCTTTTTCACGTTGTTTCGCAGTAAAGTCAGGATACATCTGGCGCAACTGCTCACTATGTATAAAGGTGATTTGCTCAGGCAAAAAAGGCGTTAAATCAAATTCACTCGCTACAAAGCGCTCGGTTGCTTTAATCGCCTGATAAAGTGATGTCACAGTTTCTTTAAGCTTATCAAGTGTACGCTCCGTGCTCTCGCAAATTACTTTTTCCCAATCCCATTGATCAACATACACTGAATGAATTGGGCTAAGTGACTCTTCATCAGGGCGAAGTGCTTTCATATGCGTATAGAGCCCCTCACCTACTGAAAAACCGTAATCAGCCAAGGTTTTACGCTTCCACTTAGCTAAAGAGTGAACTACTTCAAATTGACTACCAGGAATTGTTTTTACTGCGACCGAGACAGCATTTTCAGTACCACTTAGATTATCTTGAATACCATCGCCCACCTTAGCCAAGATTGGTGCTTGTACTTCAACTAACCCTAATTGTTGTTCTAATTGGCTTGAAAAGAACTGTTTTACTTTACTAATTTGCTGCTGTTGCTGCAGATAGTGTGAACTCATAATAATTGGCCTCATTCCCAGTTATTGTTACTTGCTTTATGAGAAAAGCCCGCTGCTTGGCTTTCTCCGATAAAGCAATCCTCAACTAAACCAAGATTATTTTCAATAACCATCAACAAAAAGAACTTAACATTGAAATTTTCATAAAAATAATGCTATAAAATTTATTGATTCAACAATTAGCAACAAGAAATACTATGGAAAATTATCAAATCGATAATCTCGATAAAAACATCCTTAACGCATTAATGGAAAATGCCCGAACAGCGTATGCAGAACTTGCTAAACGCTTTGCTGTGAGCGCGGGTACTATTCATGTACGAGTCGAAAAAATGAAACAAGCAGGTATTATTACAGGCACACAAGTGAGTATTAATGCTAAACAACTTGGTTATGATGTCTGTTGTTTTATTGGTATTAACCTCAATAACGCCCGTGATTATCCGCAAACCTTGCTGCACCTAAAAGAGCTAGAAGAAGTGGTTGAAGCCTATTACACCACGGGAAATTACAGTATTTTTATCAAAGTGATGGCTCGCTCAATTGATCACTTACAAGATGTACTGATCAATAAAATCCAAGCGATTGAAGCCATTCAATCAACAGAAACGCTGATCTCACTTCAAAACCCAATTAGCCGTGCTGTTGTTCCCTAGGGTATAATCAGCGCCAATAGAATCCGTCAACGAGCACACAACTATGGATACAACTCGCTTTGAGCGTGTAAAGCGCGTGTTAGATCGCCGCCAAACGGACCTAACGGTTTGTTTAGAAGAAGTACATAAACATCATAATTTATCAGCCATTGCCCGCACAGCAGATGCCACGGGGTGTCATCATGTACATGCAGTGTGGCCCGATAACCAAAAGTGGTTAACTAACAATACCTCAGGCGGTAGTAAGAATTGGCTTGAAACTCATTTGCACCGCAATATTGATGAGGCTGTAGCCACAATGCGTGCCCATAATCCTGAGGTACAAATTTTAGCAACTAATCTCAGTGATGATGCCGTTGATTTTCGTGACATTGATTACACCAAACCGACAGCTGTTATTGTTGGCCAAGAGCGAGATGGAATTTCAACTCGGGCACTTGAACATGCCGATAAGCACATCATCATTCCAATGCAAGGCATGGTGCAGTCTCTTAATGTATCTGTTGCTGCTGCACTTATTCTATTTGAAGCACAGCGCCAAAGAGAAGTAGCCGGGCTCTACGACCGCAATATGCTTGATGCTAAAGTTAAGCATCGTATTTTATTTGAAGGCTGCCACCCTATTATTGCTGAGCAATGCCGAGAAAAGGAACTGCCTTATCCTGAGCTTGATGAAAACGGCGACATTGTTGCTGATGAAGCGTTTTGGCATACCTTAAAACATACGCAATCGCTTGATGCCTCTAACGAGTGCAAGTAAACTGAAAAAATAGTCTACTAATTAACAATTTGAGTCACCTTTGAGTCACCCTAGCTTAGCATTATACCCAATCACAGAATTAAAAGGCGTCGGCCCAAAAATGGCCGAGCGCCTCGCTAAGCTAAATATTCATACGGTGCAAGACATGCTGTTTCATTTGCCTCACCGCTATGAAGACCGCACCCGTATTCACTCAATTTGCGAACTACAACCGCATAGCCATGTTAGTGTTGAAGCCACCATTGAAACCAGCCAAATCACCTTTGGTAAAAGACGCATGCTGGTTTGCCAAATTAACGATGGCACGGGCCGTTTAACGCTGCGTTTTTTTAACTTTAGCGCAGCTCAAAAAAATGCTTTAAGTGCAGGTAAGATCATTCGCTGCTTTGGTGAAATACGCCGTGGTCGTGTTGGTTTTGAAATGACGCACCCTGAATACAGCCTATCGGATACACCTTCAGAGCAACCTACAAATACCACGCTCACGCCGGTTTATCCTGTTACTGAAGGACTAAAACAATTATCTATTCGCGCGCTTAGCGATCAAGCGCTTGCGCTATTATCTAAATACCCGGTAGAAGAATTACTACCAGAACAGTTTCAACCAACCGGAATGAGCTTAGCCGATGCGTTAATGACCTTACATCGCCCACAAAACGATGTTGATTTAACCGCCCTTGAACAAGGTATGCACCCTGCCCAGCAACGGTTAGTGTTTGAAGAGTTACTTGCGCAAAATTTAAGCCTTTTAAAGTTACGCCAAAAAGGGCAAGCCGTAAAAGCCGTCCCTTTAAAGCCCCATAACCAACTTGAGCAACAGTTTTTAGCAAATTTAGCCTTCAGCCCAACCAACGCGCAAAGTCGTGTCGTGGCAGAAATCAAAGGTGACTTACAACACCCGTTTCCGATGATGCGCTTAGTACAGGGCGATGTAGGTTCAGGTAAAACCTTAGTTGCAGCACTTAGTGCACTCACCGCTATAAGCGAAGGCTACCAAGTAGCTTTAATGGCACCTACTGAGATTTTATCCGAGCAGCATGGCATCAACTTTAGCCAATGGTTTAATCAATTAGGCATTGAAGTCGCTTGGTTAGGTGGTAAAAGCAAAGGTAAAGAGCGCGCAACCACTCTTGAAAAAATAGCCTCAGGGGAAGCACAAATGATTGTTGGCACCCATGCGTTATTCCAAGAGCAGGTCGAGTTTAATAATCTGGTGCTAATCATCATCGATGAACAACACCGCTTTGGTGTTCATCAGCGCTTATCACTGCGTGAAAAAGGCCGTTTTGGTGACTGTTACCCACACCAATTAGTGATGACTGCAACGCCTATTCCGCGTACTTTAGCCATGACAGCCTACGCAGACTTAGAAACCTCAGTAATTGATGAATTACCACCGGGTAGAACGCCCATTACAACGGTGGCTATTCCTGATGCCCGTCGAGACGAAATCATTCAACGCGTTAAAACCGCATGTACAGATCAAGGCCGGCAAGTGTATTGGGTTTGCACCCTGATTGATGAATCTGAAGTGCTACAATGCCAAGCCGCAGAAGATAGCGCAGAGCAATTAAAAGCAGCACTACCCGAACTAAACGTCGGCTTAGTACATGGCCGAATGAAAGCCACTGAAAAACAAGCCATTATGAGCGAGTTTAAAGCAGGTAATATTCATGTACTCGTTGCCACAACGGTGATTGAAGTGGGTGTTGATGTGCCTAATGCTAGCCTTATTATTATTGAAAACCCTGAACGGCTGGGGCTTGCACAACTCCACCAGCTGCGTGGTCGTGTTGGTCGCGGGGCAACTGCATCACACTGTGTTTTACTTTATCATGCACCATTGTCAGCCACAGCGCAAAAACGCTTAGGGGTGCTTCGTGAAAGTAATGATGGTTTTGTGATTGCTGAACGAGATCTTGAAATTCGTGGCCCAGGCGAAGTACTTGGAACCAAACAAACAGGCCTAGCTGAATTTAAAATTGCTGACCTAAACCGCGATAAACAAACACTCGACCATGTAAGACCCATTGCCTTCAAAATTTTGAACGACTATCCAGAGCTTACCGATAAATTGATTCAACGTTGGCTTGCTGGCAAATCAAACTACGCACAGGCTTGATCGCAAATCAAAGCGCAATCTGATTTATAAATTTCCTACTAAACAATAAAAAAGCCCAGCTAATAAGCTGGGCTGACAAGTTAGGGAGTTATCCAAGGGTTGGATTAGAACTTGTATTCAATACCAACACCTAAGTAATCTTGGTCAACTTGATTATCTGTATCAAACGTTGAGTAGAAACCAAATACTTTCGTGTTTTTGCTAAGCTTGTGATCAACACCTGCAGAGATAGCTGTTTTCTTATCGCCTTCATCAAAGTCAATTACTTGGTATTGTACTTTGAAGGTGTTGCTATTCATTTGGTAAGCAGCATTTACTAAGTAACCATCAGCTTCTGCACTACCATCCACTTTCTCTTGTGTTTGGTACATAGCACCTAGTTTGAAGTCACCAACTTTACCTTGCACTGTTGCACGAACAATGTCGTAACCTTTTACTTCGCTGTCAGCTGCAATTGATGCATAAAGTTTGCTTTCTTTAAGTTTTGCATCGCCGTAAGTTAGCGCTACTGAGTAACCGTTATCAGCATCCACATCATCTTCAGCCACATACGTTGCTAATACTTTGAAGCCACTGAAATCTTTAGAAGCATAAGAAATTGTGTCACCTAAACGGTTTTCGCCTTTGAAACCATTTTTGATATCTGCTTCAAGGTCATTGAATAAATCAATTTTACCTTGAGATTGCTTCATAGCTGTATCGTTACGACCGATAACAACCTGACCAAAGCTGCCTTTAAGACCTACATATTGGTTACGTGCAGTGATGTTGTCATCATTGTCGCCTTTTGAATCAGCGTCAGATACGTCAACACCAAACTCAAATTTATAAACCGCTTCTAAGCCTTCAGAGATTTTCTCTGAGCCTTTTAAGCCAAAACGTGAGTTATTGCTTTTAATTTCTGTGAAAGACCCTTCGCCATCATCTGATGATTGAACAGTCACGTTTGCTTTACCATATACATCTACATCAGCTAATGCAGAAAAAGATGAGCCACCAAATAAAGCTAGGAATAAGCTAGACTTTGCAAATTTCATGTCGTTTCCTCAATAATCGCAACAAAAAACACATGTTGTGTTTCAATGCGCGCAGTGTGACAGCGAAAAATGACAGAAAGATGACAATTGAAACAAAATCGTCAATTTAGCTTCACGAAATATAATTATTTCTGAAATAAAAACGTAACTTACTGTTTCACAGTTAAGTTTTCATAAAAGCTAATTTAAATAAATTTTAAGTTTTTATTTGCAGCTCAGTTAGTAAGGTTACCAACTTTTCTAAAAGAGGTGTTTGTTCATTATCTCTGTGATAAGCAACAAACACATCTCGCGAGGTATGAGCAACATCTTCAACATGGTATAAATCACCCGCTTTTAACTGCTCTTCTACTAATAACTTAGGTATAAACGCACTACCACCGCACTTCAAAATTAAATCAAGAGCAATACGCCCTGTGCTGGTTCTAAAGTAAGGAGGCGCGTGGCCGTTAAACTCACGAGCATGCCACAAAGAAAAGGTAGTACCCCAATCAACATAAACATATTGATTGTCGAAAAAGTTTTCGCTGTTAGCTGTTTCAAAAGCACTCACAGGAATGATTGGCAGCTCACAAATTCGTTCAACAACTAGCTCATCCACTTTAGGAGGATCAAACAGTACCGCTAAATCTAATGTACGCTCTAATAGTAAGCGAGTGCTTTCTTGTTGTGCTTTTACTTCAGCGACTAACGATACACCCGGCATGGCAGAAACAATATTTGTGATCCCAAACTGTAAAAAAGCATCCCAAATATTAGGTGTACCTGCTAAACTAATTTGCTTATGCATATTATCAGCAAGCGCCACATCAACTTTTGCACGTTGCATGCCGGTAATGATCATTTGCGCATGTGGCAGCAATCGCTCACCCGGTGCTGTTAACTGAATATTGTTACGTTGACGAATAAATAAGTTAACGCCTAAACCTTGCTCTAACTGCCTGATTCGAAAACTCACTGCAGACTGCGTAATATATAAATTTTCAGCTGCTTTGCCGAAATGGCGAGTACGAACCACTTCGACAAAAGTCTTCAATAAATCGATATCCATTTTTTACCCTTACGATAAAAATAACTTGTTTAATAAAATCGACAACTTGATCCATACTCCTGCAAGAAATTAGGGCATGAGGATAAAGCCATGAGCAATGACATTTCATCACTTCGTCAGGCATTTGCAAGCCAACGTCAATTTTATGATGATCAAAACTTCCCACGCGGTTTTGGTCGTAGTGGTCACTTCACTTTGCTAGAAGCCGACATTCTCGAACAGCATGGTGTTGTATTAAAGGGTTTATACAACAAAACCCTAGAACCACAAAATGAATTTCAAACTCAATTTGTGCAAGTTGTTACCGGTAACCTTGAAGCAACAAACCCAGTTGAACGCGCTTGGATGAAATACCTAAAACAAACAACCTGTAAAACGAAGTTTCACACTTTGTTTGGTCGTTCACGTATTGCCAGTCCTACACCGCAAAGTGTTGAGTATTATTCTGAGTCAGATAGCTTATAACGATTTGCTTTTTTACCCTTTTAGGGTTAAAACTTGTAATAACTTTTGTTTCGCCAATAAGTTATTACAAGGCAAGCTGTGACTCGAAGAATACTAATAGTTGAAGATACGCCAACCATTGCGCGAGTGCAAAAACATATCGCGCAAAAAGTTGGCTATGAAGCTGACATTGCAGGTAATCTAGCCGAAGCAAAAAAGCTTATAAGTAAGCACAATTATTTTTGTGCTGTGGTTGATTTTATTCTCCCAGACGCACCTTTAGGTGAAGCCGTCCCCTGCACCATCGCAGCCGATATACCGACTATTGTTATGACCGGTAACCTTGACGAAACCACGCGTAATATCGTCGAAAAGCACCCAATCATTGATTACATTACCAAAGAAAATAAACAAGCCTATCAATACCTAGAAAAACAACTGGCGCGTTTACCTCGCAATGAGCAAATACTGGTGTTAGTGGTCGATGATTCAAAAGCAACTCGTCAGCTAATTTGTCATTTATTAGCTCGCCACAAATACCAGACAATTGAAGCCGTTGATGGCGTCGATGCTCTCAGAGTATTAGCTGAAAACCCAACAATTTCAGTGATAATAACTGATAACGAAATGCCGAACATGAGCGGTGCTGAGCTCTGTGTTGAAATACGCCGTTTATACTCCAACGATGAAAAAGCAATTATCGGTATTTCTGCTTATGATACTTTGCATCTATCAACGCGTTTTTTAAAATCAGGCGCAGACGATTACCTTCGTAAGCCATTCAACAATGAAGAGTTTTATTGTCGGCTCAGCCAGAACGTCGACATGCTTGAAAACATTAAAACGATTCGTTTACAAGCAAACACTGATTACCTCACTAAGCTGCCTAATCGCCGCTATTTCTTTGGTGAAGCAAACAGTCATCTAAAAGCTGAAAAAGTGTCAGATACCTCAGTCTCTTTAGCCATGATTGATATTGACCACTTTAAATCAATTAACGATAACTACGGTCATGATGCCGGCGATGAAGTTCTTAAGGGGTTATCGCAATGTATGGCAAAGTATTTTGAAGATAACTTAGTAGGCCGCTTTGGTGGTGAAGAGTTTGCAGTCTATTTTGCTGATCAAGACAAACAAGAATCGTTGCAACGCTTAGAGAAGTTCCGCTTATTTGTCGAAAAGCACAGCTCTGAATTTAGCAAAGACCATATCAAGTTTACACTGTCGATTGGTTTTCATAATGGGCCTGTTTATAGTTTGGATGAACTAATAAAACAGGCCGATTTAAAGCTTTATCAAGCAAAAGAAACTGGGCGTAACAAATTAGTAAGCTAAGCCTACACAGGCTTTGTCACCGCTTCTAATTGCGCCTTTCGTTGTTTACGGCTTTGTCGATACGAGTCCCAACTAAATAGTGCCAGCGCACTCCAAATGCACGCAAAAGTCACTACACGCTCAGCATCAAATACTTCACCGTAAAAAGCCACTGCAAGTATAAACATTAAACTTGGACCTATGTATTGGAAAAAGCCCAGCGTGCTGTACTGCAGGCGCTTTGCGGCACCTGTAAAACATAACAGCGGCAAGGTTGTTACCACTCCGGCACTGATGAGTAACAGGTTAATATGCCAATCATTCGCTGTTAAATCAGAGCTTGCTGAAGGCGCCATCAACCACCAGTAAATAAGCGCCACAGGCAATAAAATAAGCGCTTCTAGCAATAACCCTGGTAATGATTCAATTGGCAGCTTTTTGCGTAATAATCCATAAATGGCAAACGAACCGGCTAGTGAGAAAGCAACCACGGGGAATGAACCAAAGCTCACAAGTTGAAGTAACACACCACAAAGTGCTAAACCTACCGCAACGCCTTGCCATTTACGCAGTCGCTCACCTAAAAACAACATACCAAGTAACACATTGAGCAATGGATTGATGTAATATCCTAAACTTGCATCAAGCATATGATTATTGTTCACAGCCCAAATAAATAAGCCCCAGTTAAAGCCTAGTAAACTGGCTGTTATCACCAACATCAGTAGTAATTTAGGTTGCCCAAGCACAATACGAATACGCTGCCATTGATGACGAGCTGCGATAATAAGAAGTAAAAATAACACCGACCAAATAACGCGGTGCATCAAGATTTCAAATGCAGATATTTGCTGCAAAAACTTAAAGTAAATGGGTGCAAGACCCCACATAAAAAAAGCTAAACATGCGAAAATAACCCCTTTTCGCTGTTCAATATTGGTAGGCATAAGCTTGGCTTTGTAGGTTAAAAACATTATTTTACGCCCACTAAGCAGTGACGCAACCAAAACGCGTTAAATAAACCCATGTATTTACTTCTAAAAAGGGACTGCCATTGTTGAAAAGTAACGCCTTGATATTAAGCACCTGTGAAACGCTTAATTCTGCATCTTGAGGTCATTTGGTATATTGCTAAAGACATCGCCTTAAAAAACCACTAAAATGCTCGGCGATGAATACCAATACCGCAATGTCCAACACACCCGTTCGATCACCACACGCCGTACTCAAACAAGTGTTTGGTTACAAGGATTTTCGTGATGGCCAAGAAGCGATTATAGCCGCAGCGCTAGACGGACAAGACTCGCTTGTACTTCTGCCAACAGGTGGAGGCAAATCCTTATGCTATCAAGTCCCAGCATTAATCCTCGATGGTGTGACTGTGGTCATCTCGCCGCTTATTTCTCTTATGCAAGACCAAGTTGCCCAACTAAGAGCGCTTGGCGTACAGGCTGCATACATTAATAACAGCCTTCCCTTTGAAGAGCAGCAAGCGGTGTATCAGCAATTGCACTACGGGCAAATTAAGCTGTTGTATGTGGCGCCAGAAAAAGTGTTGCAACATGAATTTTTAGAACGTTTAAGTCATCTGAATTTAGCACTTTTTGCCATCGATGAAGCACACTGTGTGTCTCATTGGGGCCATGACTTTAGGCCACATTATTGTCGACTCAACGAGTTAAAACATCGCTTTATGCATGTACCTATGATGGCACTTACAGCGACAGCAGATAAGGCAACTCGTTACGATATAATCGAACAGCTCCAGCTTAACCAGCCGTATGTGCACACAGGCAGCTTTGATAGACCTAATATTCGATACACCATTGAAGAAAAGTTCAAACCTATGGTGCAACTGCTTCGCTATTTAAAAGAGCAGCAGAATCAAAGCGGCATTATTTACTGCACCAGCCGTAAACGGGTTGACGATGTTGCTGAAAAACTTGCTGATGCAGGTTTTAATGCCGCAGCCTATCATGCAGGCATGAGTAACGAGCAACGCCAATTTGTGCAATCAGGCTTTGCCCGAGACGATATTCAAATTGTGGTTGCAACGGTTGCATTTGGTATGGGTATCAACAAACCAAACGTGCGCTTTGTGGTGCATTACGATATTCCAAAAAGCATTGAGGCCTATTACCAAGAAACAGGCCGAGCTGGTCGTGATGGCCTTGCCGCAGAAGCGATTATGTATTTTGATCCAGCTGACATAGGCCGCGTGCGGCGCTTTTTTGAAGATATTGAAGACGAGCAACGACGCCGCGTTGAAGAACAGCGCTTTAATGCGATGGCCAGCTTTGCCGAAGCACAAACTTGCCGCAGACAAATCTTACTCAATTATTTTAGTGAATATAAGCGCGAAACCTGTGGCAACTGTGATATTTGCTTAAACCCACCAACCAGCTTTGATGGCACACTCGTTGCGCAGCAAGCGCTATCTTGTGTGTACCGTGCTGAGCAACGATTTGGGATTGGCTATATTGTTGAACTACTACGTGGTGCAAATACCAGCCGCATTCGTGATAATAATCACCACCAGCTAAGTACTTATGGTATTGGTAAAGATCACAGCGTGGAATTTTGGCTAAGTATTTTAAGACAACTTATTCACCAAGGGTTATTAAGCCAAGACATCACGCAAGGCTCATCGTTACGTTTAACCGAAGCCGCCCGTGCAGTGCTTAAAAGTGAATATGCATTACAACTTGCCGAGCCTCGCTTACAAGCCAAGCACGTATACCAAGATAAACTCGCCCAGTTTAATTACGACAAAAAACTGTTTGCTAAATTACGTGCCTTACGTAAAGAACTGGCTGATGCGGATGATGTGCCACCTTATGTAGTATTCAACGATAAAACGCTTGCTGAGATGGCGCAACTTATGCCAACTAATGATAGCGAGTTCTTAAAAGTGTCGGGTGTTGGTTTTACTAAACTAAATAAATACGGCGCACCATTTTTAAATACTATCCGCGACTACTTAGCCGCAAACTAGGACTACCATGACTGAACTTACTTTTGATGCAGAACATGCAGTCATCATTGTGCAAGCAAGCGAGCCTCCTCATGACGAAGATTTTGAATTATGGGCTACCTTGTTTTTACATACACCCGCAATAAAAATTGCCGACTTTGATGCTGGAGCCGATCGACATCAGTTAAGATTTCACTTTACAGATCATAGTTTTAATCTAAACTTTGAACATTACAGTGAAAGTATTTGGATAAATGCTGAGGGCGTAGAAGCTACAGAGATATTAGGCGAGCTTTATCAGTATTTAGTCACACAGTTACAATAATAAGCTAGACTTTTTTCCACGCTTAGTATGTAGTGACTGTATAGGAAACAATCAACTAAGGGTGTAAATGGGTTTTAAGCAGTCGCACTTCGTTGCTCTACTAATTTTGTTGCCAGTGAGCTTGGTAACGAACGTGTATGCAGAACAGCAAGACATAGACGATAGCAACTATTGTCAAAATCAGCGCACACTAAAATCCCAAGATAACAATTTGCGCCGCCAACTTGATACCGATAACCCACTTCCGCAGGCTGCTGAAGGCAGCAAAATAACTTCTATAAAACTTGAGCAGCTCAATGTATTTAATACCGAGCTTGAAGAAGAAAATAACTTTTTATTTCGCTTTGCTAATCGTGCTCACATGACCACTGAGCCGGATGTAATACATAGCGTTTTACTATTCAAAGAAGGCGATGTTTACAATCCACGTAAATTACTAGAGTCTGAGCGACTGCTGCGTAAACAAGGTTATTTGTATGACGCCCGTATTAACGCCAAACTTGACTGTGACGGAAATGTACACGTTAATGTTGTCACCCGCGATTTATGGACCTTACTGCCAGAAATAAGTTTCAGCCGCAGCGGTGGAGAAAATGAGTCAAGCCTTGGATTTCGCGAGTCAAACTTTTTAGGTTGGGGTAAACGCGTGTCGTTCTCGCGTACGCATGATGCTGACCGCACCGGTTACCTATTTGTTTATGATGATCCTAATATCTTTTCAAGCCGCTATCGTGGGCGGCTAGAATATTCCGATAACGACGATGGTAAGCGTCATTACATCGATGTAAGTTACCCGTTTTTTTCTATCGATACACCTTATAGTTATGGCGCAACAAGCTACTCTGATGAGCGCCGCGAATCACTTTATTATCGGGGAGATGTGGTCAGTGAGTTTGAACAAAAAACTGTATTAAGCCGCGCTTACTTTGGTCACTCATCACAACTTGCCAATAATTGGACCCAGCGCATAAAACTCGGCATTGAAAACCGCGAAGAGACCTTTAAAGCCATTTCACAAACGCGCTACCCTATTGCAGATGATCGTAGCCTTAGTTACCCCTATGTGAGTGCGCAATGGTTTGAAGATCATTACATCAAAGTAAGAAACTTCGACAGCATATATCGTACCGAAGACCTCAACCTTGGATGGAATATCCAAGCTCTTCTTGGTTATTCAAGCAAAGACTTTAGCGATGATTCAAGTCGTGCCATTTACTCACTATCATTATCAAAAGCACACTACAGCGGAGATAATCAACTTTGGCGCTTTAAAGCCGACATAGACGGCTATTGGAACGAAGCCCTTGATGATGTTGAAAATCTTTTTACAAGCACGCAAGTTCAGTATTACCTTAATACGACTCTTAGGCAAAGCTGGTATGCTAAAGCACGCCTGCAGTACGCAAAAAACCTGACCGCCGACAAACAACTTACTCTAGGTGGAGAAAACGGCCTCAGAGGCTACCCGCTCGATTACCAAGTAGGCGATCGTAGCTTTTTAGTGACTTTAGAAAAACGCTATTATTGGGAATACGATTTATTGCAGTTATTCAAAGTCGGTGGCGCGGCATTTTATGATATTGGCAGAGCTTGGTATAACGACAAAAACAATGGTGAAAATGGCAATGTACTACAAAATGTCGGTGTGGGTCTTCGTTTAGCCCCTAGTCGTGCCAATGCAGGAACAGTAATCCATCTAGATGTTGCCGCACCGATAAATAATCACGATGATGAGATAGATTCAGTACAATGGCTTGTGACTGTTAAAAATACCTTTTAAGCTAGTGTTATTCAGCAACTAACGCGCTAAAATCGGACGTAAATTATTAGCTTGGGGACCCCTTTGGACTTCGTCGAATTTTTTAATGAGCAATATCATTTAATCGTGACAATCATCGCGGTTTTGCTCTATCCGCTACTACGTAAAACCACCAAAAAACTGCTTTTAAAAGCCATTAAAGGTAAAGCTGATCCGCACCGAGAGTACCGTGCAGAGCTACTCCTTAACATTATTTTGGCGATCGTAATGCTATGCTTAGTATTAGTTTTTTGGGGTATAGAGCTGCGCGGCTTGTTAGTACTAGGCTCATCCATTTTTGCCATGTTGGGTGTAGCCCTTTTTGCTGCTTGGTCGTTACTAAGCAACCTAACAGCCTTCTTGCTGATGTTTATTCAAAACGACTGCCGTGTTGGTTTTTGGGTGAGAGTAATTGACGGTGCAAACTTTTTAGAAGGGCGTATTATCGAAATGGGGTTAATGAACGTGGTGCTTGAGCATGTTGATGGCCACAAAGTCATTTACCCAAACAACATCTTTGTTACCCGCCCTGTGATGGTGTTAAAGACCCCACCAACAGCGACTAAAGCGCCAACCATAAAGCGCATTTTAGGGCCAAAAAAATAAAAGCCGCAATTGCGGCTTTTTTTATAAAATACTTTAACGGCTAATTATTTAAATCTGCCGTTTTCAACTCGTCTTCAATATCGCTTATTTCATCAATAAAGTTTTCAAGTTGTTGCTCTACAATACTATTTGCATGAGCAAAGTAAGCAAGATGGAATACGGCATCCCCCTCGTTCACAAGCGGCATGGTTTGTTGACCAATCACAATACCACTGCGCGGAGCGAGTAGCTCAAGCTCAGCATCACCAAGTGGGCTGCTGATATAAGCTAACACTTGCCCTTTCATTACTCGCTCACCAAGTGATACTTGTGCACGCACAATACCGTCAACTTCGGCGCGCACCCAGCTTGTTGAGCTTGCAATAACCGGCTCTGGTAGCTTCTTAGCTCGCTTACCTCGTACCATTTTTAAATGGCGCATTACATAATCAACACCTTGCACACCAGCTGCAATGGCAATTGGGTCAAAGCGAAGCGCTTCACCAGCTTCATAAGTAATCACTGGAATACCTAAATTTGCCGCCTCACTACGTAATGAGCCATTACGAAGTGATGCATCAATCACCGCTGGAGTACCAAAGGCTTTCGCCATAGCTGCCGTTGCAGGATCACTTAAATTAGCACGAATTTGCGGCAAGTTTGTCCGGTGTATCGCGCCCGTATGTAAGTCAATAATATGCGTGCAATGCATAGCTACTTGCGAGAAAAATGCATTAGCCATGCGCCCAGCTAGTGAACCGCGGGTTGAGCCCGGAAAGCTACGGTTCATATCTCGGCGATCAGGTAAATAGCGTGATTTGTGAATGAATCCAAATACATTCACAATCGGTACTGCAATAATTGTCCCTCGCAGTTGCGAGGGCTCAATCTTAGCCAGTAATTGCCTAACAACCTCAACACCATTGAGCTCGTCACCATGAATGGCCGCACATACCATTAATACCGGTCCTTGCTGCACACCATTGACGACTTCAATCGGAATATTTAACGGCGAATGGGTATAAAGCTTAGCAGCTTCAATAGAAAATGTTTTACGTTCGCCAACCCCCACCGTATCACCTAAAATTGAAAACGGTGTATTTTTCTTAACCTTAGCCACGCACTGTTCCTTTTAATAGAGCGCTTATTTTCTTAGCCTTTACCACGAGTTGCAGTTCTTTTTGTAGCGGCTGTTTTCTCAATAAAATTGATGATCATGCCAGCAATGTCCTTGCCTGTTGCTACTTCAATGCCTTCAAGGCCTGGTGATGAATTTACTTCCATCACTAATGGACCACGTGCAGAACGAAGTAAATCGACACCTGCTACGTTCAAGCCCATCGCTTTAGCAGCTGCAACCGCAGTTCTTCTTTCTTCAGGCGTAATACGCACAAGTGTCGCACTACCACCACGGTGTAAGTTCGAACGGAACTCACCTTCTTGAGCTTGACGCTTCATAGCAGCAATAACTTTATCACCTAGTACGAAACAGCGAATATCAGCACCGCCAGCTTCTTTGATGTACTCTTGCACCATGATATTGGCTTTCAAGCCCATGAATGCTTCAATTACACTTTCTGCTGCTTTGCGTGTTTCAGCTAATACCACACCGATACCTTGCGTACCTTCAAGTAGTTTAATTACTACAGGTGTGCCACCTACCATGCTTAATAAGTCTTTTACGTCATCAGGTTTGCTCGCAAAGCCTGTTACTGGCATACCCACACCTTTTCGCGAGAGTAGCTGTAGTGAACGTAATTTGTCACGTGAACGGGTAATAGCAACAGACTCGTTCACAGGAAATACGCCCATCATTTCAAACTGACGTAATACCGCACAACCATAGAAAGTTACTGATGAACCAATACGTGGCACGATAGCATCAAAATCTTTTAAATTTTCGCCACGATAATGAATTTCTGGTTGCTCTGAATTAATGTTCATGTAACAACGTAGTGCATCAATCACTTTTACTTCATGACCACGCTGTTCTGCTGCCTCTATCAAGCGACGTGTTGAATATAAATTTTGGTTGCGAGATAAAATACCAAGTTTCATAGTTAAAACCTTAACTGTTTAACTCATACACATTAAAAATGTGTCATAAGTCCTTTTTATAATAAGTGTGATAAAGCCGGATCAACGACTATACGATTTTCCATTGCTGTGCGCCCTAGCAACATTCTAAATTTCATCGTTGCACGGTTACTTAAGGTTACTCTTACAGGCCAGCTTTGGTCTCCTGCAACGAGTTTTGTTTCAATAAAGTAACGAAGTTCACGCTGACCACTCGAACTGGTCACGTACTTACGCTCAACGATTTTTGCACGACACAACACTGTTGTTTCTACATCTTCTTGCAGAGGATGGGTACTAAATTTCACCCAGTTTTCGCCATTTTCTGAAAATTCCTCAATATCAAACGCATGAATACAAGATGTACGCGCACCTGTATCCACCTTCGCTTTGATCTTCTCAATGCCCAGTTCTGGCAAGCTCAGCCACTCACGCCAGCCAACTATCATTTTTGCGGTCATTCATGTGCCCTCTTTAAAAAAGTGTCTTATACGCTACAGCGCTAGAAACTCCAACGAAATATATTTATCCCCTCGATAAATCGATTTCATTAATATAGTCTTGACTATACTTATGTATATACTCAACTATATCGCACTATTTGTAAAATGAGAGCTCAATATGATCAATGGGTTACTTCATGTCTTAATCTTAGACGAACAAGGCGGCGCACGTGCTATTGACAATAGTACCGAGCTGCAAAATTGGCAACCTGCACACGGAAAACTTTGGGTTCACATGGACTACAGTCAGGCCGATGCAGTGCAGTGGCTTGAACAAAGTAACTTATTAACAGATTACGAACTTGAGTCCCTTATTGCTGATGAAACACGCCCTCGCCTAACTAAAGTTACCAACGGTAACATGCTGTTTTTACGTGGTGTAAATTTAAACCCCGCGCAAAGTCCAGAAGATATGGTGTCGTTACGTTTATTCATCAACGAGAATGTTATTGTTACAACGCGTAAACGCCGTTTATTATCGGTGCAAGACGTTGTTGAATCGTTCGATGGTAGTAATGGCCCTTGCTCAATCTCTGAATTAGTGTGTCAATTAGCGCAAAACCTAACGTCTCGTATGCAAGCGGTGATCGATAGCCTTGATGACACACTCGATGGCTTTGAAGATGAAATTGATGAACCAAACAAAGGCTTTGATCATCAATCGCTAGCGCAAATTCGTCGTCAGACAATCGCGTTAAAACGTTATTTAAGACCACAAAAAGAAGCACTTATTACTTTGTTAAACAACAAATATAAGTGGCTAGATGAAGACGATAAAGCACGCTTAAACGAAACAACCAATATGTTGATCCGTTATTTAGAGGAGCTAGACAGCTCGATTGAACGTGCGCAAATTATTCAACAAGCGATTACCAGCCAAGTGTCGGAGCAACTAAACCAACGCATGTATGTGATGTCGGTGGTTGCTGCACTGTTTTTACCACTTGGCTTCTTAACAGGCTTACTCGGTGTAAACGTGGGTGGAATTCCGGGGACTGAAAGCCCTTATGCATTTAGCTTGTTTATTATTTTCTTGCTGGTGCTAACCGTTGGAATTGGCATTTACTTTAAAAATAAGAAGTGGCTATAACGCGATAACCTTTTTAATTAAATCAAGGCGGACGGCATGTTCGCCTTTTTTTGTCGCCAAAATCAGGTGCTCGCCATCGGAGTTAAATATTTTGAGTGTCTCAGCCCTTCCCTCTACCTGTTCACCAGATACTAAGGTAATACTCAATAATGATTTATGCATGCACCATAATTCGTACTTATCGTAGTCGCCACAGTCTATGGGTTGATAGGTCATTTTACTTTTGAGTCTTATTAAAGAGTAAATCGAGCTTAGAAGATATTAAAGTGAAGAGCAAATGGCGCTCTCGGCAGGGATCGAACCTGCAACTTAGCCTCCGGAGGGCCACGTGATATCCATTTCACCACGAGAGCACATTTGTCGTCGCCAGTACTGACTCGCGATATCAGCATGACAACCCGGCAATGATAATGGCATCTGTCATTAAATGCTAGCGCCGAGCTCTCTATATGCACATAAATTCAGCAATTTGCATTAAAACACTTCACTTTCGGGCAGAACCAAGGTATTAACGTATACTTAGTAAAATTAATAACAAGGTGGCATTCTTTGCCGCATAAGGGGAATTTGATCATGAGTTTAATGTCTACAGAGCAAGTGGCGGAATTTTTAGGTGTCAAAGTTGAACGTGTAAAACGCCTTGCTCGCGAACATTTACTGATCTCTAAATCACAAGATGACAAAGGTGAGCCTTTGTTTGATCCAGAAGACGTAAAAAAATATAAAGAGCTTGCCGAGCGAATTGGCGGTCTTTAGTTTTTAACTTTTAATATGAAGTGGTTAAGCTGTGTAAGCAGTGGCGCCACTTTGTCCATCGCACCACGTTGTTCATACCAGCAAATACATAAAAGTAAAAACAATGCATGAAACGCCGCGAGCTTTTCAACTGATAAGTTAAACTCGTAATGGTCGCACACAAGCGCATGGTAACTTTTAAGTAATGCTAGTTGCTGCTCGTCATTCAGTGCAAAACTCACCACTAGCGCCGCTAAGTCAAAATAAACATCGTTACTTTTGGCATATTCAAAGTCGATCAAAAACATACCTGATTCATTCACAATGATATTTTCTTTTACTAAATCATTATGGCAAAAGCCCATATCTTTTGGTGCTGAAGCAATATAAGCCAGTGATTGCTTAATTAGCTCTGCGTGTTGCTGGTAACGGGGTGTTTGCTGGTAATAGTTAATTTCGTAGGCAATATCCATAGGCTCAGTTAGCACAGGATAACGATGTAAATTCACTAAATCAGGCAATAAGCTACTACAGAACTCCCCGCTTGCAATGCTACCTGCCACGTATTCAAAAATAGCGGTATCGGTTGCTTGCTCTAACCAAAGCGGTGCTGGACAGCAGCTTTGCTTTGCAAAGTGCGTTTGCGCAGCAAGGCCAATTGCAGGCCAGTGGTCGCGATAATGCTTAACCAAGAAATCTTTATTTGAGGTTTTTACTAAGTAGTTGTCATTGCTTAATCCCTCAACCAGCGGGCTGATTGAGGTAATAATTAAATGGGGGTCAAAACGCGCAAATAACGCGTGAATTTGTTGCTCAGTTTTCATCTATAGCTGTGCAAGCGGCTTAGCCTGATGCTGCTCGTATTCTTCGTACCAAGTTTTAAAGCCCCACGCTGCCATAATGGTGTAAAACACAAAAAGAACTAAGGTTGGGTAATAACCTTTTTCAAAGTACAAATACATCGAAGCTGCATCAATCACAATCCAGTATAACCAGTTTTCCAGTACCTTCTTAGCAACAAGGTAGGTTGTCACCACAGCAAAACAGGTGGTAAAACTGTCTAAATAAGCAAAATCAGCATGGGTGTAATTGGTCATCACAAAACCAATAACAACTGAAGCTAATGAAGTAGCAAGCAAAATCACTGCATGGCGCTTCAACGACCAAGAAATTATTGGCAGATGATCTTTATTGTTCATGCCCCGGCGCCAAACTACCCAACCATATACCGCCATATACATGTAGTAAAAATTAAGTAGCGACTCCATCAACAGTGCGCCATTCCAGTACATCACGGTATAAATAAAGGTGCTCAAAAACGCGGCAGGCCAACACCATAGGCTTTCTTTAATCGCTAACAGTAAATACGCCATCGACAATGCAACGGCAATGTATTCCCAATGCGACATGGCAGTAAAGCCTGAGAAGGTTTCGCTCAAAAATTCCATAACACGCGCTACTTTAGAGATTAGTCTTCGCTAGGCGACAAGTCACCATGTAAGAACTTACAAACAAAAATAGCTTTACCAAACTCTTCATATGAACGTTTGATTTCAGTATTAAGTACAGACATCACTAAATCATAATCACCGAAAATCTGTGTCGATAAGGTATTGGTGATCACTTTTAGACCTTCATAACTATTTACACGGTCAATAAAACCTTTAATAAACGGAATATAATCTTGGTGAAGTGGATACTTGCTGATCTCTACTGAAAGTTTCATATGCGTTACCGAGTATTTTCAAAGTATTGCATTGTAACTCGCTTATACTAACAAGTCATGGCTCTGGCTATTTTTTAGTGTAAAATCAGCCCCGATAAACATTGAGGACTCATTATGGCACGCCGCATCACTTATAAATTTAAAAACCAACCGCGCGAAATCAATTTTGCTAAAGATAAATACCGCGATATGTATCATGCGATAGCTGCGGCTGAAGGCATTGATTTAACGAATTATTTAAAGATGGAACAGCAAGTCGAAATGACTTCAAAAGGTTCTGCAGCAGTGCGTAATTTTCGTGATCAAGAATTCGCACGAATGGGCTTTAGCGACGTGTATTTTATTAAAGAATAGTTATTCTTGATACTCGTAGCTTACTCGCGGGGTGATATTACACAGTAACTCGTAAGGAATGGTGGTCGCACACTGGGCAATCTCTTCAACAGGAAGCTCAGGCCCCCACATGATCACCTCATCTCCTACTTTGATATTGTCGTGGTTATCACCAATATCGACCGTGATCATATCCATCGCCACACTGCCGACAATACCATAGCGCTGCGACTTAATAATAACCGGTGTGCCCTGCTCGGCATGACGCGGATAACCATCACCATAGCCCATCGCAACTACGGCAAGCTTAGTGGCTTTATCACTACACCAACGGCCACCATAGCCAACACATTGATTAGCCTCAACATCACGAATCGCAATAACGCGTGTCGTTAAACGCATAACAGGTTCAAGCCCGTGCTGTTGACCAACACCATTAAGCATTGGCGATACGCCATAGAGCATCAACCCCGGGCGTACCCACTCGCCATGACCTTTTGGCCAAGCAATAATGCCAGCTGAGTTTGCAAGGCAATACTGCTCGCTTTTGCCATCAGCTAATGAATCAAACAAAGCAATTTGCTGAGCGGTCTTTTCATCATTGATGTCATCGGCACACGAAAAATGCGTCATTAATTTAATGTCATCACGGGCATTAGGACTTGCTTTTAAGCGACTGTAAAAAGACTCAAATTGCGATGGTGCAATCCCTAAGCGATGCATGCCGGTGTTAATTTTTAACCAACATGCAATCGGTGCATCAAGCATTGCATTTTCAAGGCTGGTGAGCTGATTCTCATCATGAATGATGGTTTGAAAGTTATTCGCCAGCAAAATTGGCAGATCGTCTTGATGAAAAAAACCTTCAAGCAATACAATCGGTTTTGTCAGTCCACCGGCACGTAGCGCTAACGCTTCGTCAATTCGTGCTACCGCAAAAGCGTCGGCATCATTTAAGTATTGGGCAATTTTTACTAAGCCATGACCATAGGCGTTGGCTTTTAGCACCGCCATTACTTTGCAACCAGGCGCAAAGCGCTTCACTTGCGCTAAATTATGGGCAAGTGCTTGAAGGTTGATTTCGGCAATGGCTAAGCGCATTAGTATTCGTCATCCATAGCTGGACCCGCGTAGTTATCAAAACGCGAGAATTGACCTTGGAACGTTAAACGTACTTTACCGATTGGGCCGTTACGCTGCTTACCAATGATGATTTCGGCCACGCCTTTTTCAGCACTGTCTTCGTTATACACTTCATCACGGTAAATAAACATGATTAAGTCGGCATCCTGCTCGATCGAGCCTGATTCACGTAAGTCGGAGTTGATTGGGCGTTTATCGGCACGTTGCTCTAGAGTACGGTTTAGCTGTGATAATGCAATAACCGGACATTGCAGTTCTTTTGCCAGTGCTTTTAATGAGCGAGATATTTCAGCAATCTCTAAGGTACGGTTATCAGATAAGCTTGGTACACGCATTAACTGTAAATAGTCGACCATGATCATACTAATACCGCCATGGTCGCGGGCAATACGACGTGCACGCGAGCGTACATCTGTGGGTGTTAGGCCCGATGCATCATCAACATACATCTTACCTTTTTCCATCAACAAGCCCATGGTTGACGACAGGCGCGCCCAGTCATCATCATCAAGCTGACCAGTACGCACCTTAGTTTGGTTAATGCGACCTAGCGATGCCAGCATCCTCATCATGATTTGCTCTGAAGGCATCTCTAGTGAGTAAATAAGCACAGGCTTATCTTGTGTCATAGCTGCGTGTTCGGCTAAGTTCATCGCGAAGGTGGTTTTACCCATCGATGGACGTGCCGCCACGATGATAAGGTCAGAAGGCTGCATACCTGCCGTCATTTTATCAAGGTCGGTATAACCTGTACTTACACCGGTTACACCATCTTGCGGCGACTGATAAAGCTCTTCAATCTTATCGACGGTTTTTTCTAAGATGCTATGTAAGCTTTGCGGCCCTTCAGTACTTTTTGTGCGTTGCTCTGCAATTTTAAATACTTTACTTTCGGCAAAGTCGAGCAAATCATGGCTGGTACGCCCTTCAGGGCTAAAGCCAGCTTCGGCAATTTCGTTCGCAACACCAATCATTTCACGGATAACAGCACGTTCACGAACAATATTCGCGTAAGCATCAATGTTCGCTGCACTTGGCGTGTTTTTGGCAATTTCGGCAAGGTAGGCAAAACCACCGACACTACTTAACTGATTATTTTTTTCTAAGCTTTCAGAAATAGTGATCAAATCGATAGGGTCGCCACTTTCAGCAAGGCTCACCATTGCTTCAAAAATTAGCTTGTGGGTGCGGGTATAAAAATCCTGTGCAACCACTAACTCAGCAACACGGTCAAACGCTTGATTATCAAGCATTAAACCACCTAAAACAGATTGCTCAGCTTCAATTGAATGGGGAGGAACTTTTAATGTGTCGACTTGCTTATCTGGTTTGGCCATAACTTCACAAAACTTAAATTGAATGGCTCTATTCTATCGACTTGCTAAGGCTGTGCAAATAGTTAATACCAATCGACTTAAATATTTGGTCATTCTAGCATGCTAAATAAAGCGCTAACTGCGTTAGAAATGTCTAAAGTAGAGTAACTACATGTCAAAATTTCTGCCTTGTTATCACTTCATTTATCTGTCGCTATTTAAGACCAACAACTTAACACGATTGGTATAAGCGGGAAGTCCTCCCGCTTTATTGTAATTGAGTGAAATATTGTAATTGAGTGAACTGTAATCGTTATTTCTGTTTACGAAGTTCAATGCGTCCGCTAATCGTATCCATTTCGATATCAGCATCGCCACCGTTAATACTAAATTCTAAGTCGCTAGATGGGCCGTATTTAGCCTTCGTTGCTCTGTCATCACTCAGCTCATTAACGATTTTACCGTTAGCATGAGCTTCAATTTCAAACTTTGCCGATACATCTGCAGGGAAGTAAAACTCGGCGTCACCACTGACTGATTCAAAACGAATATTGGCATCTGCTAGCAGCTTGTTGATGTGAACTTCCGCTTCACCGTTTACTGTGTTTATGCGTAGCTTTTTAATTGCATCAAAGGCAAAGTCAATATCACCATTTACGTTCTCAAGGCGAACATCTTGCGCTTTGGTTTTTGATTTTATATCACCATTAACTGCAGTAAAGCGTAAGGCACCCTGTGAGTTTTTATCGTTGATTTCACCATTGACTGTTTCAAAGCGAATATCACCGTTAAGATCATGGGCATTTACATCACCATTGACTGTTTCAAAGCTCATGTTGCCGCTAATTTTTTGCACTGTAATGTCGCCGTTGACGGTATCGATTTCAGCGCCGGCTTCAAGCTCTTTAGCACTGACGGTTACATTCACACCGGCAAACTCAAGCTCACTGCTTTTTGGCATGTAAATGGTTAAACGTGAACCGTCACCGTTATTCCAACCACGTAAGTTACGCGGCATTTTGACGATAAATTCAACACGGCTGCCTTCCACATCTAAACGATAACCTTCGGCTTTATCATCAAGCTCACCTTCGATTTTAAGTTGAGGCTTATCCCAGCCTTCAATGCGTACATCACCCCGTTGATTTTCAATAAAAATACGTTTATTTACAGGCACATCAATTTGTTCATTAATGGTTTGTCCTGCCATTGCCATCAGTGGCAATAATCCTAATGTTAAAGCTAGTAATTTCATAATTGTCACTCCTAAATCGTTTGCCACTTCGGTGCATGCACCTTGTTAATTAAGTCCAGTTGTTGCTGATAAACCTGTGAGAGCATTTGTAATAAAGCTGGATTTTCAGGTTCATTCTCAAGTGCTTGCTTGATGGCGCTTTCTGCTTCTTCTAACTCTTTAAGCTGTTGCTGCCAATTATCGGTTAATGCAGGTTGATTTTGATACTGCACCAATAAACCTTGCTTTTGCTTAGTGAAATAATCACTCATTGCCATCATGCTATTTGATTCACCTTGACCGACAAAAAGCTGTACGGTCAACAGTGCAGCAATACAACAAGCAGCCACAGCCGCGAGCTTATTCCAGCCATGAGTTGGTTTCTCAATTTGCTGCGTTTGCGGCTCTGCAATTGCTCGCTCAATACCCGGCCAGAGATCTTTATCTGGGCTAATATCTTGCTTCTGGTTAAGCGAGTCATTTAAAAATTGTTCAAATTCTGGCTTACTCATTTTCATACCACTCTTTTAATAACTGCCTTGCACGGTGAAATTGCGATTTACTAGAACCGACCGCCATATCAAGCATGCTTGCTATCTCTTCATGGCGATAACCTTCAATGGCATGGAGCACAAACACCATACGTGCTCGCTCAGGTAGTCTCAGTACTAATTTATCGAGGCCGTTAAAGCCGTCACAATCTGCTGCGCTTTGCTCATCCATACCGCTTTGTTCAAAACTCACTACTTTTTGAAACCAGCTTTTATGTTTGCGAATGTAGCTAATCGCAATATTGCTGGTAACACTGTGTAACCAAGTCGAAAATTGTGAGCGTCCATCAAAGTTCGCGATTTTGTGCCACAACTGTACAAACACTTCTTGTGTTGCATCTTCGGCGTGCTCTTTGTCTGCAAGTAATCGCAAACAAAGGCTATAAACCCGCTTCACATGCAACTCATAAAGTGTTGCATAGGCAGCTTGATCACCGCTTTTAACCCGCTCGATCAAGGCATGCTCACTTTGCTGGACGAACGCTTGTTCTGCATCTATCAACATCCTGGATGTTGTCCTTTATGATTATTATTGTGAATTTAGTGTATTAGACGTAAGGGAGGATTCAAAAGGTTTAAATGAAATTAAATTTTTTTGTGTAAGCTACAAATAATTGAGCTTACACAATTTTATTTGGGGGCTTGCGTTATTCGGCAGGTGATGCGTCGCTTTCGTCTTCGCTTGTTTCTGCGGTTTTGTAGCGCCAACCTAAAAACACAATACGAGCTGGAGATGACGGTGTCGTGCCATTTTTAACCTGCAACAAACTTGCATCGTAATGGGCACCACTGCCCCCTGTCGCTGTGATACTTGAGCCACGAACGCTACCAAATAGCTCACCACTACCAGATAACTTTACCGTTGTGAGGGGCGCATATATCGCAGCATATAAATTTGCAGATCCACTAAATTGCACTCCGTTGATGCCATTAAATGTTGAATAAAATGACAGTGAAGGATGACCACTGCTGGTTAACCCTTCTTGTTCAGTGATCACTTTTGCTCCCGCACCAATGCTCACTTTGCCGGTGATTAACACGGTTAAACTGCTGTCTTTCTTTATTGTAAGAGTCGTGTCGCCTTCCATTGAGAAGTCACCATCAACCAATAAAATAACATCACCACCAGAGACCTCCATTTTACCGTCACTGGTCATTTTTAATCGGTCTAGTGCAAATATAGATTCCTTACTATTACTACCGCTTGTTTTTGTTTGTGGATTTGAATCAAACAAGAAAATATCCGCAAACGTCGGAAAGATAATTTGTCGACCATTTTGACTAAAAAAACCTTTTTGAGTGTTCAGCTTGAATTGCTGTGTTGGCCCAATCGAAACAGTATCATAGTCAGTAACTTCATCGAGAATATCGACCATTTTCTCTGGAAGTATAAGAGGATCACAGTTGGTGTCTGGGTTGCTCGGATCGTAATCTGGTGCACTAGGATCTGCAAC
The DNA here is from genome assembly GCF_024124645.1 of Pseudoalteromonas sp. Ps84H-4. Taxonomy (NCBI): domain Bacteria; kingdom Pseudomonadati; phylum Pseudomonadota; class Gammaproteobacteria; order Alteromonadales; family Pseudoalteromonadaceae; genus Pseudoalteromonas; species Pseudoalteromonas sp. Ps84H-4. The sequence continues at coordinate 183,681 of NZ_JAMXSK010000002.1, read as the reverse complement.
GGTAACAGGTGCAACATTTGGGTTTACATTAAACTTACTATCACTGTAATGAACACCATTTTGCTGATTATTATAGGTATCTTTAAAGTCACCTGTTCCACCATACATAATATCCAGCGCTTCACCTTGGTTATTTGTAATAAACGTCGACCACTGCATTTTGGCATCGCCATTAGCTCTAACAACACCTGACACAGTGCCACCACGATGGGTATAATACCCACCCGTGTAGACGTTACCGTCAACACGTAAACCACTACCTGGTGAAATATACACCCCGGTATTTGAATGAATATTACCTATAATCGGTGATGAACCATTTAAGTAGATAACCCCTGTAGCCTTAACATCACCTCTTATAGGAGAATGACCAGACAGCACAACATCCGAATCACCAGCGATGGTCGATACATCGCCATCATTCGATTTTGTTTCTTCATAGCTACCTTTGCTAGAGTCGTAGCTATCAATACTGCCACTCCCCGATAAGTTAACGCCTTTACAACCCACCATCGCATTAGTAAATACAGAGCTTCCTTTAGCTCCTTGCAGTGCAAAGCGTGCAACTAGATTACTTTGTGCATCTCCCTCAAAACGCTGACCTAAACTGGCAATTTCTAGTTCACCATCGGCATTTTTACTTACACTGGCATTAAACGTAGCATCAGCAGCGATAACGCCCACTCCTGAGGCATCGCTTGTTTTATTGATCAACTCATCAACCGCGAGAATACCTTCTCGATTAATAGTTTGCTGCAATAACTTAGCTTGTTCAAAAACACCTTTTTCGGCTAGTAAACGACTGTTTAGTTTTTTCTGAAAATTACCACTTAAGCGCTCTTGTACAATTGTTTCGCGTAATGAACTCAGCACCACAATACTCGCCATGCTGGTTAAAATAAGAACCGTAAAAAGCGTAAAACCAGCTTGTTTATTAAACACGACTATTCCCATATGCTTTGAGTAAAATTGCGTTCGTTAAGGCAATATCGATGTTGATACCTTGACCAAATTGAGTTGGTAAATCCCGTGGTTTGACACTTATCGTGACCAAGTCACCAGATAAACTAAACGATAATGCTTCAATACCAGTTAGTAAGCGTTCGGCAACCGCACCATTTAACGAGCATAATAAGTCGTTGCCATTTAAACGATAGATTTCTGTCACTTGAGACGTGGTAATAGAGCCATCACAGGCAATAACGCCACTTGGCTGCGTAATTGTGATCGTGCTGTTATCTGCACTAACGATTGGCGTTAATTGCGTTTGTTTTATACTTCGGGTGAACACTTTACTTGTGAAGCGAATCACTTCTTGGGCGTTTTCAAGTTCTTTACTTACCGCAATCGTACTTTTAATAGCCGAATAAGATAAACTCACGCCTGCAAGTAAAAATGCCCCTGCTGCAAGTGCAACCATCAGCTCAACTAAACTAAAACCCTTACCACGCTTCATCATTAGCAAGCCGCCGATAAATCGGGAAAACTGGCGTTTAAACTAATTTGGTTTTCAGCGTTATCAGTCATACGTTTATCAACCCAGCCAACATTTATTTGCATATCGTTACTGTAAGAAGCCGGAATCGTCAGTTGGTAGTCGTTTACTTGTGGCTTAAGGCTTTCTCTAAAAGTGGCATCCTGAAACAAAGCGGGATCGGTTTTTTGAATTTCACAGACATGCGGCCATAAACGCTCAATTGTGTTTTGGCCTTGAATAAGTGACACCGTATAATGAAAACTATTGGTCGCATACTGTAAAGACTTCAACTGCGCTGCAGCTAAACCCAATAACGCTATCCCAGCAATAACAACAGAAATCATGACCTCTAGTAATGAAAAACCTGCTTGTTTGTTCATGCACACCCTCGCTGTGAACTTTCAACTAACCAATTTTGCCCACTTTTAAGTACACACATCACATAGTCTGTGGTGTTAACATGCTCATCTTGAATACGAATACTTGCTTGTCTATCAACCTCACCACTGGCACTCACCGTTAATGAGACCAAATTGACGCTAACTCCAGCTTTTGTCACAGAAAATGCTTTTAAAATAGTATCAACACCGGCTTCATTTAAAGTCACTTCCCAGCGGTTATCACTCACAACTAATCGAATCGACTTATCGCGTTTTACAGCTTCACTGCGTGCATATTTGTAAACGTTGTTGAGTTGATTTGCGGTAGTAATGACGCGATCTTGCAAAATCTGCTGGCTAAAAGATGGCAATGCAAGACTTGCCAAAATCCCAATAACACCGAGCACCACTAATAATTCAACTAGGGTAAAACCAACTAAACGACGCAACTTAGTTACTCCCAACAATCATTGGCTGTCGCGCTGTAACTACCATCATGGTTAACGACAAGCTCACCACAGCGATCGCCCGCTTGTGCAGATCCCGTATTAGGTGTTGCTTTTAAACTGTAGCCACGGTTTTTAAAATCACTCACTGCACCAGCAGCTTTATCGGTGGCAGTATAAGTAAAAGAGTAATAGCTAGTATCTTGCGTTGTGAATGTATTGGGATATCCACCATTTCGCGAATAGATACGCTCAAGACTTGCACTATATTGAAGTAATTCTTGTTGAATATCAGCACGTCGGCTGCGCTGCATATGCTCAGTATAAGCGGGTAATGCCACACTGTAGAGAATACCTATAATTGCTACAACAATAAGTAATTCAACTAATGTAAAACCACGTTGCTTACCTTGTCCACTTAACACGAGCGCATTTAACAATCTTAATACCTCTAATACTTTTTTGTTAAAACAATATAAATGACAGCGTTGTCAGTGTCAATTTTAACCAATTTACCTTTATTCATCCGATTATACTAATAAGAAGAATAAAATTAAGAAAAAAGAATGCTTGTTTGTAAAATAGGTAAGATTATAGGATTATCTATTAGGTATTTAAAGCGTGAAAACTAATACCATTTACCGTAAACCTATGAGTTGATAGCGGTACAAAACGCTACAATTAAGCGTGTTTAAGGCTAATTCAGAAAGTGGCTATTACTCAAATTTCAGGCACAAAAAAGCCGCACCTAAGCGCGGCCTTTTTTACTTAATATTGCTATTAAGCTTCAGCGATAACGATTACTTTGATAGTAGCCGTTACGTCTGAGTGTACTGCGATTGCTACGTCAAATTCGCCAGTCTCACGGATAGTACCTAGAGGTAAACGAACTTCTGATTTAGCAACTTCAACGCCAACAGCTGAAATAGCTTCAGCGATGTCGCGAGTACCGATAGAACCGAATAACTTGCCTTCGTCACCAGCTTTAGAAACTAGTGTAACTTCAGCTAATGCTTCTAACTTGTCAGCGCGAGCTTGAGCAGCAGCTAGATCTTCAGCGATCTTAGCTTCTAAATCAGCACGACGTGCTTCGAAAGTTTCGATGTTAGCTTTAGTTGCAGGAACTGCCTTACCTTTTGGGAAAAGGAAGTTACGTGCGAAGCCAGATTTAACTACAACCTGGTCACCTAGGCCACCTAGGTTTGCGATCTTGTCTAGTAGAATAACTTGCATGTCTCTACACCTTTTAAAAACTGTTAATCCGCTGCTTACTTATGTAAGTCAGTGTATGGAAGAAGGGCTAAGTAGCGAGCACGCTTGATAGCAGTTGCTAGCTGACGCTGATATTTAGCGCTAGTACCTGTGATACGGCTAGGTACGATTTTGCCACTTTCTGTAACATAGTTTCTAAGAGTAGCTAGATCTTTATAATCGATTTGTTGTACGCCTTCCGCTTTAAAGCGGCAGAACTTACGACGTCTGAAATAACGTGCCATGAGTATAATTCCTCAAAAAATTCTTTCTATATGTTGAGCATGCAAGACCAATTGGCTTAAGCCGCTTCGACCTTCGTGACGGTTTAAAAACCCCGTCACCTGCACTTGGTGCCCAACGTGCAATTGTTGAGTCTGTTGTTGCAATGGCGTGCCGCTGGCAACAACTTGAAGCCTGACATAACTATTACGGTTAAGGTCTGCTTCAACTTGCATCGATTTATGTTCAAGAACAAAAATACAATGCGGTATACCAGCAGGGCTTTGACTATATTTTGGGGTTTTACATACAACCCCAGATAGTGTCAGCTGATTCATATAAGGATTAAGCGGTTGGCTCATCTTTTTGTCTCAACTGCAAGCGCCATGCTTGAACTCAAAACGATTAAGCAGCTGGTGCTTCTTTCTTCTCTTCTTTCGCAAGAGGAGATGCTTCAGTTACAGCGTCTTTAGTACGCATAACTAAGTTACGAAGCACTGCATCGTTGTAGCGGAAAGTAGTTTCTAGCTCGCTGATTACTTCAGTAGGTGCTTCAACGTTCATAAGAACATAATGAGCTTTGTGAAGCTTGTCGATTGGGTAAGCCAATTGACGACGGCCCCAGTCTTCAAGACGGTGGATAGTACCACCAGCTTCAGTGATAGAACCAGTATAACGTTCGATCATACCAGCTACTTGCTCACTCTGATCAGGGTGAACCATGAATACGATTTCGTAATGACGCATGGATATTCCTTACGGTTAATAGAGCCTTCTACCGTTTCGGCCAGTCGGTTTAAGGCAAGGAATTAAATTTAATAAGCCGAAATGAGCGCGCATTTTACGCTTAGATTGATAATTAAGCAAGATAAAACAGCAAGCCAAGCTAGATTATTGTGCTCTAATAAAATTTTCTAAGCGCTAAAAACAAAAAACCCAGCCGAGGCTGGGTTTTTGAGATTCTGAAAACTAAAATTACTTGATTTTAGCTTCTTTGAAAATCACGTGTTTACGAGCTTTAGGATCGTATTTTTTGATTTCCATTTTTTCAGGCATGTTACGCTTGTTCTTGTCGGTAGTGTAGAAAAAACCAGTACCAGCAGTTGAAACTAAACGGATCTTATCGCGCATGATTCAGTTCCTTAAACTTTTTCGCCACGAGCACGGATTTCTGTAAGAACCGCGTCGATGCCTTTTTTATCGATAATACGCATACCTTTAGTAGTAGTGCGTAGTGTTACAAAACGTTTTTCACTTTCAACCCAAAAACGGTGAGTTTGTAGGTTAGGTAGGAAACGACGTTTAGTCGCGTTTCTCGCGTGTGAACGGTGGTTACCAACCGCTGGACGCTTACCTGTAACTTGACATACTTTAGACATGTCTATATATCTCCAATAACTTCGCTCGAGCTTAATTTTCCCTTAGGCCAGTATTTGTGCCCCGGGATAAATCGAAGGGCGCTCTTTATACAGCTTATACAGGCAAAGATCAAGTAACAGATCTTATCCAATCAGCTCATGTGTAAATTTGATAGCGGCTAATTATAAAGATCGAATGCCCTTAGGGAAAGTAAAAACTGCATTTAAATTAAACTAATTTCTAAAATCGCCCTAAACTGCTCATTTTTAACACACTCTCTAGCCTAACAAGCTTTATATAAGCCCTCTTTCGGCAAACGACACACAATTTTCACCTCCCACTATGATGTGATCCAGCACATTTATATCAACTAAGGCTAACGCTTGCTGCAATTTCGTGGTGATCAATTTATCAGCCTGACTTGGCTCAGCTACTCCACTTGGATGGTTATGGGCAAGAATCAGCGCCGCGGCATTATTACGTAATGCTGCTTTAACGACTTCGCGTGGGTACACAGAAGCTGCATTAATAGTGCCGTAAAAAAGTACTTCGTCTTTAATTAATTGATTTTGATTATCTAAATACAGCACCATAAATACTTCTTGCTGCAAACCACGCAACTGAATAGTTAAGTAGTCGTACACAGCTTGTGGCGAATTAAATAGTGCCTCGCGTTTACATTGCTCAAGCATATAGCGCCGGCTTAATTCAAGTACCGCTTGCAACTGAACATACTTAGCCGCCCCTAAGCCCTTTTGTGCGCAGAATTCTTGTTCGCTCGCGTTAAACAAGTTTTGCAATGAACTATTTATACTGAGTAAATGCTCTGCAAGCTCAATAGCATTCATGCCCGGCACGCCTGTGCGTAAAAATATTGCTAATAGCTCTGCATCTGAAAGTGCTTTAGCACCTTTAGCAAGTAGCTTCTCGCGAGGCCTTGCTGATAGAGGTAAATCGGTTAATGGCATTGCTTCATCCTTAAAACAACTATATCAATGACTAAACTGTACTATAAAACCTAGAAAATCCAGTTTTTTCCTGTCATGAAAAAGAAAACTTCATGCTATCGGTAAAGATTTGCTATCGTTAGCCCATATCGACAAAAGTTAAATTTCACGTAATGACTAAATCAGTAAATAAAAAAATCCTGCTAGGTATGAGTGGTGGTATTGCAGCCTATAAATGTGCAGAGCTTGTCCGCCGTTTAAAAGATCAAGGCTGCGAAGTTAAAGTCGTCATGACCGACTCGGCAAAACACTTTATTACTCCTTTAACAATGCAAGCGGTAAGCGGTGAAATTGTTTCTGATTCATTACTCGACCCAGCAGCAGAAGCAGCAATGGGCCATATTGAGTTTGCTAAATGGGCCGACCTTATTTTAGTTGCCCCTGCAACCAGTAATATTTTAGCGAAAATGGCAATGGGTATTGCCGATGATTTACTGACAACACTTCTATTAGCCACCCCTGCAAAAGTGGCTGTAGCACCTGCCATGAACCAGCAAATGTATGCCCATCCTGCTACACAAGCAAATATTGCCACACTTCGCGAACGTGGCGTGGCTATTTGGGGCCCAGGTAAAGGCGAGCAGGCTTGTGGTGATGTAGGCGCAGGCCGTATGTTAGAGCCTCACGAGTTAGTCGCGCTTTGTACACAACCTGAAGTAGAGCCATTACTTGCTGGCAAAACCATTACTATTACAGCAGGACCAACCCGAGAAGCCCTCGACCCAGTTCGTTATATCTCTAATCACAGCTCTGGCAAAATGGGTTATGCCCTTGCCGAGGCTGCACTTGCTTTAGGTGCAAAGGTCAACTTAATTTCTGGCCCAGTGACAATTAAAGCACCTGCTAATGCCCTGCTTACTACTATAGAAAGTGCTGAGCAATTACTCACCGCCTCAATGCAACTAGCCGTACAATCAGATGCCTTTATAGGCTGTGCAGCAGTAGCCGATTACCGTGCAGCAGCAATTCATGAGCAAAAAATGAAAAAACAAGGTGATGAACTAACCCTCACTTTAGTTAAAAACCCAGATGTTATCGCAAACGTTGCAGCGCTTAGCAAAAACCGTCCTTATACCGTGGGCTTTGCCGCCGAAACCCAAGATGTTGCAAGCTATGCACAAGGTAAATTAAAGAACAAAAATCTCGATATGATCTGCGCAAATGACGTATCAAAAGAAGGCCTTGGCTTTAATTCTGATCATAATGCTTTAACACTTTTCTGGCACAATGAGCAGCTAGATTTAGCGATGGGAAGTAAAAAAGATTTGGCCATGAGCGTGATGACTGAGCTTGCCAAGCGTTTGTAAAAATGCTGGAAAGAAACTGAATAAAACATTAACATAAGCCTCTCATTTGCACAAAAAATGGCTTGTCTGACTCCTAAGAGCGCAAGTAATAAATTATAAGAAAGGAATGGTCATGCCTGCGACAAAAAGAAGTAATCGCAAAGAGCAGATTCTGCAAGCACTCGCACAAATGTTAGAAACCAGCCCAGGTCAACGTATCACAACTGCAAAACTAGCGGCTGAGGTAGGTGTGTCTGAAGCTGCGTTGTATCGTCATTTTCCGAGTAAAGCACGGATGTTTGAGGGCCTAATCGAGTTTATTGAAGATACCCTGTTATCACGCATTAACCTCATTTTAGAAAATGAGAAAGAAAGCCAAACACGTGTGTACAATATTTTACTGCTATTATTAGCCTTTGCTGAGAAAAACCCGGGTATTACCCGCATTTTGACCGGTGATGCCTTGCAAGGTGAACAAGAGCGTTTACGTGAGCGTGTACAAGGCCTATTTGAAAAGCTAGAAACTCAGTTCAAGCAAGTGCTACGCGAACGCAAACTGCGCGAAGGCAAAGCATTTCAATCAGACGAAACCACCCTAGCCAACTTCTTACTCGCCTACGTAGAAGGTAAGATGAATCAATTCGTGCGCAGCGACTTTAAAGCAAAACCAAGTGCACAATTTGAAAAACAATGGCCAGAGTTACAAAAGATTTGGTTGTAGGAAATTAGCCGTAGGCGCGATTTCATATCGCGCAACGGTGAAATTAAAATTACGCGGGGTAAACCCGCTGCTACCCTTTTAACAAAACCTACCGACCTCTTTTTTAGCTTATGGCTGATAGCTTAAAGCTTACAGCTATCAGCTCACCTCCCCAAACACGCCACTTATCGTATCTACTCGAATTGTTAATTTAAAACGCTACACTGGGTGCATCATTTTAAAAACAACGAGAAAGATGAATGAAAGCGCAATTATCACTTTTGAGCTTAGCCTTGGTGACAAGCCTTGGTAGTGCACAAGTTAGTGCGAAAGAAGCTCTGCAATTTAAAGACGTGTTTGATTTTAAATACGCAAAAGGCACCCAACTTTCTGAAGATGGCCAAATTCTTAGCTTTAGTGCTGACCCGTATCGCGGTAATGCACAAGGTCAGGTTTATACATTAAACAATAACACCCTGCTTGCCAGCGTTGAGCGCGGTACTCGCCCTACTATTAATAAAGCAGCAAACTGGGTGGCTTTTACTCAGGTACCTACCCTGCTTGAAAAAGAAACCACCAAGAAAAAAGATGAACTAAAAAATAACCTAGTTTTAGTGAATACTAAAAATGGTGAGCAACAAACGTTTAACGATGTAAAAGACTACGCGTTATCGGATGATGGTGTATGGCTTGCTTACCGACTCGATAAGAAAGCAGAAAAAGCAGATAAAAAAGACGACCAAGAAAAAGACGAAAACAGCAGCGAAATCAAGCCAGACAAAAAAGATAAAAGCTTTGATTTAGTGCTTGTTAACCTTCAAGACAAAACCACTCACACCCTAAACAATGTATTCAGCTATGCGATTAGCAGCACCGGTGAGCAGTTATTAGCAAGCCAAAGCTACAGCAATGGTGCCGACAACCAAGTTGTATTAGTTGCGCTTAATAATGACTTTGCAACGAGTGTACTAATTGATGAGCCGGGCGTTGTGGCAAATAAAATTGCTTGGCAACCAAACAGCAATACCGCAGCGCTGTTAATTGGTAATTACGTTAATGATGACACACGCCGTCGTGACCACAGCTTACAGCTTTTACAAAACGGGGCGCTTTCAACCATTCACTCTGCAGATAGCAGCTGGACTATTGGCAAAACAGCATCGCTAAAATGGTCTGAAGATGGTGCTCGTTTATACTTTGAAAACCACCCTAAACTCGCTGCAAAAGTTGCCGCAAAAGAATACAAAGATGAAGCTTCTTTATATGATTTCGATACCATTCGCGACCAAAAAGGCCTAAACGTTTGGCACAACAAAGACGCTGAAATAAAACCACGCGAAGAGCAGCAATGGAACAAAGCCAATAAGCTGCGCCACTACCAAGCGGTTTATCATGTAAATGGTCAGCAAGTTGTGCAGCTTAGCACACCAAACATGCCAGAGGTTTCGCTAAATACTCATCGCGAAGCCCTATTAGGTTACTCAGACCTACCTTACCTAGAACGTGTTATGTATGGCGGTTTTTACGCAGATTACTTCAGCGTGGATGTTAAAACTGGTAAACAAACCGCTATCATCAGCGACTATCCGTTTAGACCAAGCCTTGCGCCAAATGGCCAATTTGCAGCATTTTTTCAAGACAGCCAAGTTCAGCTAAAAGATTTAGGTAACAACAAGGTTTCGACCTTATCTAAAGCAATTAATGCTATTTTTGCCGATGATAAGCATGACTACCCATCACCTCAACCGGGTTATGGTTTTGCAGGCTGGTTAAACGACAGCAGCCAAGTACTGGTTTACAGCAAATTTGATATTTGGGCTTTTGATGTCGCAACACAAAAGGCAACGCGCCTAACCCAAGGTAAAGAAACCAATACCCAATATCGTGTTATTAAACTTGATAAAGACCAAGTGGGCTTTGCCAAAGACGAAACATTATTGCTAAGCGCAACCAACCTGCAAGATAAGCAAACTGAAATTGCCAAGCTTGACTTAACAAGCAATAAAGTAAGCAAAGTACTATCGGGTAAAAAGCGCTATGATGTGGTGAAAAAGGCAAAAAATGCCGACAAATACCTATTTACTGCGCAAACATATCAGCAATTCCCTGATTACTACCAAACTGACTTTAGCTTTAAAAAGCCACAGCGTGTTACCAACCTAAACCCACAAATTAGCAACTTTGCATGGGGTGAAAAACCTGAGCTCATTAGTTACAAAGGGTTTAATGGTGAAGATTTACAAGGCGTATTAATCAAGCCAGCGGGCTACAAAAAAGGCGATAAGGTTCCGGTGGTTGTGTACTTCTACCGCTATATGAGCCAACGCATGTATGACTTCCCGAAAATGGAATTAAATCATCGCCCTAACTTCCCGATGTTTACCTCAAATGGCTATGCGATTTTCTTACCTGATATCCGTTTTGAAATTGGTCATCCGGGCAAATCGTCAACCCAAACGATGATCAATGCCACTCAAAAGTTAATTGATTTAGGCATTGCTGATCCAGACAAAATTGGTTTACAAGGTCACTCATGGGCAGGCTACCAAAGTGCCTTTATGATCACGCAAACAGATATGTTTAAGGCGGTTGTATCGGGTGCGCCAGTATCTAATATGACCAGTGCATACAGCGGTATTCGCTTAAAATCAGGCCTTGCGCGTCAATTCCAATACGAAACAGGGCAAAGCCGCATTGGTAAAACCTTATTCGAAGCGCCAGAGCTGTACATCGAAAACTCACCCGTATTCTTTGCCGACAAAGTGAATACCCCAATCCTGATTATGTTTGGTGACAAAGATGACGCTGTGCCATGGCACGAGGGTGTTCAATATTACCTCGCGCTTCGTCGCGCAGGTAAAGATGCCACCTTCTTACAATACGAAGGTGAACCACATCACTTGAAGAAATTCCCTAATCAAGTGGATTTCTCGGTGCGCATGATGGAATACTTTGATCATTACTTAAAAGGCAAGCCAGCTGCTGATTGGATCAAGAACGGCATCCCTTTTATTGAAGAATAAGCAACAAGCTGATTTTCAGCTTAAAGCACACCTCCCCCAGAGCCAGCATTTTTGCTGGCTTTGTTCTATAAAATCAATCAAACAATCTGTTTTTTCGATTTTATCAATCGATTTAAACCCCAGTTTGTAAGTGGAAAGTTAATCAGAACAACTCTATATTTCATCCAACTTCTAACTGGAGACTACACAATGTTTAAAAAATCAACGTCAGCGTTGTCTAAAGTCGCTGTTGCAGTATCTTTACTCGTAGCAACAGGCGTACAAGCGACTAACGACATCAAATCAAACCAATTCTGGTGGCCAGAACAATTAGATCTTAGCCAACTTCGTGCCCATGGCGCAGAATCAAACCCAATGGGTCCTTACTTTGATTACAAAAAAGAATTTTTAAAGTTAGACCTAAACGCAGTGAAAGCCGATATTGAGAAAGTATTGACTGATTCTCAAGATTGGTGGCCTGCTGACTACGGTCACTATGGTCCATTCTTCATCCGTATGGCGTGGCACGCATCAGGTACGTACCGTACTTTTGATGGTCGTGGTGGCGCAGGCGGTGGTCAACAACGTTTCGACCCACTAAACAGCTGGCCTGATAACGCGAACCTTGATAAAGCGCGTCGCTTACTTTGGCCTGTAAAACAAAAATACGGTCGCAGCATTTCTTGGGCTGACTTAATGGCGTTAACAGGTAACGTTGCGCTTGAATCAATGGGCTTCAAAACCTTCGGTTATGCCGGTGGTCGTGAAGACGATTGGGAGCCAGATTACGTATACTGGGGCCCTGAAGGCAAAATGCTAACTGACGAACGTCGTGACAAAAAAGGCAAACTTAAAGGCCCATTAGCGGCAGTTGAGATGGGCTTAATTTATGTAAACCCAGAAGGCCCTCACGGTAACCCTGATCCACTGCTAGCAGCAGAAGACATTCGTTTATCATTCGGCAGCATGGCAATGAACGATGAAGAAATCGTTGCGCTAATCGCCGGTGGTCACAGCTTTGGTAAAGCACACGGTGCGAAAAAAGCGACCTGCTTAGACAAAGAGCCAGCAGCTGCGGCTATCGAAGAGCAAGGTTTAGGTTGGAAAAACAAATGTGGTAAAGGTCACTCAGAAGATACTGTGACTTCAGGTCTTGAAGGCGCATGGACAGTGACACCAACACGTTGGTCAATCAACTACCTACAAAACTTATTCAGCTTTGAGTGGGTTAAAACGAAGAGCCCAGCAGGCGCAACTCAGTGGATCCCTGAAAATGGTCAAGCATCTAACCTAGTGCCAGATGCACACATTAAAGGTAAGCGTCATGCGCCTATCATGTTCACAACTGATATCGCGTTAAAAGCAGACCCTGAGTTCCGTAAGATTTCAGAGCGTTTCTTAAACGATCCGAAAGAGTTCGAACTGGCATTTGCTAAAGCATGGTTCAAACTAAACCACCGTGATATGGGCCCACGTGCTCGTTACCTAGGTGACTTAGTGCCAGAAGAAGTATTAATTTGGCAAGATTACATCCCGGCGGTTGATCACAAACTTGTTGATAGCAAAGATATCGCGTCACTTAAAGCAAGCATCTTAGATTCTGGTTTATCTGTATCTGAACTCGTGCGTGTTGCTTGGGCATCAGCAGCAAGCTACCGCGACACAGATATGCGTGGTGGTGCAAACGGTGCACGTATTCGTTTTGCTCCGCAAAAAGATTGGCCGGTAAACAACCCGAAAGAAGTAGCTAAAGTACTGAACAAACTTGAGAAAATCCAAACTAAGTTCAACAAAAAAGCATCTGGCGGTAAAGAAATTTCACTTGCAGATATGATTGTTCTTGGTGGTGCGGCTGCAATCGAAAAAGCAGCAAGCGACGCAGGTTTCTCTATCACAGTACCATTCAAGCCAGGTCGTATGGACGCGTCATTAGAAATGACTGACGTTGAATCATTCGAAGTACTTGAGCCAACAGCAGATGCATTCCGTAACTACTACAGCTCAGCATGGAAATCACCTGCTGAAATGTTAGTTGAGCGCGCTGACTTACTAAGCTTATCAGTACCAGAAATGACTGCACTACTAGGTGGTATGCGCGCCCTTAACGCGAATACTGACCAAACTAAACACGGTGTATTCACGAAAAAACCAGGCACATTAAGCAATGATTTCTTCGTTAACCTACTAGATATGTCAACGAAGTGGTCTAAGTCTTCTGAAGAAGGTGTTTACGAAGGCCGTGACCGTAAGTCAGGCAAACTTAAGTGGACAGCAACACCAGTAGATTTAATCTTCGGTTCAAATTCAGAGCTACGTTCAATTGCTGAAGTGTACGCATCTGACGATGCTAAACAGAAGTTTGTTGATGACTTCGTAGCAGCGTGGACTAAAGTAATGACGCTAGATCGTTTCGACCTGCGTTAATATTTTCGCAACCAACAAAGCCGCTAAGTATAGCGGCTTTTTTATTTTGGATAAAATTCGCTCGACAATCCTGTGTTTTAAGTTAAAAATAACACTTTATTATTAATATCAAGATGTAGGCATTAAGGATGATTGCACGCTTATCACAGCTCATTGTTTTCTATTTACTATGCTTAATTGTGACAGAAAACAGCTATGCGGATCAGGCTAACTCTGTAATCTCTATTAACGAGCGCAGCGTTAATCTTACGCAATTCAACATGAGCTATTTCATCGATAAGCAAGGCAATACTCCATTCACTAAGATACAAAGTGAAAATTTTATTAACAGTAAAAATGAGCTCACTTTAGGTACTAACGCAAAAACGACCTGGTCAAAAATAATCATCAAAAATAACTATAGCGATAGCTTACGTTTATTTGTTCACAACCCCGATGCTTACCATCTAGAAGAGGTGGGATTTTACGAAACCCACAATGGGCAACTCATTAATCAAACAGATGTTTATTTAGATAAATCTGGGGTAAAAGCCAATATGTTTGGCGGGAGTGCCGTTTTTTCGTTTGCTTTAGCACCAGCTCAGCAAAAAATCCTTTATGTGAAATCTGTAACTTACTCACACCAGTGGTTTACTCTTAATATATATGACGAAGAGCACTCTAAACGTGCATTAGTCGGTAACGGTAATTACATTGCGCTACTCGTTGGAATGATGCTTGCGCTAATGATATATAACTTTTTCTTGTATTTATCGGCCCGAAAAATCGAAAACATCGTATACGCCCTATACTTGATTTCAGGCACCGTATGGGTGGCGTTATCTTACGGTGTAGCGGCAAATTTTTTTGGTGTATTTAGTGCAGAGCTTTTCCAACTAAACTCAAACTTACTCAGTATGCCAAGCTTTTTGGTGATCTTTGTAATGCTCATTTTCGAGACCAAGAAACATTACCCTAAAGAGCATATTGCCCTTTCAATTATATTATTGTTGCTTGTTGGCGACTTTATCTACAGCTTATTCGATATCGTTGGCGCATTAAAGCCAGCCAGTAGCTTAGCCGCACTTATGATGACGGTGACATTTGGAGTATCTATTTCTCTATGGCGCAAAGGAAACCCGCTAGCAAAATACTTTTTACTTGGTCACTCTATGTTTGTCATTTTCAATATGTTGGCAGTGCTTTATTACAAAGGGATCAGTGAAGCTAACGTGATCAATAGTCATGGCGTGGGAATAGGCATTTTACTTGAAGCTTTAATGATGGCATTTATTCTTTCATACCGAATTAAAACACTTGAAAAAGTAAAAGCGCAGCAAAAAGAGCTCACTCGCTTAGTCGACACAGATCCAATGACAGGCCTGTTTAATCGTCGCTACTTCGATAGAAAAAGTGAAGAGTTAATTGCAGCAACAGCCACAAATAATCAGCCATTATCTTTACTGATTGCCGATCTCGATCATTTCAAAAATATAAACGATACCTATGGGCACGATATTGGTGACAAAGTTATTATTGAGTTTGCCAATATACTTACAGCAAAGCAGCGCAAAGGGGATATAGCCTGTCGCTACGGCGGTGAAGAGTTTGTATTACTGCTTAATTGTAACCTTGAAGATGCCAAGCAGGTTGCCGAACGAATTCGCAAACAAGCACAAGAAACCATTATTAATGTTGATGATAAACAAACAGTTAAATTTACAGTAAGCATTGGTGTTCACAGCGTAGCCCACGCCGCAACTACTATAAAAGAAACACTCACCATTGCCGACAAAGCACTGTACAAAGCGAAGAGTAATGGCCGTAATTGTGTTGAAGTAGCGGCTTAGAGAAAAAATCGGTAAGCGGTATTATGTAGGTCGCCATTTATGGCGACAATTTTTAGCGAGACAGTCCTTATAACTATTTTCATTATGCAGCCCCCTTTATTCTGCCATTAGATATTACTCTAACTTTAAATAAATATGACATAAGACATCCTACATTTTAGCTCCATAAAGGGTTCTAAGTGCCATCAAATCGAGTTTTGATGGGACCTTTAACAGGAGAGTCTTATGATTAAAAACAAAGTGGGAATATTTTGGTATGTTGAAAATACGCTAATTTATAAAGCTATTAATACAGCTAATTTGGAAGTAGACACCTTGGGCCTAATTGACAGTCCCTTTTTACACCATGAAGAATGGGAAGAAAACTTAATCTTTGAACAATTTGATATCTATCTGAGCGAGAGCGATTACTACAACTTCCCAAGAGGCAGGGTCATATATAATTTCAACGAATTAGTTACGTATATATACTTAGATAGAAAGCTATTTAAAAAGCACATAGTAAAAAAAATTAAGCATGCATTTTCTTTGTTTGAGGTTAAAACAATACTTTTAACCGACCCTCACTATAAATGCTTTAAGAATATTTAAAGGGAATTAGTTTTATGACTACTTACACACCTGCTGACTTCAAAAGATTACTCAGCGAGTTTGAGGAACTGCCAAAAAATCAGCTAGAAATGAGTATTTTCGATATATCTGGCTACCCTCACTATGAAAATGTGGCAAGTAATGTACTCGCATTTTATCTTAATCCTCACAATGAACATGGTTTACAAGATTTACTTCTAAGTTCCATTCTTAACAAAGTTGCCATTGAGGATAGGAATCTAAAAAATGTTCTAGTTAGTCGCGAAGAATCTACATTCAATCAAAAGCGGTTAGACTTATTAATTGAAACTGACAACTTACTAATAGGTATAGAAAATAAAATTTTCCATCATCTTAATAATGATTTAAATGACTACAGTTATGCGCTCAAAAAATGGGCTCAACCGAATAATCTAGAGATAGTGAAAATAGTATTAAGTATAAAAAAAGAGCAACCAAGTGATGGTTTTGTAAACGTCACTTATGAAGAACTATTTACTGAGATAAGAAGACGCATGTCTAATTATCAAATCACAAAAAACAAGTGGTACTTTTACTTACTAGATTTTATGAATAGCATTGAAGGACTAGCTGGAAGCAAAATGAAAATTGACGAAAATGATCAGTTTTTTCTAGATAACTTTGAAAAAATAGAAGCACTACTTGGAGAAAGAAATAAATTCTTAGCCAAACTCAATAATAAAGTCGTTGAGCTACAACAAAAAATTGAAAAACCGCCTCAATGCAAAAGGCAATGGATATACTCTAAATCCTGTCTTGTTCATGACTTTGAGTTTTTCTCCTACAAAATAGCCTTTGATTTGTTTATAGCTCCTAGCGGCTGGCAATTACAACTATTCGGTAGAGATGCTGAATCAAAGAAATATTTAACGTTCCTCTTTAATACCATACCATTAAAAGGAACTCAGCAGGGCTATAAAGATTCTAGATACATACTTGAAGAGTTTTGCCTTCATCAAGATTTATCTACGATAGCTGCCAGCTTATTAAAAAGGTTCAGCATGTTATTAGAGTCGCAAGAAAGAGCTGAGATGAAAACATAAATAGAGACTATATTGTGATTATGCTTTGATTGTTTATTAGCCAAAACTTAGATTTCAGTAATGTAGGTAGTCATTCATGGCGTCATAAAAAAACGCGCTAGAGCACGACCTACAAACACTTACTAAGCTAATTCCTAGCTCCTAAAAACTAGCAACTTCAATCAACAATACTGCCCTGCTGCAAAGCCGCAGCTCCAAGCGTATTGGAAGTTGTAGCCGCCTAGCCAGCCGGTTACGTCGGTGACTTCGCCGATGAAATAAAGACCCGGTGATTTTTTCGCTTCAAAGGTTTTTGAGCTTAACTCGTCGGTGTCTACACCGCCAAGCGTTACTTCGGCTGTTCTATAACCCTCTGTGCCGTTGGGTTTAATTTGCCAATTGTGAATGTAATCATGTAGCGCGTCGATTTGTGCATGGGTTAGTTGGTTTACATTGCAATCAGGAATTGCTTTGCTGTCGTGCAGCATTTCAACAAAGCGTTTTGGTAAAATTGTCGCAAGGGTATTTTTTAATGACTTTTGACCTTGGCTTTGACGCCACTGCTCAAGCTGCTGTTTTAAATCAAGCTCTGGTAACAAGTTAATATACACCGTTTGCCCTGCACGCCAGAATGAGCTGATTTGCAAAATCGCTGGGCCCGAAAGGCCGCGGTGAGTAAACAAGATGTTTTCTTTAAACTGGGTGCCATCTTCACTGGTAACCAGACAAGGAATGCTGATCCCCGATAACCCGTCAAAGCGATCTTTATCATGCTGATGCAAAGTAAATGGCACTAATGCCGCCATGGTTGGCAGCACAGTTAAACCAAATTGCTCAGCAATTTTATAACCAATTGGCGATGCACCAAGCTTAGGCATGGTTAATCCGCCCGATGCGACAACTAACGACTCACATTGATAGCTGTCTTGTTCGGTAATAACTTCATAACCCGCATCGGTTTTAGTCACGCTGAGTACTTCGTTACGCAGAGCAATGTTAACCCCCGCCCACTCGCACTCAGTTAGAAGAATATCGACGATATCTTGTGCGCTGTTATCACAAAATAACTGACCCAGTGTTTTATGGTGATAAGCCAAGCCGTGACGGTCCACCAGCTCAATAAAGTCATGCTGGGTATAACGGCTTAAACACGATTTTACAAAGTGAGGATTACCACACAAGTAGTTGTCTGGGCTTGCATTTTCATTGGTGAAGTTACAACGTCCACCGCCGCTAATTAATATTTTACGGCCCGGCTTTTTGCCCATATCAAGCACAGTAACATTGCGACCACGGTAGCCTGCTTGTGCAGCACACATCAAACCTGCAGCGCCAGCGCCTATCACAATTACATCTACTTGGGTCATTACTCATACTCACTAAAAAAATTTAGCTGATTATAACAAGTTATTTTACATGAGGTGTTAACTGTGAGGTGTTTTTACAAAAAAGATAAAACCAAAAAACGAAATAAAGTAAAAACTCAAAATCTAAAAATTAAAACTTTTTAATTAGAAAAGAACGAAAAACACACGAAAAAAGCACCATTTAGCCATCTATACATTTAGTTATAACCAAAATAGAGACAAACATAATAAAACGATATTTTAACTTAATTTACATTTATTTTACCTTTGTCCCCCTTCGCGAAAAATATCGTGGAGATTAACATAACAATCTAGGGATCATTATGACAACTAACAACAACTTGAAAAAGTGCGCAATTGCACTGAGCTTGACTGCGTTGTTTGGGACGACGGCAGCAATGGCGACTCCAAACCAACTTATGACACCATCGATGCAGGAAACGGCAGCAAAACTACAAGGTCAAGACGGCTTTGGTACGCAGTTCATCATTAAGTATAAAAACAACAGTGATGAAATGATGACGATGTCGGCAGCAGAACAATCGCCAACTATGATGAACAAAAAGGCTCAAGGCTTTGTTAAAAACTTCACCAGTAAAAAAGGCAAAGTAAAAGCCCAATATGTTCGTGCAATGGCGATGAGTAATCACCACGTAATGCGTGCTGATAAAAAACTTTCTGCTGAAGAAGCGCAAGAGTTCATGCAAGAGATGGTTGCAACAGGTAATGTTGAATACATCGAAATCGACCAAATGTTAAAGCCATTCGCAACACCTAACGACCCTCGTTATAACGACCAATGGCACTACTACGAGCAAGCGGGTGGTTTAAACCTACCTACCGCTTGGGACACGGCAACAGGTAGTGGTGTGGTTGTAGCGGTACTTGATACAGGTTACCGTCCGCATGTTGACCTTAATGCCAATATTTTACCGGGTTACGACATGATCTCTAATCTGTCTGTAGCAAATGACGGCGGTGGTCGTGATAGCGATGCACGCGATCCGGGTGATGCAATCAGCGCTAACGAATGTGGTTACACACACAGTGCACAAAGCTCTAGCTGGCACGGTACTCACGTTGCAGGTACGGTTGCAGCAGTGACTAACAATGGAGAAGGTGTTGCTGGTGTTGCATACGATGCGAAAGTAGTTCCTGTTCGTGTACTTGGTAAATGTGGTGGTTTAACGTCTGATATCGCTGACGGTATTATCTGGGCTTCAGGTGGTTCTGTATCAGGCGTACCAGCGAATGCTAATCCTGCTGATGTTATCAACATGAGCTTAGGTGGTAGCGGTTCATGTAGCTCAACCACGCAAAGTGCCATTAACCAAGCTCGTAACAACGGTTCTGTGATCGTAATTGCTGCAGGTAACGATAACGATAACTCTGCGAATTACAATCCAGGTAACTGTAATGGCGTTGTAAACGTTGCATCTGTAGGTCGTGACGGTGGACGTGCTTACTACTCAAACTATGGTAGCAACATCGATGTTGCAGCACCAGGTGGCGCACAAAGCTTTGCTAATGACTCTGAAGGTGTTCTATCAACACACAACTCAGGTTCTACTGGCCCAAGCAGTGATTCATACCACTACTCGCAAGGTACGTCGATGGCGGCACCTCATGTTGCGGGTGTAGCGGCGCTAATTAAACAAGCGAAACCATCAGCAACACCAGATGAAATCGAAAACATCTTAAAATCAACAACGCGTTCATTCCCAGCAACATGTACTAGCTGTGGTACAGGTATTGTTGATGCGGCAGCTGCTGTTGCAGCAGCATCAGGCACAACACCGCCACCACCAACAGGTAACGTGTTAGAAGATGGCCAAGCACTCACTGGTTTAAGTGGTTCAGCTAGCAGCCAAACATTCTACACAATGGAAGTACCAGCAGGCGCAACGAATGTAACTTTCACTATGAGTGGTGGAACAGGTGATGCTGACCTTTACGTTCGTGCAGGTAGCGCACCAACAACATCAACCTATGATTGTCGTCCTTATGAAGGCGGTAATAACGAAGTATGTTCTATCGATAACCCAACTGCGGGTACTTATCATGTCATGCTTAACGGCTACTCTGCTTATTCAGGTGTTAGCTTAGTGGGCGATTTAACAACTTCAGGTACTGGCACAGGTGCACCGCAAGCTGGTGGTGGTACAGTGACTGATATCTCTGCAAGTGCAGGTCAATGGAAACACTACACGATTGACGTGCCAGCAGGTATGGCAAGCTTCACAGTAACAACGTCTGGTGGTTCTGGCGATGCTGATTTATTTGTTAAGTTTGGTAGCCAACCAACTACTTCAAGCTATGACTGTCGTCCGTACAAAAACGGTAACGCAGAAACATGTACATTCAGTAACCCACAAGCAGGTACTTGGCATTTAAGCTTAAATGCATACAAAACCTTCTCAGGTCTGACATTGGATGCACAGTATCAACCTTAATAGTTGATCTCCCCTTACCCCCAGGGACTTTTAGCCGGACTCACGTCCGGCTTTTTTGTATTTATATTAAAGCTTTTCGAGCACAGCTTCAGCGCGGCTTACTACAAACTCTTTGTCTTGTTCAACAAACAGACCTGTTACTGTTTGGTTTTCAACAATCATCGCATAACGCTTTGAACGTACACCACCAAAGCCAGCCGTGTCTTTATCTAAACCAAGTGCTTTGGTAAAACTTGCATCACCATCAGCAAGCATACGAATGTGCTCAGCATTATGAGCTTCACCCCATGCTTTCATTACAAATGCATCGTTTACTGATACACAGTAAATTGCATCAACGCCTTTTGCGGTGATTTTATCAGCTAAAGTAATAAACTCT
Source organism: Pseudoalteromonas sp. Ps84H-4 (assembly GCF_024124645.1). Taxonomy (NCBI): domain Bacteria; kingdom Pseudomonadati; phylum Pseudomonadota; class Gammaproteobacteria; order Alteromonadales; family Pseudoalteromonadaceae; genus Pseudoalteromonas; species Pseudoalteromonas sp. Ps84H-4. The sequence continues at coordinate 162,465 of NZ_JAMXSK010000002.1, read as the reverse complement.
GGTAAGTGAGCGTTTGAGCAGGTTGGTGTAAATGCACCTGGCACAGCAAATAGCACCACTTTTTTATCAGCAAATAGTGCCTCTGTTGATAAAGTTTGCATGCCTTCACTGGTTAACTCGCTAAGGGTTGCCGCAGGTAAAGTTTGGCCTTGTTCGATCATCGTGATTCCTTGAAATAAAATAAGAATACAGAGTATATACCCAAAAAATTGAATACCGCATGATTTAAAGGCAAACAATGCACTACATTGCTCGCCCTTTGAAGAGTTATAAACCTAAGCTGGCTTTAATGGTATGCATTTGCTCTTGTAGGCGATGCTGAATATCACTAACTAATGAGTTTGACTCACCTACCTGCCCTTTCATACTTTGCATTGATTGGCTAAAGTTTTCGAGTAAGGCATTTTGCTGTTTAGCAAGCTCCATGGCATCAAACGCTACTTTATTGGCATCTTGCGCGTTGCCGGCTACGCCTTCTGAGTTACGTTTAAGTTCTTGAGCATTTTGTGTTTGCAGCTCAGCATCATTAGCCAGTGCGCTAATTTGCTCTGATACCATAGTTGAGTTTTCACTCAAGCGGTTAAGTTGGTTGTTAATATCATCAAGCGAGCCTTGTGTTTGTCTAGCCAGCTTTCGTACTTCGTCGGCGACTACCGCAAAACCCCGACCATGCTCACCAGCACGCGCCGATTCAATCGCCGCATTTAACGCCAATAAGTTTGTTTGTTCAGCAATGTTTTTAATTACTTCAATGACTTGGCCAACATCATCGACCCCTTTTAATAATTCTTTTAAACTCTCAAGGCCTTGTTCAACTCGCTGCTCTGTGTGGGAGCTCGCCGTTAACATACTGTCGGCAAAACCAAGACTCTGCTCCATCGCATTAAAAGTCTGTTTAGCATTATCAGCGACTTGGCTATTAATGTTATTTACTTGCTCACCTATATGTTGAATATCGCTCAGTAAATCTTGGTTTTGCTCTACCTGAGAATGGCTGGCATCGGTTTGCTGGGCTATGGTATGTAAGTGCTCGCTCATTTCTAGCATAAAGTCATTAATAACCTTAAGCATTTGTGCTCGCTCTTCAGCCTCACCACGTTGACGCTCTATTAATTGATTAAAGTAACTGGCAATTTCGCCTACCTCGGTTTTCGGGTTTTTACTCTCAATATTTTTAAGTTCATTACTTTCAATCAAGAAGGCAAAACCATCACGCAATTGACGCAATGGATTAAGCACTTGGTTACGCTGCACAAAATACACACCACCCGCCAACACTACAAGCATGCCAATAGCGACACAAAACACGATAAATACTTGCTGTTTAAGATTGCTCTGTTCGTCTTTTAGCTTTTGCTCAGCACCGAGCACGGTTACAGATAACGCACCGATTTGTTCGCGTAATGCTTGCATACCCGTTTGACGTTGCTCAGCTTGTTCAAGAGTAGATGCCAAATCACGGGGAAAACGTTTAGGCCAGCTACTTAGTTCAGCTTTAATATCACCCGCTAAGTCTTCAGCTTCTTCACCAAAAAACAACGCATCTTCTTCAACTTCACTCATAACACCTAGGTTATCAAGGCTGTCGATTTTATCTGCGAGTGTGTTTAGTGTTGTAACTGTTTGCGTAAGGCTGCTTTTAGTATCTTGATCATAGTTAAGAACCAACTTATAAGTATACAAAGCAAGTGATGTGACTTCGCTGTAATAGTCAGCGGCAAGTTGGTAATACTCAAGTGCAAGCGCTGTTTGCGGCTCTGCTTTCTTAGCATAACCAATTAACGATGAGGCAGAACCGGCCATTTGTCTTATCGAGTTATCAAGTAAAGCCATTTCGTTACCAGACAACTTGCCCAAAGCGCGGTACTTACCATTAATGTCTTTGTCTAATTCAGTGAGTTGCGTATTCAGTGTTGCTGCTAACTCATTGGGAAGTCCAGCTAATTGCTGTGCTTTAATCTTACTAATCAGTGCTGAGGCTTTAGTTAAGTACTGGCTGTCACCTTGTTCTAAATAGTCATCTAGGTAACTTTTTAAATCAATTATGATGGTGTTTTTAAGCTTGTTATAAGCGTTATCTTGCTGCTCTATTCCTATTAATGTTTGGCTTGACCAAAACAAGGTGGCAGCTAATAAAATACTGGCAAGAGTAAGTAAAACGGCTAGTAGCCGAGTAAATGATGACACGCGCATAAACGATATTCCCAAGTAACGTTACGCGCATAGAATATTAACCTTTTATGACAGTTTAATGAAAAACCACCATAAATAACCACACATAAAAATCAAACACATCCAAAAATACTAGACTCAAACCATTGCTGCTTTTACATATACATCAAAGCGATTCTTCTTGGTTTTGATTTGCATACTAGGGGTTTTGTCATTCAAAAATGGCGCATAATCGGGTCGCTTAACCACGACTCGTTTGCTTGCAAGTGGATAAGCAAACTCTAGTAAATCGTCGGCATCACTATCAGCCCCAACAAGCTCTTGGAATACCCGCATTTCTTTTTTAACTAGGGCTGACTTTTCTCGGTGGGGAAACATAGGATCTAAGTACACAACATCAGGTACTTCGTTACACTGAGCCAATAAAGTATGGCTAGAACCAAATACTAGGCTCATGTTTTCTTTCATCCATGAGCCAATTTCTGCATCGTTATAGGCGCGCTCTAAGCCATCAAATAATAGCGCGGCAACCACAGGGTGACGCTCATGTAGTATGACTTTACAGCCAAGTGATGCCAAAACAAAGCCGTCGCGGCCAAGGCCTGCGGTGGCATCAAGCACCACGGGCGTAGCTCCTTTATTTAAACCCACCGCTTTGGCGATAGCTTGGCCTTTACCACCACCGAACTTACGTCGATGTGCGGCAGCCCCCGTGACAAAATCTACATGGATAGCGCCAAGTTTTGGCTCATCCTTTTTTTTCAAACTCAAGCCCTGATCGTCATAATGAAGCGAAAAGCCCGCATTAAGCTCAGCCCACTTGGCTAAACCAAAACGTTGCTCTATGGCATCTAAATAAGGACGCATTTCTTTAAAAGGACAATGAATTACCACGTATAACTCCGAGCTATTTTATTCGGCGCCAGTATAGCATGGCTTAAAATAGCTCGATATCCGTTTGTGAAGTGATATCTTCAGTATGACTAGGCTCAGCCATTTTTTGTAAGTTTACCAATAACTCACTACGCGATTCGATAATATGATTAAGCTGATGTTTAATGTGAGTTAAATCGTCGTTTAAAGAGGAAAATAACTGCTGAGTTTGCTGCAATTGCTGTAAATACAAAGCCACATCGCTGCTATTTAACTGCTCATTATGTTCGACTAATTGGTTCAATTCAGCAAGCTGAACTGTTAGCTGTTTAACGGCATGCTCTCGAGAGTCACTGTTTTGATGCATTAGTTCAGAGAGCTCGTTAAAAGCATTGCCTATTTGGTTTGCCTGCGTCAATGCTCGTTCGTTTATTTCCATATCTTGCACTTTCGCATTAGTCACTTCCAAAATATGCGGAAACAAATCTTTGTAGCGGCCATAAAGCTGTGCATCATCCAAGGGCATGTTTTTAACTAGCATCGATACTTTTGGGTAGTTAATGATGGTGCGATGACTAAAGTCAACAAAGCGATTTGACTCACGGTGTTGTTCTAATAACTCTTGCTCAAGTGGGCATACGCCACCTTTAGCACTACAAAACACGCCAACATCTTGATACCAAAACGCCAAAACAACATCGAGCTCCATGGGGTTAAAAAATTCGAACATATACTCAGATAAGGCTTTAATATCATGTGCATGATAGCTTTGCCCGACGTAACGCATGATGCGCCCCATATCACCTGAATCTGTCATTGCAATTTCGGCGGTGATCTGCGCTCGCTCAACATCACTTTTAAGCTTTTTTGAGTGTTGGCGATACTGATATAACACGCGAATACGTGCCATAAGCTCTTCAGCATTAAATGGTTTTACAATGTAGTCAGCAGCACCTGCGTTATACCCTTTAACACGGTCTGGTAAGTCTGATTTACCTGACAAAAACATTACTGGAATATCTTTGGTTTCAGGGTTTGCTTTTAACTCATTACAAACCTCAAACCCAGTTTTTCCGGGCATCTCTATATCGAGCAATATTATATCTGGATTGTGTTTTATTGCTTGTCTTAATCCTTCATCACCATTTTTAGCATGGAGCAGTGTGCAAAAGCCCGCGAGCGATTCTTCGATCACATGATGCACGTATTTATCATCATCAATGGCTAATACCAGTTTAGACATGCTTAATTCCTATATACTCTTTTTTAGAAGGATAGTACGAGCGTGTGATTTTGCGAAGAAATATTAATAAAAAAAGCGCCTTACGGCGCTTTTATATTTTTATATTCTTTATGCTGCAATGCCGCTGTGTCTAAGCAATGCATCAACTTGCGGCTCGCGCCCTCGGAACTTTTTAAACAGCTCCATTGGCTCTTCACTACCGCCTTTTTCTAAAATGTTTTTCAAAAAGGCTTCTCCCGTTTCAGGGTTGAAAATGCCTTCTTCTTCAAATTTAGAAAACGCATCAGCAGACAGAACTTCTGCCCACTTATACGAATAATAACCAGCGCTATAACCACCAGCAAAAATATGGCTAAAGCCATGTTGGAAACGATTAAACGCTGGCGCTTTAACAACCGCGGTTTTGCTACGAACAGCATCTAAAGTTGCTTGAATATTACATGGTTCACCCGCTTTATAATCGTGGTGGATTGTAAAATCAAACAACGAAAACTCTAGCTGACGTAACATTTGCATACCTGATTGGAAGTTCTTCGCCGCAAGGAGTTTATCTAATAACTCTTTTGGTAAAGGCTCATCTGTTTCGTAATGACCCGAAATAAAGTTCAGCGCTTCTTCTTCGTAGCACCAGTTTTCAAGGAACTGACTTGGTAACTCAACTGCATCCCATGCCACACCATTAATACCCGCAACCGGCGCAGCATCAACTTGGGTCAACATATGGTGAATACCATGACCAAACTCGTGGAATAAGGTTGTCACTTCATTATGAGTGAACAGCGCAGGCTTATCGCCAACTGCTTTATTAAAGTTACACACTAAATACGCAACTGGGGTTTGTAATTCGCCGTTTGCACGTACTTTACGACCCATACAGTCGTCCATCCACGCGCCGCCACGCTTGCGATCGCGAGCGTATAAATCTAAATAAAAACGACCACGTAAAGTATTGCTACTATCGTAAATTTCGAAAAAACGTACATCTGGGTGGTAGGTATCAAAGTCAGTGACTTCTTTAACACTAATACCAAATAAACGATTTACTGTAGTGAATAAGCCACTTAATACCTTATCGGCAGGAAAATAAGGGCGCAGTACTTCGTCTGAAATCGCGTATTTCTCTTGCTTAAGTTTTTCGCCGTAATAGGCGTAGTCCCAGGCAGCAAGTTCAGTCACACCGTGCTTATCTTTGGCATAAGCCGTTAGCTCAGCAAGTTCTTGCTCAGCTTGGGGTTTAGACTTATCGGCTAAATCTTCTAAGAATGAGAAAACTTGCTCTGGCGTTTCGGCCATTTTAGTCGCCAGTGACATGTCAGCGTAGCTGTTAAAGCCAAGTAACTCAGCAAGTTCATGACGCAGTGCAAGCTCTTCAGTCATAATAGCTGAGTTATCAAACTCACCGGCATTGGGGCCTTGATCAGAAGCACGTGTTACAAACGCAGTGTAAAACTCTTCACGTAACTCGCGGTTATCTGCATAAGTCATGATTGGTAAGTAAGATGGAAAATCTAACGTGAATACCCAGCCATCTAGCTCTTTACTTTTAGCTGTATCAGCGCCAAGTGCTAACGCAGACTCAGGTAACCCCTCAAGCTCACTTTCATCAGTAATATGCTTTTGCCAAGCGAGTGTGGCATCCATTACATTGTTACCAAACTTAGAAGCCAGTTCAGATAAACGTGCACTGATTTCGCCATAACGCTTTTGCTGCTCAGGTTTTAAAGCAATACCCGACAATTCAAAATCACGCAGTGCATTGGTAATGGTTTTTTGCTGGGCAGTAGTAAGTGTTTTAAATTCATCACTATTATGAAGTGCATTGTAAGCATCATATAAACCTTGATGCTGACCTACAAAGGTTGAGTACTCAGATAACAATGGCAAACATTGCTCATAAGCTTCACGTAACTCATCGTTGTTAACGACAGAGTTCATATGTGATACCGGTGAAAATAAACGTGATAACTTGTCATCAGCTTCTTCTAGCGGCAGTACCAAGTCATTCCATGTGTACGATTTAGTCGCCAGTACCTCGTCTATTTTAGTGCGGCACTCAGCAATGGCTGCTTTTAACGCTGGCACGACATGCTCTGGTTTAATTTTAGAAAACGGCGGAAGCCCTTCTAAACCAATGAGTGGGTTATTTTCTGCAATTGTCATTTTCGTTCTCAAATTTTATGCGAAGATGATTTTGAAGTTGGGGCGAATTGATGAAATACAAGGGGCTTAACCTTGGTCTTTATTATGCTATTATCAACTTATTAATAAATCGATTAATTAATAAAAATTTATCTATTTTTGAGGACAAACTATGGCTCAGCATTTTGATTACATTGCTATTGGTGGTGGTAGTGGCGGTATTGCCTCTGCAAACCGTGCTGCAATGCGTGGCGCAAAAGTCGCTCTTATTGAAGCAAAACACATGGGTGGTACTTGTGTAAACGTGGGTTGTGTTCCAAAGAAAGTAATGTGGCACGGCGCACAAGTTGCTGAAGCAATTAATGCATACGCACCAGACTATGGCTTTGATGTTGAGCTTAAAAGCTTTAGCTGGGCTAAATTAGTAGAAAGCCGCGAAGCATATATTGGCCGAATTCACCAAGGTTACAATAAATACTTAGCAAGTAACGGCGTAACGGTTATTAATGGCTTTGCTAAATTTGTTGATAGTAAAACAGTTGAAGTGAACGGTGAGCTATACACTGCTGATCATATCCTTGTAGCTGTTGGTGGTCGCCCTACTATTCCTAATATCCCAGGTGCTGAGCTTGGTATTGATTCGAACGGTTTCTTTGAGCTAAATGAACAACCTAAACGTGTTGCAGTTGTTGGCGCAGGTTATATTGCTGTTGAAATTGCGGGTGTTCTTCATAGCCTAGGTACAGAAACACATTTATTTGTTCGTAAAAACAAACCACTACGTACTTTTGACCCATACATTGTTGATACCCTTGTCGATATTATGGCAAAAGAAGGCCCAACTCTTCACACTGAGTGCACACCTAAAGAAGTGGTTAAAGAAAACGACGGTAGCCTAACAATTCACTTTGAAAATGGTCACAGCCAAAACGTTGATGAAGTTATTTGGGCAATTGGCCGTACACCAACAACAGACAAGATCAACCTTGCAGCAGCTGGTGTTGAAGTGAACGAAAGCGGCTATGTAAAAGTAGACGAGTTTCAAAACACCACAGCTAAAAATGTATATGCAGTTGGCGATATCATCGAAAACGGTATCGAACTTACGCCAGTAGCCGTTAAAGCAGGTCGTATTTTATCAGAGCGCTTATTCAATAAAGAATTGCCTGATGATTTAAAAATGGACTACGAGCTAGTACCAACGGTGGTATTCAGTCACCCACCAATCGGCACCATTGGTTTAACAGAGCAAGAAGCGATTTCGCAATATGGTGCTGAAAACGTAAAGGTTTATAAGTCAAACTTTGCAGCGATGTACACAGCAGTTACTCAGCACCGCCAAGCATGTAATATGATGCTCGTGTGTGCAGGTGATAACGAAAAAGTTGTTGGCTTACACGGCATTGGCTTTACCGTTGATGAAATGATCCAAGGCTTTGCAGTTGCAATGAAGATGGGCGCAACCAAAGCAGACTTCGATGCTGTTGTGGCTATTCACCCAACGGGTTCTGAAGAGTTTGTTACGATGAGATAAACTTGAGTTGCAAGTCAATTTTAAAACCTTGTGGTGCTGCCACAAGGTTTTTTTATGCCTAAAGCTGGCACAAACCTTGTAACTGTTAATAAAGTAACCAGTTATAGCAACAATTTGCCCTTATTTACTGTGTAATTAAGCAATTATTACGCAGTAAACAAGGCATTTTTACAAGGAGGCACTGTGTCTAAGTCTGCAATTTTATATCGCATGGTAACCGATGAGCATATTTGCCCATTCGGTTTAAAATCAAAAGATTTATTAGAGCGTAATGGTTACGATGTTGATGATCGTCATTTAACCAGCCGTGAGCAAACTGACGAATTCAAACAGCAGCATGATGTAAAAACCACACCACAAACCTTTATCAATGATAAACGCATTGGTGGTTACGATGAGTTGCGCGACTTTTTTAATCTGCCCGAGGCTGGCCAACAAGGTACCAGTTATACCCCAGTTTTAGCCATTTTCGCTGTGGCTATGCTACTGAGCTGCGGTTTTACTTATGCCAGCGGTGAGGCTTTATTCTCTGTGCAGAACCTGATGCTGTTCGTTGCATTATCAATGGCGGTACTAGCGATACAAAAGTTGCAAGATTTATTCAGCTTTTCTAACTCATTTATTACCTATGACTTATTGGCGATGCGCATTGTGCCCTATGCCTATGTCTACCCCTTTATCGAGGCGTATGTAGCGATTGGTATGGTGGCTGAATTACCCGCCTTAGCTGTAGCACCCTTTTCACTATTTATTGGTGGCATAGGTGCGGTATCGGTTATTAAAGCTGTGTATATCGATAAACGAGAGCTGAAATGCGCCTGTGTTGGTGGCGACAGTAATGTGCCGCTCGGCTTTATCTCACTGAGTGAGAACTTATTTATGATAGCCGCAGGTATATGGATGCTTATTACTTTTTAGCGTTTTATTAGTATTTAAAGTGGCTTAATTAAGTAATTAAGCCACTTTAAACGAATGGTTAACCACCATTACGTAAATCGCGCTCGAATTCACTTTCGGTTTTTACTGGATGACAGGTCGATTTAACCTCAGCCTTTTTACTGTCGTCGTCATCGGTGCTAAAAATCGTATAGCTGTAATCGGTTTCGAGTTCACCACCTAGACACTCATGCTCAGCGTAGATTTCATTTTCAGCCCCATCAACTACGGCCTGTGATGCACAGCCTGCCAGCATAGCAAGTGCAAGTACAATTGGAATTGCTTTCATATCTTGATCCTATAATGCTATTTTTATTTTTGCTGTAAGCAATAGGTTAGCTCACACAATTAAGTTAACGACAAAAGTACCTTTATTGATACAAAATTTGTGTAAGTTTTTGTGTAAACAGAAAGCGAAGATAAATGAGGCAGGTTAAGAGTTTAACCTGCCATGTGATGGAGTCTTTTAAGCCGTACCACCCACAGTAAGGTTATCAATTTTAAGGCTTGGCTGACCCACACCAACAGGTACGCTTTGGCCATCTTTACCACATACGCCAACGCCTTTATCAAGGGCTAAGTCGTTACCTACCATCGAAATTTGCTGCATCACTTCTGGGCCATTGCCAATCAGTGTAGCGCCTTTAATAGGTTGGGTGATTTTACCGTTTTCAATTAAGTAAGCTTCAGAGGCGCTAAATACAAACTTACCTGACGTGATATCCACTTGGCCACCACCGAAGTTAGGCGCGAAGATACCTTTTTTCACCGAGCTGATGATATCGGCTTGGCTGTGCTCGCCACCTAACATATACGTATTGGTCATACGCGGCATAGGTAAGTGAGCATACGATTCGCGGCGTGCATTACCAGTAGGGTTAACACCCATCAAACGGGCATTTAGCTTATCTTGCATGTATCCTTTTAGAATACCGTTTTCAATAAGCACGTTATACGCAGCTGGTGTCCCTTCATCATCTACGTTTAATGAACCACGGCGATCAGCAATAGTGCCATCATCCACGACTGTACATAGCTCAGATGCCACCTTTTGACCTACTTTACCGCTAAACGCCGATGCGCCTTTACGGTTAAAGTCACCTTCTAGGCCATGGCCTACTGCTTCATGTAGTAACACACCCGGCCAACCTGCGCCTAGCACAACTTCCATGCTGCCAGCAGGTGCATCAATTGCTTCAAGGTTTACTTTTGCTTGGCGAACAGCTTCTTCGGCGTATTCCATCCAACGCGGTTTGCCATCGACTAATTCTTTAAAATAGCCATAATCTAAACGCGCACCGCCCCCTGCACCACCGCGCTCACGGCGACCGTTCTTTTCAAGTAACACTGAACAGTTTAAGCGAATAAGCGGGCGAATGTCGGTTGCAAAGGTGCCATCACTTGCAGCAATTAACACTTCTTCATAAACCGCCGACATTGAGCTGATCACTTGCTCAGCATCCGGCGCTAATTCACGAATATAGTTTTCTAGTTCACGAAGCAGGCTTACTTTGTCATCGTTGCTCATGCTTTGAATTGGTTGATGCGGCGCATACTGCTGTTTAGCAGCTACATCACTGAACACCTGAATCGTTTTGTTTTCGCCAGCATTGGCAATGCTGCGTGCTGCAGTTGCGGCTTTATTTAGCGCTTCAAGGTTAATCGCATCTGAGTATGAAAAACCAGTTTTTTCACCACTAACAGCACGCACACCCACACCACGCTCAACGTTGTATGAGCCTTCTTTCACTAAGCCATCTTCAAGTACCCAAGATTCGTGGTGACTCGATTGAAAATACAGGTCGGCATAATCAACTTGATGTTGATGAATAAAAGCGAGCGTTTTTTCTAATTCTTCTCTCGTTAGTTGGCTGTCATGTAATAAATGCTGTTCAACCGTGTTCATAATAAATGCTCTCTAAATCGTTGCTGAGACTGCACAGGCATGTCTTGGCGAATTGTATTCAAGCGGTTTAAATCAAGCCCATGGCTGATAAACCCGGTACCAGAGGCAAGCTCACTGAGCGTTTCTCCCCATGGTGAAATAATTATGCTGTGGCCATAAGTGTGGCGGCCATTTTCGTGCTCGCCCCACTGCGCTGCAGCAACCACATAGCATTGTGTTTCGATTGCGCGCGCAGCTAATAAAATATGCCAATGAGCAGCACCGGTGACTGTGGTAAAGGCACTAGGCACTAAAATAAGCTCAGCTCCTTGGCGCTGCATGGCAGTGAATAAGCCACTAAAACGTAGATCATAACATACTGCTAAGCCAATTTTACCAAATGGCGAATCAACCACCACAATATCCTTGCCGGCTTCGGTCGCATCAGACTCTCGGTAACTGCGCGTAGTATCGGCAACATCCACATCAAATAAGTGAATTTTGTTGTATTGCGCAACCACATCACCTTGGTTGTTAAATAAAAACGAGGCTGCTAGATACTTACCATTTTGCTGCGACACAGGCAGCGTGCCAGCCGCTAGCCAAATATCATGCTGCTTACATAAATCGGCAAGTTTCGCTTTATAAGTCTCGCTTTGGTGACCTAATTGATAGCTTGCTTGGCTTTGCTTACTAAAGATCAAAAAGCTCTCAGGTAAACACACAAGCAATGGGCGAGTTGCAGGTAGCTTTAATAATGTATCCGCCAGAAAAGCGAGGTTTTGCTCAGCATTCATGCTTGAGCACATTTGTACTGCCACAACCTGTGGCTGATTATTAGCCTTCATTGGTATCTAAACTCGCTGAAGATGCGGCATCTTTTAACTTTAATTGGCTAGACGACTGCGGTTGGCTTTGCGCTGCTTGCGGTAATGTCACTTCACGGCTCTTACGATCTATTTCTTTCACTACAGGGTCGTTCATACTTCCTGTTACTTTAAAATTGATCTCTGAGATCACTCGCGCTGAATGAATCACTTTATCGATGGCAAGCGCTGCAAGCCCACTTACCGGGTTGACCATCCATGCCACAATAACGGGAATACTCGATGTCACCTGCGGGGCAACTGCAAGGTCGTAATCAATTTCAAAGGTATTTAGGTCTGTATGCCCTTTAATCGTTAAATCGGCAGGTACACCATCAAGCTTGGTATCTTGAGTATAAGCAATGCCCTTTTCTAGCTGCATGGTGCCTTGCATACTGTTATAGAAAAAACCTTTAGAGAATACATCTCTAAAGTCGAGTTTCAGCTTACGCACTAACGAATCTAAACTCAGTAATGAAAATACTCGCGCGCCACCATCACTTATTTCTGCAAGGTGACCCTCTCCTAAACGCCAATCTAGCTCTCCCGCTAAACTTGGTACATCAAAGCTATAGGGTGCGCCTTGCCATGCTAAATCAAACTTAATATTGGCGTCTGAATCTTTTACTGTGGTGGTTAATTCAAACTCATCAAATAATTCACCAATATCATCACTTTCTAAATTACCACTAAACTGAGTTAAGCCATCGGCAAATTGCCCTTTTGCGCGTAATACATGATCACCTTTATCAATTACAAGCTCAGAGAATATCAACTTATTTTGCTCACCGACTAAACTGCTTTTTACTTTGTCTAATTGATATTGGCCTACTTTACAGTCTTCACAATAAAACTCGATTGCAGGTATATTCATAAGCCAACTTAAATCCTCTGGCTCATTCTTATCAGATGGAGGCTCGCTTTCATTTGGCGAAAAATTCATCCGTAAGTAGTCGGTAAAAATTTGAATCGGCCTGCGCGTTTCACCGGTTGGAATAAGTGCGTCAGCACGTAATTCTTTGGCATTTAACTTTAACTCTAAGTCTGATTGTTTTGGCGCTAATCTAAATTCAAAGTCATTAAAATCAATATTATTCAGTGCAAGTTTGTTAAATTTGCCAGTTACATTGTTAAAAGCTGGCATCACACTAGGCGCATCAGACTTAACTTTGGTAAGCGCAATAATTTGATCAATTAAGCCAAACCAAGGCACTATTTCGGTTTCTGGTAAATCGATTGATACCGCAAAACCTTCACGATTTAACCCTAAATCTTGTGACCCTAAAATAAGGTGAGCATTATTAAACTTCTTTTTGCCATTATCTAAAATCGCATTAAAAAACAGCTTATTATCGATATTAGCTGTGATTAAATTAGAAATATGATCACCTTGCACAACCGCATTTAGTGGCCAAGTTTGTTCTGCATTTTTGTTATAAGGTGCAGGTAGTTGGCTAGCAACCCCCACTAAATTACCCGTTATGTCTGCACGATAATTAAAGTCATTAGGTAAAAAGTTAAGCGATATACCAACATCAACGTTGCTTTGCCCTGCTAAATAGCCAGACAATAAGCCATGTGCTTGCTCAATCAATGGGTCTGCCTCAAGGGCAAGCTCTATGGCAATTTCAGCTCGGTAGTTATCACCAACATTTTCACTATTAAAGCTTGCGGTAAGTGGCATTCCTAACCAGTTTGCCTGGGCATTGTTTAGCACAATTTTGTCGTTATTAAATTTAACTATGCCTGTCATATGGCTCAGCGTTATTCCCGGCTGGGCTAGGTAAACGGGTAAGTTAGCTAATTCAACCTCGCCTACAGCATCAACATGGCCTGAACGTAAGTTAACCAATAAATCGATAGCTGCTGTTGCTTCTCCCTGCGCTTGTACAACATCAAATACATTTGCAAGCGGCTTTGCCAGCGGTGTAGCAGCAAAGAAAGGCTTAAGCTTACTACCGTGAGCACGCTTATTTATAGCAACTTTTAACATATCAGCATGCATCAGATCAGCAATGCTCACATGAACACTATCATCAAGCGCTAAGTTAACTAATTTGCCGGATTTACTATAAATATCCATGCGTTCATTTTCAAAGTGCAAAATAACGTTGGCTTCTTCAACCTCAGGCCAGCTTGGTGAAAACTTGTACTTGGCATTCTCGACATTTGCTAAGACTTCAAATTGACCTTGTTGCTCTTTAAATGGAAACCCTTTAAATGGCCCAGAAAACAATACCTGCGCTTTATTTACTTCGCCGCCCTTAATCGCTCCATTCAAATAATTAACGAGCTTTTCACTCATTACAGGTAGCGGAAAGTAGTGCCCTGCGACCTTAGCATCAGCTGCATAGGCTTCGGCATATAAGTCAAGACGCGGTTCGTCAGTCAGGCTTAGTTTCATCTCTGCAGCAAGCGTGACTTCATCGTTATCAAGCCAAATATTATCGCTGCTAATGCGCCAGCCATCATCAAAGTGATGTAAATCAAGCTCTACATTTAACTGGTTATAGGGAATATCTTGGCTGAAACTGCCATTGGTCAACAACTGATTGTTTTCACCGTATAATTGAATGCGCCCTGCTGATTGGTTGAGTAACCCTTCAACGCGAATTGCTTGGCCACCGGGAATCCCCTGTAATGATAACCAATTGATTTGCTCACCTTGAAACCACAATTGCCAATGATCTTGGTTATCAAATTCAACATATGCGTCGCTGAGTTGGCCTTTGGGTTGGCGCGCTAAAAAAGGTGCCAGTACTTCAAAGTTACTAAGCTGGGCTAATTTAGCCAACAGCCCAAAATCAAACTGCTTAAGCCATATTTGATTTTTATCACCTAACTGTGCTTCAAACTGAAGAGTTGGCCACTGTTTTAAGTCTCGCTCAAACGTAAGGCCCGTGCTTTTTAAACGCCAATTATCTTGCCAAGGAAATAAATGAAAGCCCCCTTCATTTAAACTTATTTGATGTGCTTCTTGGTTTTGTTGCCAATTAATAAAGCTCGGTAGCCATTGCACTTTTACATCGCTGATCAAGCCTTTTTCTAGGCTAAACCAAGTTTGTAAATTAATATCGGAGCTGAGCTGCTGTTTATCGGTATTAATAAATTGAGCAAGCCATTTAGAAACATCGACATTGGCAGCTTGTACATATATATCACCGGCCATAGTCTCAAGAGTTGAGCCATTAAGGGCCATGCGAGCATCAAAACTACCCACCGAGATCCCCGGTAAGGCCAAGCTACCTGATCCCTGATGTTGTTCTGGGGTATTTTGCCAAACAATGTTTTCAAGTATGAGTTTACGTTTTTTACCATCACTCAAGGTAAAGTTTAAACTACTGTCTTGCACCGCAAAGTGGCCTGTTTCACCAAGGAACAAGCCTTCGATCAGCTCTTTTTGCTCAAAGCTGCCTGCTTGTTGAGTGTTCCCCAAATCAAGCATGGTAGGTAAATCAACATCAGCATGAAAACCATTGATCACAAAGTAGCTCGATTTAAGCTGACGGGTTTTTAGTGATTCCCATAAGTTTACTTCAAGACTGGCTTTATCAATAGTTAGTGCAATAGGTGAAGTTTGGTTATCTTCAAACGAAATGTCTTCGATAACTAAAGCAGGTCCTTTCCCCTGCCAACTGGCCGAGATAGACCCAATTGATAAATTGACATCAAAGCGCTCATACAAGAACACTTCAATGTCATCTTTATAATCATTAGCATAGGGTAATGAATACTTAACGACTGAGACAATAACGGCCAGCAGTACGAGAGTGATAGCAAATACTTGCCATAACTTACGTAAACAATAAAAGCAGACCGTTTTTGCCTTCATTACATCATTACCACATCAAATTGTTCTTGATTATATAAACTCTCTGTTTGAATACTGACTTGCTTACCGATAAATAGTTCCAGTTCAGCTAAATTATGATATTCATCATTTAGCAACGCCTCGCTCACTGATGGTGAGGCATAAACCATAAATTTATCGGCAGCATAAGCGCGATTTACTCTGACGATTTCTCGTAAAATCTCATAGCAGACAGTTTCAACCGTTTTTTGCGACCCTCGCCCTGAACAAGCGGGACACACATCACAAAGAATATGCTCTAAGCTTTCGCGGGTACGTTTGCGGGTCATCTCTACTAAGCCTAGTGCAGATAGACCATTTATGTTGGCTTTAGCACGATCTTTTGCCAGCGCTGATTCAAGCGAATGCAAGACACGACGCTTATGCTCATCACTGACCATATCAATAAAATCGATAATAATAATACCGCCTAGGTTACGTAAACGTAGCTGACGAGCAATCGCAGAGGTTGCTTCGATATTAGTATTAAAAATGGTTTCTTCTAAATTACGATGCCCTACAAACGCACCGGTATTTACATCAACCGTGGTCATCGCTTCAGTTTGATCAATAATTAAATAACCACCTGACTTTAACTCAACCTTACGGTGCAACGCTTTTTGAATTTCTGTTTCAACATCAAATAAATCAAAGATCGGGCGTTCACCGGGATAATACTCAAGTGCTTCAGACAGAATAGGCACAAACTCTTCAGTAAACTCTTTAAGCTCTTGATAGGTCAGTTTAGAGTCAACACGAATACGCTCCATGTCTTCACCAACGTAATCACGCAAGGTACGAAATGCCAGTGTTAAGTCTTCGTGCAAGATGCTTTCTTTACTGATTTTTTTTCGTTTGTTGACGATTTTTTGCCACAATTTTTTTAAGAATTCAGCATCGTGACGCAGTTCTGCTTCTGAGGCCCCCTCTGCTGCAGTTCGCACTATAAAGCTGCCGTCTTCGTCGCCGTATTCAGCGACAATTTTTTTCAGACGTAAACGCTCATCTTCTGATTCAATACGCTGACTCACACCAACATGCGTCGCATCTGGCAT
Source organism: Pseudoalteromonas sp. Ps84H-4 (assembly GCF_024124645.1). Lineage (NCBI taxonomy): Bacteria > Pseudomonadati > Pseudomonadota > Gammaproteobacteria > Alteromonadales > Pseudoalteromonadaceae > Pseudoalteromonas > Pseudoalteromonas sp. Ps84H-4. The sequence continues at coordinate 145,912 of NZ_JAMXSK010000002.1, read as the reverse complement.
AAAAACTAAATAACGAGAAGGGATAGTGATGTCGGTGGTTAAACGCGCGCCTTTAGTGCCAAGGGGATCTTTAACAACCTGCACCATGATGTATTGACCTTGGCGCACTAGTTCACGAATATCTTGCACTTTTTTAATTGGTTGCTCGTCAACACCTTCAACAATTGAGGCACTATTAACGATGTCTGATGCGTGTAAAAAAGCCGCCTTATCTAAGCCGATATCGACAAATGCAGCTTGCATGCCCGGAAGTACGCGACTAATTTTACCTAGGTAAATATTGCCGACGATGCCAAGGTTGCCAATACGCTCTAGCTGGATCTCTTGCAGTACGCCGTTTTCAATTAGCGCAACGCGACTTTCGCTCGGTGTAACGTTGATCAGTAATTCAGTGCTCATGTTACCCTCTTAAAAATTCATTTAATAACTGTTCAGTCTCATATAAAGGTAAGCCGACCACCGCAAAATAGCTACCCGAAATATGGCTAACAAAGCGTCCGCCTAAGCCTTGTATGCCATAACCGCCAGCTTTATCTTGGGGCTCACCCGAATGCCAGTAAGCATCAATTTCTTCATCACTTAACTTTTTAAATGTCACATCAGTGACAACAACACAACTTTTTACTTGCTCACTATTTGCAATTGCAACGGCTGTCATCACTTGATGGGTGCGCCCAGATAAGCGCTGCATAGTGGCTGTAAAGTCTGCTTGGTCAACAGGTTTAACTAGGGCTGTATCATCAATGACGACTACAGTATCACTTCCTAACACAGGGCGATCAGTGTAGCCCATAGCTACACCTGATTGTGCTTTGAGTCTAGCTAAGCGTTCAACATAATCACGAGGAGATTCATTCGGAAATTGGCTTTCATCTGCATCAACGCTAAATTGAGAAAACTCAACGCCAAGCTGGCTGAGCAACTCTTTTCGGCGCGGTGATGCAGACGCCAAATAAATTGCGGTCTGCATTATCTAATCCTGAAATGACGGCGATATTTACGCAAAATTAAGAAAATCCACCACCAGCAAAGCATACCTGTTAGCACAGGCCACAAATAATGCGGACTAAAATAAATGCCCATTAAAAAGTGATTTAGCCAAAACTGCATAAGGTGGTAAAGCGTTAAAAACAAAGCAACTAAAATGCTTTGCTGCCATAAAGAAAAGTTTCTAATCTTTTGGAAGTTACTAGCAGTGATAAATATACACACTGAGTAAGTCAGTGAGTTTACACCCAGTGGTGAGCCTGAAGCTAAGTCCATTAATAAACCGACCACCCAAGCTGTACCAATGTTCAAACGGTGTGGTACCGCTAACGACCAATACATTAATACCATTAACACCCAATCTGGGCGATAAGGCTCAAACGAAATCGGTAACGGCATTAACGCCATAACCAATGCAAAGAAAATACTGATAGCAATCAGCAAAGAGTGACGACTATTCATTGCTTATGCTCTCCTGCTGATTACGCCACAGCACAACCAACAAGCGAATCCGGTCAAGTTGTGCAATTGGCTCAGCATATACCTGCGCAAAAGGACGCCCTTCGTCACGGTTAATTTCAGTTACTACAGCAACCGGATAACCTTCAGGGAAAGTGCCACCTAGGCCAGAGGTAACCAAAATATCACCAATACGTACGTCAAGGCTGTGCGGAACGTGCGAAAGCTTAACTACATTAATTTTACCTATGCCTTCAACCACGGTACGTACATCGTTACGTAAAATACGCACAGGTGTGGCATGGGTAGTGTCGGTCATTAACAACACGCGCGAAGTAGTCGAACCAACTTGGGTGATTTGCCCTACCACACCCATTTCGTCAATAACTGCTTGGCCTTCACTTAGGCCATCGGTAGTACCGCGGTTAATAACCACTTGATGACTATATGGGTTTGAGTGAACAGACAATACCTGGGCAATAATTTTACGATTTGATTGTTTAGCAGATGAACCTAACAAAGCACGTAATTTATCGTTTTCACGAGATAAAAATTGCAGTTGTTGGAGTTGCTCGCTTTGCAATAACTGCTTCTTCTTAAGTGCTTCGTTTTCAGTTAAAAGCTGTTCGCGGGTGTGCAGATTCTTCGCGCCAATACTAAATAGCTCATACGGCAAATTGGCGAGATAAATAAGTGGGCTAACTAGGGTATTTAAACTGGTGCGAATTGTTGTACCACCTTGTGTGTAGCGATCGCCCACGATCAGCACGACACTCAAAAGCACTGCGACAAAAAGTCGCAGTTGCAAAGAGATGGTACGACCAAAAAGTAACTTCATTAGTCGTAGCTAAATACGTCACCACCGTGCATATCAATCATTTCTAGCGCCTTACCGCCGCCACGAGCAACACAAGTTAATGGATCGTCAGCAACCACGACCGGAATACCTGTTTCTTCCATTAATAAACGGTCTAGGTCTTTTAATAATGCACCACCACCGGTTAATACCATACCGTGTGCAGAAATATCCGAAGCAAGCTCTGGTGGAGACTGTTCAAGCGCAACCATAACCGCGCTCACAATACCCATTAATGGCTCTTGCAACGCTTCAAGAATTTCGTGTGAGTTCAGTGTGAATGAACGCGGAACACCTTCAGCAAGGTTACGACCACGTACTTCAATTTCAATAGGCTCATCTGTTTTAAACGCCGAACCAATTTGATGCTTGATGTTTTCAGCCGTTGCTTCACCAATTAAGCTACCAAAGTTACGGCGTACATAGTTGATGATAGCTTCATCAAATTTGTCACCACCGATGCGTACAGATGAAGAGTAAACCACGCCATTTAACGAAATAATAGCAACTTCAGTTGTACCACCACCGATATCAACAACCATAGAACCCGTTGCTTCTGATACAGGTAAACCTGCACCGATTGCAGCCGCCATTGGCTCTTCGATTAGGTACACTTCACGTGCACCAGCACCCATCGCTGATTCACGAATAGCACGTTTTTCTACTTGTGTAGCACCACAAGGCACACAAATAAGAACACGCGGGCTTGGACGCATAAAGTTGTTGTTATGTACTTGCTTGATAAAGTGTTGCAGCATTTTTTCGGTCACATAGAAATCAGCAATAACGCCGTCTTTCATAGGACGAATCGCTTTAATGTTACCCGGTGTACGGCCTAACATTTGCTTTGCTTCTGTACCCACTGATGCCACACTTTTCGGGCCACCAGCTCGCTCTTGGCGAATAGCAACTACAGAAGGTTCATTTAATACAATACCTTCTTCTTTTACATAAATTAGGGTATTGGCTGTACCCAAGTCGATCGATAGATCGTTTGAAAAAATACCACGGAGTTTTTTAAACATGAGGCTGGATGACCTTTGAAAATACGTTCTTATACTAGCTGCTCTCACTCTATCATGCTAATCATGAAAAAGCGCAACTGCCTTAAATTAATTGCTAAAAAAGGAAGCTTATAGCGCTTCCTTTTTAAATATTTATCGCTCGCGTACTAAACGAAAGCCGATATAGTTTGCACGAAAGTCTGGCGCTAAAATTAGGCGTGTTGATACGCGGGCTAAGCTAGGCGCAAAGTTCCAAGCACCACCACGAACCGTTACATCAGACTGTCCTGGCTTTTTATATGTCCATTCCCATACATTACCTACTGTATCAAATAGGCCAAATGCATTAGGAGAAAACGACCCTGTCGGTGCAGCGCTTTTATTTGACCATTCGCTCCCACACCAACCACAGTTCGCTAAGTTTTTACCGATTTCGTTACCCCAAGGGTACTCGGTTTCAGTACCAGCTCGCGCAGCATACTCCCACTCAACCTCGTTTGGTAAGCGAAATAACTGACCCGTTTGCCCCGATAACCAATCTGCGTATGCTTTTGCATCGTTATAGGTTAAACATACCGCCGGAAAATCACTTTCTTGCTCGAAACCTGGGTTACGCCAATTTAACGTAGCTTCCCATACTGGTTCACCATTTAAGTAATAAGCACAACCACGATTTTTTTCAGCTTCTGTTTTGTAACCTGTATTTGCAACAAAACGCTCATACTCTGCAACAGTCACTTCCTTGCTTTGCATTGCAAACGAATTAGCAATGGTCTTTTCTACCACTGGACGCTCGTTGGCTAAACCATTGCCGTTAATATCGCCCATCTTAAATTTGCCTGCAGGAATAACAACGATACCTGCTGAATTGTTTTTATTGACGATACTTGCAACTGGTGAAGACGTTGCTGGTTTTTCAGCTGCTGTAACCGCTGCAACAACTGGCTCTGGTTCTTTTACCAAATTTGCATGAATTGTTTGCGCTTTGCGAAGATCAATACGCGCTTTATAGCTTTTATAACCACGCTTGCGAATTTCAACTTCATGAAAACCTACAGGCAACGAAGTGGTTAATTTTGTCGCACCAAAACTCACGCCATCGATAAACACTTCATCATCATACACATTAGAACGAAGTGTTAGCTCAACCATTTTAGATTTTTTCAAATCAGGTAACGGTTCAACCTTTACTGGCTTTTTTGATGAATAATCGCTAACAGGCTCATTAGTCATACGTGATACCGATACCACCTGACTATTATCCAAAGGGTCACTGAATGTTAACTGACTATCAGGGTAAGATGCCGAGTAATTAGACTGATAGTTGCCTGCAAGTGGCGAGCCATAATCAGCGCAGAATCGGTTATCTAAATTAAGTAAACTACATAAGCGGCTGCTATTTACATCACCGCGCATGGTCACGCTTAAGTTGACGTTATAGTTACCTTGACCGCTAAATGCACTGTTGACAACATGGCTACTTAACACCTTAACTTGCGCACCCGCAAGATTGCGTTTTGGTTCAACCAATCGCTCTTCAGTTAAGTTAGCAAAAATTTGATCAACAAAACGTTTAGTTGCTTTTTGCAAGCCCATTTGCTGACCGCGCTGCTCACAGGCAGCAAGCGTTTCGGTGCGTTTACAATTGATGGTGTGATTAACTTCTAATGTACCTTCACGTGTAAACTCATTACGTAAACGCTCAACACGCGCCGTTGCGAGTTGTTCTTTTAAACTTTCTAATGTATTGAGTTGGGTATGTTTAGCTACGCGAATTTGCTCAATGTCTTTTCTATGCGATGCAATTGCCGCCAATTGCATCGAAATATCATCTTTATTCTGTTTGTGATCAACAACTGCCTTTTGATAGCGTGCTTGTGCATTGCTAATGTCTATTGTTGGATCATCAATAAGTCGGCGATACATCTCGTTCATTGCATCTAGCGCTTGGTTTTTTTCTTTGTCTAACTCTGTCGAGCGTGCGCGCAATAATTCGAGTTGCTTCTGTAACTGACTTTCTTCTTTTAGGTGTTTTTCAAGGATAACAGTCGAGTTATCGTACTCGGCTTGTTTTTTACTGATCTCTGACTCTATACCAGTTACCGTAGCAGTATCTTGTGCAAATGCACTAGTTGCTAGCAAACTAACTGAAATAAATAGAGATAAAGGAGCGATTCGCATATATTCCATTCCCAAAAAGCGGCAATTATTTGGTCATTATTATTTTTTTATAATTAAACTCTTATGCTATGTACTTGGAAAGCAAAACACAAGCTTTGTTCAATTATTATCTGAGTTTACAACTATTACCTTAGTTGATGCCAGTAAATAACAAAATCATTTTAGTTTAATTTCTTAGTTGATGATCAGTTTGCTACAATAGAGCGTGTTTTTTATTAAAATTGCTGCTGTGTATAGTTCTTTTGAGTCACCTTTACAAACCATAAACCATCCCTTATTGGCTGCTCGTAAAATTCAGCTCACCATAAAGCGAGATGATCTTATTCACCCGCAAATTAGTGGCAATAAGTGGCGTAAACTAAAGTTTAATTTAGCCGCAATGCAACAACTTGGAAAATCTGAATTACTCACTTTTGGTGGTGCTTTTTCAAATCATATCCATGCCAGCGCTGCTGCGGGGAAACTATTTGGTTTTACTACTCATGGTATAATTCGGGGTCCCGAACTTGATAGCGAAAATCCAACACTGCGCTATGCAAAGCAATGTGGCATGAATTTACATCCAGTTGACCGTGTTACTTACCGGTTGAGGCATGATCAAAATTACTTAGCTGAATTACAACATCAATTTCCTAATGCTTATATTTTACCTGAAGGCGGCACTAATTCAGCAGCCCTTCTAGGCTGCAAAGAGTTGGCCGAAAGCCTTCCCCCAGCAGACTATATTATATGCCCTACGGGAAGTGGCGGAACACTAGCAGGTTTAATTGAGGGCGCATCACAAAGTACAACAGTATTAGGGGTGGCTGTACTTAAGCAAGCTGAGTATTTAATAACTGACATTAAACAATTGAGCAACCGCGCCAAACAACAACAAAACTGGCAGCTGTTATGTGACTTTCATGATGGCGGTTATGGCAAGTTTAGTGCTAATTTGTGGCAGTTTTGTCAAGCATTTAACCACCAGCACGACATTCCTCTTGAACCTATTTACAGTGGCAAAATGATGTATGCACTATGGCAACTCATTGAGCAGGGCTTTTTTGCTCCACACACACACATTATTGCGATTCATACAGGTGGGCTACAAGGTTTAGATGGCTTGCGATACCGCAATTTAATCGACTAATTAGCTGTATTAGCTATGCGGTGTTATATCTGCTAACTTTTGTAAGGGCTCAGCAAAGTAAAAGCCTTGAGCTGCAACCACCCCTAAGTTTTTGAGGGTCGCAAGTTCATTTTGCGTCTCGACCCCCACCGCATAAACAGGAAAGCTTAATTCGCTGCCCTTATTGATAATCTGTTTTACGATCTTCTGTTGTTGAGCATTTGTATCTATATTATGTATTAGCTCATAGGCCAGTTTAATACTGCGTATATTATTAAGCTGCGCATAAGTAGCTAAGTGCTCTGCACTTCTCACGTTATCAATTACCACACCAGCCGACAGTTTCTCTAAACACTTAAACTGTGAGATTAATTTTTTATGTTGGCGTAGATAATCATCTTCACTGAGTTCAAATTGAAGTTTACTAATTCCCTCATAGTCACTCATATGTTCTTTAAACCAAACCCAAAACTTGTCATTGAACCAGTTCATAGCATGTAGGTTTATACTGACTGTGATTGCACCAGCTTCGTTAGAGAGTATTCTCTTCACTTGAGTAATAACGATTTTATCTAAAAACAACACGTCATTTTTACTGCTCATGTGAGGAATAAAATGCCGAGCTGCCAATAACCCCAAATTTTTATGGCGAATGCGAATTAACGCTTCATGCTGTAAAATTTCACCTGTTTGTAAATCGAACAAAGGTTGAAAAAACAACATAAAATGTTTGTTTTTAATGTACTCAAACAAGTGCTCTTTACTGTCTGCTAACATGCTTGATTGGGTATGCCCGAACGGCAAGCGATGAATATGTTGCCATGCACTTTGTTTAGCCATAGCCAATGCTGATTTAGTTAGCTGATATACAACAGCTTGGTCTGCTCCTGTTCGGTAATTACAAACACCGATCTTGACATCAGCACGTGATAAATCACTGCGATAGTTTAAGCACGCTTGGTAAATAACTTGATGAAGCCGTTTGGTGTATTTATCAAGCTCAGTTGCAGGGATGTTATTTAAAGTAACCGCGATGCCACCTGAAGGAAGCAACTTAACGGAACGATTAACCAACTCACCAAAACCTTTCGCAATTACTAATTTAAAGTAGTTATCAACATCCAGGTTAGATGGAAAAGGTGTTTTCCAAAAGAACAAAGCAAATAAATGGTTATAACTTGTTGGCACCCCATAAAGAATATTGAGGTCTTGTCGCGGTAAAGGCCTTGGCGATGCTAGCTTTTGTGATTTAAATTGGGGTTCAATTTGTGCATCTGCTGATGCTTGCGGTTTGATAACAGGTTGCTCTTTAATAGCCGTAGACTTAGCCATACTTCGCCACCAACGCCCAGCCCAATAGCCTGTTGCTAGTAAAATAAGGTTTAATAGAATAAATAAGTGGCTTTCTAGTAACCAAGCTGGCCAATGAAACAATCGTAAACTGACTGTTTTATAACTAAATACTTCTTGCTCTACATCAATAAAATTTGCAAAGTTTTGCGGCAAGTCAGCTACATCCAAGACAAAACCCTGACTTTTTACAATAGACGCGATAATGTCTTGCGAGGTGATAGGATCTAAGTTTAATTCATATACTTCTTTAGCCAGCTCAGTGCCAGTATGATGAACCTTGTCATGAAGTACATCATTAAGAAAAATGTTAAAAACAACCACAAGCAAAAGCACAATCGTCACATAAATGACCACTGGTCGCTTGATCTGTGAAGCAAAGTCTTTTTTCATTTCACAATTTTGTTGCCCAAAGATATACAAAGTGTTGTTCAAGAACCCCATAAATACAAGGCTACAGGCTGATTAAAAGTAATTTCAGAAGAATCCTAATACCAACGCTGTCAAAAATTCCGTAAATTTAACAACCTAGCATTTACTGGTAATGAGAATTATTTTGTAATCAACAATTCAAAAAGTCGCAACTGAATCTCTGCAACAGAGTTAAATAAAGATACGCAAACTTTTACAGTAACCTGTAATCAACCCCAAGATAACTGTTTGTAATGATGAAAGGCATTATTATTTAGCCTTCGTAGATGCGCATTACCCGCAAAAATAAGCGCCATCATGACAGCGTAGCTGATGCACACCAGGCTCATGAAGATGTATTTACTCTAAATACATTTATAGCATTTGATGTCTTATATTGAGCTTGTTCTAAATCTTTTATCAATTTAGATAATAGCGCCAATTCGGTTTGTACTTCCTGCATATTTTCAGTGATATTTTGGCTTGCCTTACTCGCTTCTTCAGCTAACTGATTTTGTGATTCAATCGCTGATGACACCATGTTTGTTTGGCCGCTCACCTCAGTGATATTAGTTGTCAAAATATCGATATTCTTGAGCGCATTTTCACTATTTTCACTCACCTTCTGCGTTGATTCAGAGGTATTTTCCATATACGCCTGAAGTTGTTGCACTTGCTGCTTTATGTCATCAAGCACTGAAGATATTTCTGATGTTGAATCTTGGCTACGCGTTGCTAAACCCCGCACTTCGTCTGCAACAACAGCAAAACCACGCCCTTGTTCACCCGCTCGAGCAGCTTCAATAGCAGCATTAAGGGCTAGTAAATTAGTTTGTTCAGCAATACTCGAAATTGTATCAAGCACTGATTGAATACTGTTCGTTTTTGCACTTAACGAATCTGATTGCTGATGAGCCTGCTGAATCAGCGTAGATAGTGAGTTAATGCTCACTTTATTTGTGCCAATTATTTGCTTTGTATTATTCGATAAGTCATTTGCCTTTGCTGTATTTTTAGAGCTTTCATCTGCTGACAGTGCAATTTGCTCGATCTGGTTAGATAGCCTCGCGAAGCTATCTTGAAGCACCGATGTGGTTGAATTAACACTCTCAACTAACTCTGAAAGTTCTGTTGCAAAAGTGATTAATGATTTAACACTGGATTCGCTACTGCTGTTTGCTTGTTGCACTTGCCGTATCAACTTAGTGAGGGTATCTACCAACTCATCAACACTTCTAGAAATTGCACCTATTTCATCACTCGATTGGTCATCAATCCTCACTGTTAAATCATGGCTTGAAGCAATTTTTCCAATTAAATCTCGTACTTTTCTAACTTTTTTAGCAAGTGCCTTGATTACAAATAAACCGAAGGCGATAAAAAAAGTAATAAAAAATATCGCAAGACCTACCGTTACCACAGCCTCCATTTTAGCATCAACGTGCTTTTCCTCGATAAGCGACTCTAACGCGCTTTGTTTTTCAGTAATACGCTTGTGAATTTTGCCAATTAAGTCCGTTGACAAACTAAACCAGTCCGAAGGTTCTGGGTAAGACAAAGCCAGCTTGCCACTTTCTTGATTTAGGTTTTCGATAATTGCCTTAATACCTTTAAAGGCTTGTGAATTAGTCAATTCTGATAGCCATGCTTTATCTTCTTTTGCGGTGAGTGTTAAAGCGAGCATAGCCAAACTTTCTTCAATATTATTAAAATAGCCAGCAACTTGAACCTGACTATCTTTAGATATTGATTGTAATGATAAAATACCATTCACCTTTCCTCTAATCTGGCCTAACCTCTCCTTTAACAAAGACATTCTGATAATAGCTAAACCTGAAGAGATTGCTTCGGATTGTCTAATGTGTGAAACCCGGCTGTTAGCAACATCCAACATAAACTGGTTGGCATTAGAATAAACGGCAAACGCTGATTTTCCTTGCTGCCTATCGATATTTTCTCTTAACGCTTTTATATTTTTGTGCTTTTCTAACACTGCAGTAAATAGGGCTATTGAGTGTTTTTTCGTTTGAGTATAATTAGAAAATTCGTTAAAAACTTTATCAACAATCAAGCGTTGCTTAGCAACTTTGTCACCGTTTTTGCGATACCCTGAACCAATAAAGCCAGCAGTTAATCCCCTTTCGACTGCCGTTTCATGCGCTATTTTATCTATCATCAATACTTCGCTGATAAATTCAGCATCTTGACTCACAAGCTGCTTTTTTTGCAGGGACGCATCAATAACAATATAAGATGTTGTAAGCATCACAACCAAAGCAAATGCAATCACTGCTGCTAGCGCTTGTTGAAAGCTTATCTTACTAAGTATTTTCATGGGTGTAGGAATAAAGTTTTTTATTAAACTTAGACCATACGATTGATATCGCCAGTATTTGTAACTCTGCTCCAGGCATACTTGCAGCCATAAAAAAGAACGTAAGCACTAATCCTAGCTTCACAGACTCAATTAAAAGATAAACGATTCAATGCAAAGTAAAGGACAAAATGAGTGGGTAAATTTGTGCGGCCAGCATGCATCCTAAGTTATTTTTCAACATTATTTTTAGTTAAAAAAAGAGCCGCTATTTAGCGGCTCTCTTATACATTTTCAATTTTGTCTTTGTCTAGAAGGGAAGTAACTGTAAAAAATCCTCAGTTGACTGCGTGAGTGAGTGAATGAATATCTATAAGTCACTGTTTAATAATAAAAACCAAATTTTAGATGGTGTTCTTTTATTATTTTATTCTTACAAAACAAATCATTCCGTAAAATTAATGCTTAAAACCGGAGTCAATCAGCCCATTCTTTACACTTTTTAGATTTAACAATTATGCAACATTCTCAGTTTAGCTCCCCAATAGCTTAGCTATAATATTTCAATAATTCTTCATATTGATGCCACTCAGGACTACTTCTTAACTTCTCAATGAATGAAAATGACAAAGGACCATCCAAATCAAAATCTTCGAGCGAATTGGAAACTGTTGATTTAAGCAGCCTCTCAAATGCAGGCTTATCTATACCGCATTCTTCCAATAGCTCATTTAGGCTCGAATATATAGGACCTTTATCTATCTCTTCAAATATAGAGAATAATCGGTGCTGACGAAACGCATCCTGGCTCTTGGAGAAGTGTGGCAGTTCATGAATTGGAATACGAAGCTCTGCTTTGTAAGATCTTAAGTAACTGAAAATATTGGAATCATCAGCAGCATCATATTCAGGTATAAGGTGAAATAAAACATAATTAATACATTTACCTAGATGCTCGGTAACATCTAATATTGATTCATTCCGGTAGGTAAAAGTGAGAACTTTGTCAAGATAGTGCTCTGTTTCCTCAACGTCATAAACTGAGCAAGGTATATACCTAATTAAATGTTTTTGAAAAGGAGTGAACTTAGCGGTTTCAGAATAGTTACGTTTTATACAATTACACTTTATCATAACGATCTCCTGTAAACAGCAGTCCACCTAACTACGGCTTACGTTGAATCATTAGATAAATTGTTGCGGATGCTCGGCTTCGTCATTTTGGTGGCACAGGCTGTCCGCACAGCCCAGCCATAAGCAAATTGCTTACGATTGAAATTAGTCTATATCAATTATCTTCTCTAAATCAACCTGATCAATTTTCAATATAGAAGCTATTAAAGTCAAAGAACTAACATTTTTCAGATAGCTTACTTTGGCAAATCCGCTTTGCCAGCTTGGCCATAAAGATTTAATAGTTTCAATCAGCAAAGCAGGATTTGCATGTTCATGTGAAAGTAAGCAGACCATCTCTTCAGTTAATAGACCACTTTCAATACTATGTTTTAACTTAGCCCAAGATTTATACCCGTATACGTCTATCGCTAATGTCATTTGCGCTTGATTTAATTTACAGCCTGACAGTTCAACAATCGTCCTGGCCTGTCGCTGAGCTGTACGTAGTAATTGTGACTTTTGTTCAGGCACTACAAGTCCTCGAAGTATCAGGCAATCCACAGCATTTCTGATACTTTGAAAATAAGTAGTTCAAATTTATAAATGGGCTTTCGCTTCGTTATTGTGGTCACAGGCCACCATTTTGGCCAAATTCAACTTTACTAAGTGGTAGGTTCTAACTTCAATTTTTTCATGTTCACAAGCTTTGGCTCTGTTTGTAACTGGTATTTATAAGCTAAGAAGTTTGCTACTTTCCTCTCATGAGTTGAAAGAATTAATTGGCTATCTTTAAACTCATATTTTAATAGCTGAACAAAGGATGCTAAGTTCATTTCATCCATCGTTTGTACTGGGTCATCAATCAAAAGTGTTTTTAGTTGGGTAGGATAAACTTTGTTCATTGCTAGCATAAACGATATCACTAGCCCAGAAAGTTGTCCTGAACTCATAGTATTCCAAGCGTCATGAGCATCATTTAAACCAGAAGTAAACCTGATAAAGCCATTATCTTTTGTAGACTCAGCACATTGTAAAAAGGCACCATTCCCATCAGGTCTTGTTTGCAATATTTTGCTACTGTAAATATAAAATGGAATAGCTAATTGCTTAGCTACTGACTTTTCGTATTCTTTGATTTTCTTCGTATATTTACTATGTATGCCTTTAATCGTAGATTCTTTTCTAGAAAGTGTCCCATGTAAAATCTGTAATTTCTTAATGCGTTCATCTAGCGCTGTTAACTTATCTGAGTTAAACTTTAATTTAACAAGGTTCAAAAATTTCAAATCTAATTCAACGTCTGAACCAGTCAACTGGTCTGCCTTACTATTGAGAACCTGGTTGGATACAACACTTAAGTCAAAGCCTTTTAAAGTGGATTTTATCTCATCAAATGAAATCTCACTTTCTATTGATTTTGATACGTTCCTTAAAGATGATTTAAATTCCTGTATTCTATATAGACCTTTCTCGCCTAAGAAAACTGATGAGTCAGCCTTACAAAATTGACTAAACTCAATTTCATTGATGTTGAGCCACTCTATAACTTTACGCATCCTCTCCCATCGCTCTCGGGGTAAGACAACTTCCTCCAATCCTAGTTTGAAATCCAATAACCGGCTGTATTTTTCAATAAACCTATTTGCTTTTTTTGTGCATTTAGATACTAAGTTTTTCCTTAAATCAGTCTCTAACAAATTAAGAGCTGATAACGTGTCAGATTGAAGCTCCTCAAACACTTTTGATTGTTTTTCATACTCTAACCGCAGTTGTTCATTTGAGTTTTTTAAATCACCACAGAAAGGACAATTAGTTTTGCTACTTCTCACCTCAGAAATATGAGAATCAAAGCATGTTTTCAAGTTTTTTCTACTTTCTAACAACTTAGACAAAACTTTTTGATAACCACCTACCTCTTTGGAAGCCTTGAAGTAGTTATCTAATTTATCCTTGTGTTTCAAATACTCATTTGGGAAATAACTTGATATCTTCTCAAGTAAATTTGGTAAGTCAGAATGTTCATATTCAGCTAGAGATAAAAAGCTCCTAAAATTGTTAATTTTTAGCCCGAGTTTGTTAAGACTTAAAACATGTCTATCTGCTTTTTGCACTTGTTCATAGCTGTTCAAATGACCTGAGAGCATAATATCTTTTAATGCTTGCTCGCGCTGTTCAATTAGTAAGTTTAGAAAATAGTTAAACTCTAAATTACTATATTCACCAATGTTCTTAGTAAGCCATAACAACCTTTCAAGCGCGTCACGAGCACCACCGATTTGTTCATTAGAAATAGGAATAAAATTTGTTATGAATTCCAACTTCCCGCTAGGTTCCATAACTTGAGCATCTTCATTATTGTCAACTAATAGACCTAAAGACTCACTAACTCTTACCTTTTCAGACTCAAGGCCAGTTATATCTTCTTTTAAAGAGCTCAACTGAGCATTTATTTTTTTCTTTATTAAATTAAGTTTACCTCTATCTTCATTTTGTCTAATTGAACCAAAAAGGTAACTAATTATACTATGCCTTTCACTTTCCTTGTTTTTCAAAAAGTGACATGTTTCTTCTTGTTGGACATAGTTAAATAAATCAAAAGTAGATTCTAATTCACTATTACCAAGTAAATCCTCCAAATTTAACGATTCATCGTAGGAGTATTCAGAATCATCATTAAATTGACTTGGCCACTCACTCAAAAGCATTCTTTCTAAAGTGAAAAGTGCGGGTTTGTTTTGTTGTTGTGTTGTCTGAGGAGGAATTCTCAAATATATAACAGCAGCAGTAATATTTTCTGATTTTAGCTCTAAAAATATCTCCGTAACTTCTGTACTATCTTTCTTTAAAAGATGAGTATCTTTCTGTTTTCCATCTGTATTGACAACTCTTCCAATTTTACGGGTGAGACATATCTCCACCGCATCAAATAGAGTCGTCTTTCCGAATCCATTTGGCCCATCAAAAATAACAACGTCTGAAGATGAAAAATCTAAAAAAAACGGCTCACCGAAAGACTTGAAGTTTTTCAACCTTAATCTTCCTAGTTTAATCATTTTCTTCCCCTATTGACTTGATCCATTCATCAATCTGATATTCACCTTGAAGTGCGAGAAGTTCGGGTAAAAGTTCGATTTCCGATTCAACTAAACTTTCTGCAATCATATTATCAAGATTAAGCTTATTTTCCTTTTCGACTTCTAAGTTTAAAAATGGAACTTTTTCGTAAAGCCTAGAAATGAAGTCATATTCTTCGTCCAAGCCCAATAAAAAAACCTCATAGCGAGATAGGTTTGAGACTACAGAGCTACATTTTTCAGTAAAACTGTTTTGTTGAGATTGATTTTGTAAAAATATGCCAAGTTCTCTTGCAGTAAAATATAATACCTGTTTCTTGAAATAATAGTTATTTTCTTCAACGGTAGATACAACTCTATACACTTCCTCACTGGTCAAGGAATTAGGCTTTTCAGTTGTGATAATCAATGTGGAGTTTTTATCAAAGTAATGAGTTAAACTACATATTTCATTTTGTTCAAGATAAGCCCTAATCTTTGTCGATATAGCCACTTGAATCAGGTTATTTACTTTCTCGATCAATCTATATTCAATGTTTAATATTATGAAATACTCAAAGTCATCCTTTGTACATAGAAAAAAATCAATAAATATGTCATCTTCTACATTGAAATCGCTAATTTCATAAACAGCAAAATCTTTCTCTTCTGCTATTGTTGAAATTAATTCTTTACAATTCATTGCTTAATTCTCCCTAAAGCACCTCGAACAGACTCAAACCTTATTGAGATAGGATTACTTGTCGAGAGCTCATGCTCCTGAGTACTTTCCGCATCTATACTTTCCGCAATAGTTTGCATCTGTACAAATTGCTCTGATAAGTCGTGTTCATCTGATGTTTTTATTATTAAATGCGTTGATTTAGAAAGAGATAGTAGTTGATTGTTTTGTTCAATCAGACTTTTTATTTTATGAAGTTCATAATCTCTCTCATATGGTTCATCACCTTCAATCACGATTGCGGATGTATGAAAGACCTGCATTTCATCGACTTTAATCATTAAATCTATAATTTCATTTTCTAGTTCACGAATAAAGTGAAGAAACGCCTCCTTAATTGAACGTTTACAAGTTATGTTGCTGTAGTATTCAGCGACTGGGCTTATAGGTATATGGTGTGGGTTGAGTTTTTCTAACAGCTCTGAGTATTTATGCTGCTCAAGTACTCTTTTTCTGTTTTTCTCTAGGTTTAACTTTCTAGAGGTATTAATGTTTTCTTCAATATTTCTCTCTATGAAATATTCTAATCTTTCTACTTCTTGCAGATATGCATCTTCAAAACAATTAGCACATAACCTTTCCCAATAGTCATCATTTTGTTGCTTTGTTAGAACTTTCAAAGGTGCTAATAAATTTAAAAAGGACAGAGAGTTTCTTTCCTCTAAATACCCTTCACCTTCGTAAGTACTACTTCTAATTGCGCTGTGTCTTTGAGCAATATGCTCATCAATTATTCCACACAAAGCTGCTCTATAATTGTCAATTTCATCAATTGAAAATGCTTCACCTGATAACGTAAAGCTTAAGATATTGGTAATTAAATTATTAATTTCTACAAGAAGGTTAGAATCAGAAAGAACTAAAGAATAGTCCGGAGGTGAATCAAAACCTAGATATATACCCATCCCAGATAAACTGAGAAGTCCACGCGTTTGATCTTTAAGATGCTCTGGGACACCTGCATATTCATTGATATCTTGAGTTGGTTCGGAGATTGACTCAGCTGTATGGAAAAAAACTTTCGAATTGCTAAATGTCTGGTCGCAGAATAAGTGAAACTCTGTAAGTAGCCTATTTAACTGTTCTTGGTCAACCCCCTCAACTTCCGATGTTATGTTGTTCCAATTTTCAGTTAATTGATTGCAATCATTTATATAGCCCGATGTTCGCATCGCTTCAAGCTTTTCGTGAATGCACTCAAGCTTTCTCTGATTTTTTTGTTCTCTAGTTGTGCAACCAGTATAATCTACATCTAAATCTATATATTTCAAAAAGTCAGTTTCAGATAAACGGCATAGCTTGCGATTTAAAATCGTCACAACTGCACTTACATGATCTCCAAATCCGCTTCCTGCTTTGTGTTTTACTTGGTGAAGTGAAACGTATTCCCCATTGTTTTTTATAGAAAAATCTTCAACCCATTCATATTCAACTGAATAACTTCCTAGAAAATTATTAAAACTTTCAGAATCTAATCCATCTCGTTGTAAGTTTTCAAGAATGAGTTTAAGACAAACGTAGAGCCCAACTTTTCCTTGGTAGTTAAAACCATTCCATGAAGGCGTTGCATCATGTAATGCACTTTTTACATCCTCTGCCATTCCGTTCCACCAACTGCTAGCTTTCCTAGCTTATTATTTTCAGTCCTAATTATTACGCAACTCAATATACTCTTTCACGCTGTCATAATTACTTAGGTACAAAGTTTTATTTAAATTGATACAATTAGAGTTACTCTGATAATCTATGTTCCACGCCTTAAGTAAGAAGCTGACAAAAACAGCTCGAACCTTCAATTTCATGCTCCCTGAATTCATCCGATAATCTAACTCAATAGCTTTTGGATAAACTAATTTGGGGTGCGGAATAAGTTCTAATTCACAAAATAAATTCCAATTTATATCTAGCTCCACAGATTCCGTGCTTTTCAATGGACTATTTACTAACTCAATTTTTATAAATCTTGTTAAAGTGTAGCTTTTAAAACTCTTATTTTTTCTATCAAAAGCTCGCACATACCATCGAAGTCCATCACTGAAAACCGCATGAGGCACAATCTGCCCTTTAACTAAACCACAACTAAGCGACTCGTAGTGACAAGCAACTGCTGATTTTGAAAAAATAGCTCTCGTTATCGCCGATATGACTTCAGTGGTTGGTTGACCTAACTGCACGGTATCAAAACAAAATTGAGAAGCATCTCGTACCTGCGATATTTCGCCACTAGAGCCTTTTGCAAACGCTTTAAGACATCAACTGGGTTATGCTCAAAAACCGCTCTGAAAGCTTCTGAGCGAACATAACGCTTATTCTCGTGCATTAGCACAGCGTTACCAGGAGCCAGTTCTTTATACACAGCAAAGTCACGAGTACAGGATGCAGGACCTACTCCAAACTTTTGGATAAGTTCTGCCCTTGCTATTTGACCTAAAAACTCAAGATTGAAGTCAATAAAAACAAGGCGTTCACGCTGTGCATGGTTCAGGCTATCTAACAGCATTCAGGCATATTATATCAATATTTATTGCCCTTAGATTAGATGAAAGTCGAGAATGCAGCAATCAAAATGATGAAATCATTTTGATTTTATGTGCTATTGTTTAAGTTCAATAATCAACCAATTAGATACTATGAACGTTAAACCGGATGGCTGGTACATATTGAAGTTTTACCGAGAAGATGGAATCGAATCCTTCAAGATTTTTTCAACTTGGCTGAAAAACGATACTTGGAGACTATCTTCTGGATCAGATACCCTATCGCATATTACTGTACAAGGAAAAAACCTAGTATGGCCACAGATATCTGGAACCGTGTATAAGCTGCCATTCGAAGGGCAAAATCAAACTACGTCATACACACTCAGCATATTGGAACAAAAAATAATTCCTACTTTAACTGAAGGTCGAATAAAACTGACTAGATTGAACTTAATTAACAATGACTCATTTGATATCCACACAATCACAGAAACTAAGCTTAATGATGTGAAAGACTTTAACCCTCAAAAATGTGTTAATAATACACAGCGACTGCAAAACGATGTACATACGAAAGCCTCAACAGAGGATTCATATACTGAGTTAAGCAATGAATTTGATGAGTTGTTTATAAGGATTGAGTCACCCAAAGATCCTTTATCAATTTTTAGAGCCACCGAAAAGGAACTTCGGGCGACTTATAAACCAGGGAAAACTGAAAGTGGCTAATAAATAAAGCTACTAAAGGCTTTAATCACCATCAATCGTAAGCCGATTACACTGTCTACTCAGAAGGTACTGGTAAGCTGAAGAGGGGGTTTGCTTGGATAAACTTTATATTATTGGTAATGGATTTGATCTTCACCATGGGTTACCTACAAGCTACAAAGGGTTTTGCAACTATTTAAAACTGCATAACCCTACAGTATTAGACAATTTAAACAAATCTTTCTCTTACCCAAGCTCGGATGATGACATATGGTGTCGATTCGAAGAAAACTTATCATTCATAGATTTGCAGTTTCTTGATGATATCATCTGTGAATATATCCCAAACTTATCCAGCGATGATTACTTCCGTGATATGGCCGCTTGCCATCGAGAATCTGAAATTATAATTTTTAGCCTTACTGAAGGTCTTAGAAATGAGTTTTCGAATTACATTCAGCTCGCTTCAAAATACAACGTTGACTCAAGTCGACTTCTAGATATTGACCGTGATGCTTTTTATATAAGCTTCAATTACACCAAGACACTTGAGTATTACTATCGCATTAACAGCGATAAAATTTTATATATACATGGCACATTTGATGATAGAGAAGACATTGTATTAGGGCATGCCGTTGACCCAGATAATTTCATTCAAGAAAAAGAACATGAAAGCCCTCCTGCCGGTCTTACTCCTGAAGAGAATGAACAGTGGAATGATTATATGTCTGATCAGCACATTCCATTTCTTGACGAAGCCCGAGAAGAGCTAGCTTCATACTATGGCAGGTCTTATAAAAACCCTGAGAAAATCATAGAGTACAACTCAGAGTTCTTTGCTGGTTTAAATGTTATAAACTCAGTCTTTGTTCTCGGGCATTCTATGTCAGATGTTGATATCAGATACTTTGAAGCCATCAAAGAGCATGTGCAAATAGACTGCCATTGGACAGTTTCGTTCTACAGTGAAGCAGAAAAAAAATATCTAGAGGGTGTATTGTTAGGTCTTGGAATCCCAGCTACAAGTTTCAATTTAGTAAAATTGACCAAACTAGCTCATAGTGGAATCTGTAAATAAAGTAACCTATAAATTTTTTTAATATTTACATCAACTAATATTCTTAAATGCCATTGGAAGAAATCTTCCTGCGTCATCAAAAGTAACTGGCAACTCAGTTAAATTATTTTCTTCAATAAATCTGGACAACTTAGATGTCTCCTCTGGATTTTCATATTTACCTCTGACTTTTTCTATATCTTCAAAGACCCTCGATGGAACTGGTTGCGCATCCTCTAGTTCATCATCTTCATACATTGCGAATAACCTACAGATATCAAATGCATGCTTATAAACCGTACCAATATCAGCTATTTTTTGCTCATCATAAAGCTCTTCATTTCCAAGCCACGCACTGGCCTTCAAAGCTGTTAAACATTTGATATTTGGTATTCTGATATCTTCTACATTAACGAGACTTTCTTGAAGATACGCATAATAATCCTCATCAAGCAGTATGGCTGAAAAATTTGAGATTCTATCAACAGTTTCTACAGGTACAATATACTGTTCTTCAGCAAGCTCTATTCCGTCTGGTGCTCTAGAAAACAACTCAATTTCTCGTGGATAAATACGAGCATTTGGATGTTCTTCATTTAGAGTAAATCGGTGTACATTACCATCGCCTCCCTTACCACGTGTATATCGCCTCCCCTGATAGCCGCCTTCTTCTATATAAGAGTTCAAAGCACTTGCAAATTCAGGGCTCCAACGTTCGATAATTAAAACGATATCTAAATCTTCAGTCTCTCGGAATTCTGTCTTTCGACTCTCAGCAAGTAACTCGCAGGCATTTCCACCGATCAATACGTAATCTTTGCTGAAGTTATGCATAGCATCCCTAAAATGTTGCAACTTAGAATTTTTCATTTATTTTTCCTGATTCAATTATAGCGTCCTCTGCATCTAACTTATCTAACTCGCTCAATACCTTATTATTGACTTCAGCTAAACATGAGTAAGCTCTCTCATCTTTAGGTGAAAGATCACTTAATAAAAGGGATATTGGAGATAATAACAGCCAAGGTCCTACTTTTCTTAACCTAGGTTTAATATCATATAGATAAACCTCAACAAGTTCGGAACTGTATATTGAACCATATGCATCAAAATGCGACACATAATTTCTTACCCTTTTATATAGCTCCCCTTCAGACCCTGCCGCTCTATATATTGCATAAGATTTTATTTTTGGCTGAGATAGCAAAGTGTACATTGATAGTGCGCTCTCTCCTGCAAAAACCAAGCCTTTTAAACCTGTCAGCTCATTCTTTGGGATTAAATAAGGTCCTTTAGAATTAGCCGTTAACAGTTTCTCCCTATCACCCCATAATTGTTTTCTAGTTTTGTTAAATGAAACAATATTAATACGCCCTTGTTTTATAATATCTACGAGTCCTCTTTCTTCAAGTTCACTAAGAGACCTCGATTTAGACATTCTGGATCCTTCGATCTCAATTTCATTTGAAGCTATACGGGAAGAAATTTGACCCTCTAAGTATTGAATCAATATGTTCGCTGAAAACCCAGAAAGCGGCTCCTTTTTTTGATAATCTTCTTTATTAGTTTGCAACATAAATTGAGGAATGTAGCAGCTCTCTCCTGGCACAATGTAACCCACTTTAAGACTTCTTAAAAACTTCATACTTTGTGCTTTTAATGAGCTTTTTAGTACCAGTAGGTTTTTACCTTCAAAACGCTCTATTAACTTTCTAAACAGGTTTGAACTAGATTCATTAAGTACTCTTTCATTATCAAAAAGCAAGCACTCAAATGGAACTTTATTGATAGTGCAAGATTGAACTTCCAAAGATGATCTTAGTTGAATTGGAACTGATACATCAGTTCCCTTATGCTTTAACAATTCAGCGGAGAATGCCAATTTTAAAAATTGTTGTGCGTTTTTAAATAGATCCATACACCTCTCCTCAAACAATTGTAACAAAGCAATGTTACAATAAGAAAAACAGCAAACCGCTTGAACGCAAGCAGTTGTTTTTTAATACAATCAATCGTAACTAACGCAAGCGAAAACCTCATCACTTACACACATTGTAACACCGACCTGTTACAATGCAAAAAAAGAAGAAAAAAAGCCTTTATAAACAATGTTAATTTGTAACTGTGGATATCGAAAAGTGTCATTTTCTACCTCGAAAGCAATTCTTGTAGGTAGCTATTCCTTTGCCTTGAGTTGCTTATCGTTTTAACAACTTCAGCAAAGTCAGACTCATCACCAACTATATGAACCTCATGCTCAGCTCTTGTAATAGCTGTGTATAGCCAAGCTCGGTCAGTAATTCGGCCTTTCTGTAGTGCTACAATCACCCTTGGAAACTGAGACCCTTGTGCTTTGTGAAGCGTTATGCAATAACCCAGCATCATGCTATCCAGCAAGTCCTGGGTAATGCTGACAAGCTCACCTGTATCAAGTTGCACCTCCCCATATTCGTTTCCAGTAGAGTCAACATTGATCAAAGTCGCCAACGTGCCATTTTGAATTCCTCTCTCATAGATATTCTGTGTAAATAAGACTTCGTCTCCCTCACGTAAATCACCTCGAAAGTACGCTTCACCGTGCATGAAAAACTGCATGGCTTGCCCATTTGGGTTCAATGAGTTCTGAATCGACTTATTTATGTCATCAACCAAAGCAGTGGTTGGCGCGATCACTCGGCTATTTATAGGCGACTGTTGATACAGCTCAGCACAAACATTCTTAATTAGCTTATCTGAAGTATTGTGAAAGTAGATCTTGCCCGAACTCAATTTTTTCGGAACAACTCCTTGATTGATAAGACTAGAGTACTCCGGAATTCCACTTGAACACTTCTGCCTTTTAACAATATCCAACCTGGTATTTGCGATACACTTTGAATCAACCAAATCCGCTAAAACCTTACCGCACCCGATTGGTGGTAACTGATCTGGGTCGCCAGTAAATATCAAACGAACAGACGGGTGAACATGTGTCACTAAACGATACATCGTTGGTAAATCAATCATTGACGCTTCATCAATAACCAATACATGATTAGGTTTATTGAACGATGGTGTAACAGGCTCTTTTCTCAAAAACGCGGCGATTGTTAATGTTTTAAAACCAATTGACTCATAAAGACGTATCGCGGCTCTTCCTGATAGCGCCACAGCATGTAATTCAAACCCCATTTCTTGATAAGACTTCAACACAGTTCGTAATACGGTTGTTTTACCAGTGCCAGCACCACCCGTGATACAGCTAATAGCATGATTCAATGAAGTAGTAATAGCCTCGCTCTGTTTACTTGTTAACTCGTAATGTAGCTCCTGAAGAGCCAGTTGATTGGCCTGTCTAACCGTTTCGTTATATAAGTTATTATTCGTGGCGAGTAATAAAAAGCGCTTCGCCACTACAGATTCCATTAATAATTGGGCTGTTGGATGATATGTCCCTGTATCGCTATTTAATAGATACTGAACAGAGCTGTAACCAACTTGAAAAGCTAAACTGACTAGCTCACCGCTTTTAAGGCACTTCATCAGTAAGGGCTTTAGCCGTTGATGAGTAGTAAACGTATGTCCACGACTTACTTCCACACTGATTAAAAATTCAAGTGCGGCACTCAATCTGAGAGGACTGTCTAAATCGACCTCAAACTTTGTTTGAGCAAGCTCATCCACCTCGTTAAAGCTCATACCAAATCCAATTAGAAGGTATGGATTGCTTCTAATCGAGTTAACAGTGTCTTCATCATGAAACTTCAGCAATCGCTGCTGGATTGAAGATGGTATTTTACATTCTGACATCCAATTACAATGAGCTAAGTTTTTATATTTAGCATATCCCAAATACAGCGAGCTAATTGACTCCTCAGATAATACTTGTCGCAGATCAGCTCTGTTTTTAGAGTTGTCTTTTTGCAATTTCTCATGAAGTTTCTTACCAAATAGCTGCCACAGAGCTCGGGCTTTACTTTCCCCGATCCCTTTAAAGTCTTTTTCTTTCGCAATGAAGCGAATTAGTTGCTCGCCGGTCTCAGGTAAAGTACAGATAGTGTTGCTCGGTGAAGTGTATGTATGCTGTTGCATCACATAGTTATCGAGCTCTATGTCTTCAATAATTCTAGTGCCTTCAACCCTCCAATATTGCCCGATTGAGGGTTCGACTGGCAGCAACTCTAGTTTTGACTTAATGGTTATGTAGTACTTACCATCATTAATTTTGTATGAATCACGTTCTATTGGCACCCCAGAAAAGATGATAAATCCAAGAGCTTTGTATGGAATACTAGTAACACGTAATTGATCTGAATGAATAGTAGAGTTCATCGTGGCATGAACCCCATTTCAGATAGCGTTTCAGATAGTTCTGTATAACGGCGAAGTTGCTTTTTTAGCTCTTTAACTAAACTTTTTAACTCAACATTCTCTTTTTCTAAAGCTGATAACCTACCTGATTCCCGCTTTCGCTTGCTGGCTTTGGGATCGTATACCTTACTGTTACTTTCAACTTTTTTTGCCTCTTCAGTCAGCGGTGGAAGAATCCCCTCCTTCCGTAATTGGTCTTCCAACTGGTTGATACCTGCACGCAGCGTTGGGTTTTGAGTTAGTGCTGAACGCCCACAATCAATGGCCTTTGCAATCTCACCTCGATTTAACTTTCCTCGATAAATAATTTGGCGATAAGTATCATCTGTCTGAGTTGCTTTCCAAGCTTCAAATGCCTGAACATTTGCCAGGGCCAGCTCAATTCCATTTGCCATACCTAGCCCTCCCTACGATTAGCTTCTGAAAATGGCTTTTCAAGCATCTGCACAACATTGCTTACATCAGTATTTTCATCAACAACTACAGCATTATCTAATGCGCTGATACGAACTCCATGTACATATGCATTGTATTGCCACTTAATAAATCGTTGCTTATAGGCCTCATTCTTGTCTAACAACACCTCAACTTGTGCTTCTAAGGCTAACGCTTTATTCTTCCAATACTCAAGATTGTAACCTTCTGACTCAGATGGTTTATGTTGCTCACAAACAGCATCCCTCAACTCTTTTTTTCGTTTAGTAAATGCCTCTTGGATTTCAAGATAACTTGATAAAGTTTGTCGAGTTACACCAACCTTCTCAATGGAGAGATGGCACGCCACCTCTTCACATAATAACCCCCAAGTTAACTTTCCTTGCCAATTGCGAATAATAGACAAAACATCGATAAGTGACTCTTCAGTAACTACTATTTTAGGCATAGTCACCTCTAAGTAGCCCAAAGATTTCGTTGTGCATTTCGAGTTCGTCGGGCGAAGGTATTTCAGCTGTTAGACCTTTGCCTCGTAAAACCTCTTTTGAGGGGGATGGATCATATTGCTCAGGAATAAACAAAGCAGTTCCATCCGGAATGCTTTCATCTTCAAGAAGACGAATTTTGGTTCGGATGTGCGCCAAGCGCCACATATGATTATCAACCCAACGATCAGCACCAAAAGCTCCTAATTCATGATCTTTTTGGGCTTTTGCAAGGTGACTCGCTACTGCTTTTTCCCGTTGCTTTAGCAGTTCTAGAGACTTGCTAAAACCTTTAATGCAAACCAATTCTTTGCAAGTTTCACAGTCTCCATTACGCTGACAAGGTAGCATCGCATAATCATGAATACACACCCCTAGCTCAGTAGTAATAGCACATCCCGGTAAGTCACTACCTATATCTTCATATGAAACAGGAATATTTAAGTTAATCTTATCTAGCGAAGAAGCCTCTTCGGGAATCATTAACGCACCAAGTTCATCTGCTTTTTCTTGTTCTGTACGATGATCATAACTAGCATTATCTCGTATTAGAGCGCGTCCCGCCCAGTTCGCTAGGGTAATCGCATCCATTCCCCCTCGCTCAGCCATAGTACTCAACCAGTGTCTGGCTCCATGAGTATCGACCCGTAAATAAGTTCCATCTGCTTTTTTAAACCCATGCTTAACCCACAAACTAGCCGCAGAGCGGCTATCTTTTTGTATAAACCGATCATTAACTTGGTTGCATGTCGGAAACAAAAAGGAAAATGGTTTGGCAGCTCTTGCCCTTGGGTTAAACTCATTTTCCCGATATAGCATTAGAGCTTCTGATACCTTTACTTTCCTCTCGTTATCAATAAAAGGCCAGTTCGGGAATTTTGATGTGTAAAAAGTCCACTCATATTGACCTAATGCTCGATAGGAAATTTTACCGTTGTTTTGTTCGTAAAGGTTTTTCAGCCATTTAGTTCCATGTTGAAGTGATGATTCATTTTTAATTACCAGCCCAAGAGCTGCACCAAGCTGTTTTGGAGTTAGTATCTTATCTTCAGGGTAATCAGGAGGCGTTACGCAACCACTGTGCCGATAAAATATTCCTGGGTTATTCTCAGCAAATTTTGCTGCCAACCTTGCTGACTCACCAATTCTGATTAAGCGTCTATGAGCCTCAATAACAACCTCTTTCATCTCTGTTGGAACCCACTTGATTCCCTTCTTTCCTTTTTTTGAGGGATTCCATCTAATTCCAAGCCTTTCAATGCCTGCTCTATCTTCTTCCTTAACGAAGCAATCGATTGGTAGCGTTAACTCTGAAAAGCGAGATGGTGCGGTCATTAAGATCGCCATTGCTGACGTATAATATTCAGCTTCTACTCCATAAGTAGGGGCTTGGCTAAACATATCAGCAACCAGCATCATTTCTTCATTGCTTGGTAGTTGATCATTCCTATGCTCAATACCTTTTTCATCTAATGAAATGGTCAGATCTTTATCTCTGGTGTAATTATTCTTCCATTGTGGAAGGCTAGGTGTAATCTGATTATCACGACAAAAATCGAGTAACAACTCCATTTGATACCCAGCTTTATTCCTACCTGCTTTGTTAGGTATCCGCTTAGGAAATAAAATATTTACTTGCTCTAAAACCAACCCGTCTAGAAGTAAAACATCAGCACTTCCCTTAGCAATAATAAGCGCCTCTTCCAATATTCTTAACGCTTCAAATTGGCGCTGAAGATTAGTTACAGGGTTATATGAGAAAATATAGCGAATATATGCCTTCGCAAAATCAATAAATGGCGTAGCCATTGGGTAAAAGTTATATGAATCATATGGCTTTGTATTTGTAGCAAAGCGAGCAGTCACCTTCTTTGTGCCTTTGTGGGTAGTCCATTTATTCTCCTCCCAACAGTTTTTACCAAAAGCACTTAACTTGGCTCTACTTACTTCAATAAATCTCATTAGGTTTTCTTTAGCCGTTAACTCAGCTTTCGCCACAAAGTGGTAAATGTTATTTGCCATTATTCATTTCCTCCTCACGTTGCAGCTTAATTTCCTTGCACTTATCCACAACCATCTCAACAGCTAGAATAAGACGATCTTTTGTTGCCGCATATGTCTCACTTTTCGTTTCTTTTAAACGCGCTTCTTTTTCTGCATAAAGGCTCTCAAGAAACTTCTCATGAGGCGCATCGAGTAAGGGACGAAATTTTTCACATAAATAACAAGCTTCGTATCCTTTGATACAAAAATCATTCGTACCACAGGCTCCGACTTCTGAATTATCTTTATTGGGTATACGAGCAGCGGGGTCATCACCACGCTCGCCTTCTTCTGGTTTCTCAATAACCTTACCCAGAAATGCATATGCAAATGGCGCGAGTTGCTTACCAACGGCTTTATCTATGTAAGTAACTGTGTCTGCCGTATTCTCTGTATATACTTTTACATTTTGGATGTCAGAATGGCCTAGTGCTTTAGCAATAACCTGTGCTCCAAAACCTCTACGAGCAATGTTGGTCCCTCTGGTATATCGAAAGCGACGAGCGGAAATATGAATAATATCTCCAGTCCGCTCTGAGTAGGCTTGCTGCTTTTTGCGAAACGACATCATGTAATCGTGTCGAAGGTCATTAGTCCCCATATGAAATATATCTAGACTTAGAAGTTCTCTTGATATGGAAACACCTTCATTTGCAAAATTAGTTGCAACCTTCCAATCAACAAATAAAGGCACTAACCCTTTAAGCTCTTCAGTCAATTTTGTTTTATAAAGGTTCTCAAACCTATTAATTTGCACATGAATAAGGTTCAATAAAATCAAGTACAGCTCTTCGATAATCACAACTGAATCGAACTGAATTCTAAAGTGCCCCCCTCTAACTTTTGCCTTAGGGATATTTAGAGAGTATTTACCTATGCCTTTATCGGAAGATTTTTTAACAATTAAATCAATGACTTTTAGTTGCCTAATATTCTCAGGTCGATAGGCAGTCGCTTGTACCGTATTTACATAAGCATATGTAGGCAAGCAAATGCTATTTTCCCTAAATAAGCGGATAAGCTCTAAGTTGATAGCTATGGATTCATTGTCCGTAAAAGCACCTGAATACGGGCAACGATTAGCAACAGCAACACCTTTCAGTCCTCCAGGGATGGTCAATTTTTCAAGGACATTGACCATTTCATTTGTTACCCCGAAGAAACCATATTCATGCCAACTAAAGAGAAACGCTCGCAGTGAACCTAAATAATGTTTATGTTCATCATCTAATATGGCATTCCAATTTAAGACGGTATATTCATCAATAGATGTTGACTGAGTATCTCTAATCATACGCTGAAATCGAAAATAAATATTTGCTGTATATTTTGCCGATAATTCCTGTGCATAGACGGAAAGAGAATTACGAAATCCTTCAAGTAGCTTCGGCTCAATTGATAGGATGTCTGGCATGAAGGATATAGTTACATCTTTGTTTAGCTTCCATTTATCACTATCAACATTAAAGCTGTACCCGTCCTTTGATACTTTTAGGCTACTATCAAAAGCAGTATTTAATTTCATATCTTCCTTAATTTTCATATGCATTTTTTCTATCATTTAGTGTCCTTTTTTAGTTGCGCTTGCTTAACTTTTTCTTGTAACTCTTCTTGATTTGACAATTGCACTTCGTTAGCTTTTTTACGTATGTGTCTTTGGTTATAAATATCTCCTGACGCTTCACTTGAATGCCCCATCAAGTGCATACGCATCTTAGCTTCTTTGCCAGATTCAATTTTTTGAAAATTAGGCTCTCCCAGTTCAGCCAACTTATTGTTCAGGTCAATTTTTTCAGAAAACTCTTCGTTACCGTTATGTCTTAAATAGTGCGGATGTAAAATGGAAAAACGGTCATCCATCGATTTCAATTCACTAAATATGTCGTCAAATGCTTTAATAGAAATAGGGTTCCCCAGCGTTTTTCCATTTTGATGCACCACAAACAAATATGGATGTAGCCTAGCCTCGGGAATCTTCGCCCGAATAGTAGTGATATATTCATCAAGTAAGCTTGCAGTACTCGCAGAAATAGGAAGCATTCGCTCTTTTGTCTTAGCAACTGGCTGATGAGGTCTTTTATCGTTTTTATCATCTTGGGTACGCTCTACCCAGACATACTTATTAGTCCCCACTAGGTTCATCCTTGTAATCTTCATCGAAAGTAGCTCCCCTTTTCTAATGAATAACTCCCTAAGTAAGAGAATCATCAAGTAATTTCGCTTTTTGTTTTTTATATTTTTAAATGGGTTATTAGGGTGACTAAAATGGGCCAACTCTAAAAAATTCTGAACTAAACCATCTGGAATATCATCATAAGGTTTATTTGCATTGGATTTTCCTTTAGGCAGTCTTGAAGTAAAACTCGCGTTCATATTGGCAATTTCCATAGTCAGCTCTGTAGTTTTTCGATGCTGAATAGCAAGCTCAGCAATAAAATTTAAGAAGTCTCTAACTGCCGTCATTCGTGCATAAAGATGACGCTTGCTTACAGAACGCGAGTGAGTAATTAAGCTTGGGGAGTCATGCAGGTTAATTACTTTTCTTCGTTTGCTGCTCCCTTTATTATTTTTATAGAGGCCAACATCCAAAGAAAGATGGGCTTTAATACTGACAACATCCTCAGAAGTTAAAAATTTTGCTTCTTTAAATTCTAAAAATAGATCCCTTTTATTTATTTGTTCCCAGTGGAATAACCAATCTATCGCTCTAAGCTTATTCGTTATAGTGCTAGCTTTTTTATTACTACGTAGTGTCGTAGTAACCCACAAGGTAGAGTAAAAATGAGGCATGCCATCCTCACCCAATAAAACAGGGTAGCGCTCACCATTTTCAAAAATTAGGGTTTCTAATTTGTACATCTGAAATTCACCATATTTCTCAATTGCTAAGTAAAATAGTTTGCGAACTTCAAATCGCCAACAAAAAAATTGACTTTTTTGGAATCTTATGATTCGAGACTTAATATACTGATAATTAAAGGAGTGGATAAAGTTGTGTAGACTAAGAGGAAATTTATTAATGAAGGTGAAAGAATAGAAGTGCTAAATTTACACTTTTAAAATACAGCAAAACTTTTTGCACAAATTTTTAAGAAGCTAAAGTGTAAAAATAAAAAAAACCCAGCATTTTTGCTGGGCTCAGGGTTATTTTCTGCTTTTAAAGCGTTTATATTGACACTTTTAAAAAATACCGGTGCTAGAACGGTTATCTAAGACAAAATACATAAATTTAGGGGCAGTACAGTGGCAACACCCTTTACTGACAATGGATTTTACCAAGTGACCCCAATTTACTTTTAAACATTAAAATATGACAATGTAGATAAATTGCGCTATTTTCTACCAATTATGGTTAAATTTAAACATTTTTCAACATTTCTGCCAAGGCGGTTTTACGAGTATCAACTGCGCCTTGTTTGTTAACACCATAACGAAAATCCGTTTCCTTGCCAATAATATGTACTTTATCTTCTGCTCTTGTCACAGCCGTATACAACCAACTACGATCAAGCAACCTTCCTCGTTCAAGCAAAACAATCACATTAGGAGCTTGTGACCCCTGCAATTTATGCAAGGTTAAGCAGTAAGCGAGATCGATATATTCAAATAACTGCCAATCGACTTCTAACAGACGTTTGTTACCTTTTTCATCAAGGTCTTCCAGTTCAATTACGCAAGCATACTCATCAGTAGGTTCTGCACTCTTTATGATCCCCAGAGTACCATTCTGAACATTGTGTTTATAACTGGTTAAGGTAATGACGATCGGGTCACCTTCTCTGAAGTCATAGCTTCCTTTGGTAATTGGCATATCCGTAAGGTCAAGAAGCTTGCCATT
Source organism: Pseudoalteromonas sp. Ps84H-4 (assembly GCF_024124645.1). Taxonomy (NCBI): domain Bacteria; kingdom Pseudomonadati; phylum Pseudomonadota; class Gammaproteobacteria; order Alteromonadales; family Pseudoalteromonadaceae; genus Pseudoalteromonas; species Pseudoalteromonas sp. Ps84H-4. The sequence goes on along the minus strand of NZ_JAMXSK010000002.1, from coordinate 114,932 downwards.
AGGGTTCACAACACCTTGCAGTATGATGTTGGCTTTTCTTACCGTGTCATTGGTAGGGGCGACTATCATGGCCTTGTCATACTTAGAATACGCAGTAACTGCGTCTTGCAGAATATCGCCTGTTGATTCTTGGAACTTAATGTCAGCGGTAGTTAATGACTCTGGCATTATGCCGTGCCGTATAGCATTGGAATATGTAGGTACACTACTATCTACTCCCTGTCGTTTCACGACATCAAGTTCCACATGGTTTATTACACCGCTTTTAATGACATCATTTAAAATGAAACCTGCATTAATCGGTGGAAGCTGATACGGATCACCAATTAACAAGATTCGAACTTTATCAGAAAACAAAGTAACTAAACGCCACATGGTATATGCATCCAACATGGAAGCTTCATCCACAAGCAATACAGCCTTATCTATATCAAGATCAGTTTCTCGCAACAGTTTTGCAATCGTCTTCGTTTCACTACCTATTGATTGTTGAAGTCTACGGGCTGCCTTTCCTGATAGCGCAACGGGGTATATCGTATAACCTAGTTTTTGATAAGCATTTACAATCAGCTTAGTAGTCGTTGTTTTGCCTGTTCCAGCTCCTCCAGATAGGGCGAAGACATGGCTGACTAATGCTGTCCTTACGGCACGTTCTTGTGCTTTTTCAATGGGCCAATCGGCAGGGAATGAGGTTATAAATGCCTCTTCTAACTCGCTCGACCAACGGTTGTGTGATTTTCTGAGGTTACCAAAACGTTTGGCTATCGTTTTCTCAAATATATAATTGCCTGAAACAAAATATTGGTTGTTTTGCTTAAAAAACCCAACGATATCGCCATCTAGCTCACTTGCCCTTGCAACTAACCGTTGGTCTTTGTTCAACAGCTTAGAAACAGACGATTCAATATCTTGCCAATCTGCTACCGTATTGCCTTGATCGCTCCATAATCTTAATGCTTGTTCAACGATTGCTATCAGTCTGACTTCATCATCCTGTTTGATACCGAAATGTTTTTGAGCAATAGCGTCTACCTTGTTAAATCGCATCCCCAGTGAAAATAAGCGGTATGGGTTCTGTGTAAGAAAATTGATCGCATCCTGATCTGCAAATCTGAACAACTGGCGCTGGATAGGGGCTTCTATTTCCCACTCAACCAATTGAGCTGAGTGTTTTAAGTTGGAATACTCTTTATAGCCATCCCATAATCCATGCACGGCTTTATCACCAAGCAGAACATTCCTGACAGCTTGAAAATTCGTTATTGACTGGTCTTGTTCGTATGGCGCATATTTATCACATTCAAGTATGTTAAATATATCGCTTCTAAATTCATTCCAAAGAAATTGTGCGCTTACCTTTCCTATGCCTTCAAACACTTTCTCAGTGCTTAAAAAAGTTACAAAGCCAAGGCCATTATCAGGCATAACACATTTCAGTGTCGGCTCCATAAAGCGCCAGACATCAACATAACCACCCATACTGACTTGTTGTTGCCTAATGCTGAAATTTTGCTCTTTGAGAATTTTCCATTGCTGCCCGACTTTCGGATCAATATTTAACTTATCTTGAGTAGTCAGAATCTCAATACGATGCGCACCTGCTTTGTGGTTAACAAAAATAGCTCCCAGCCGGACATTATCCGGGTGGTACTGGTATATTCTGGTGATCCTTACCAGATAAGCACTACTCTTCATTTCCACAAGCCCATTTCAATCAGTACATCTTTAAATTCAGATAGCTTGGCAACTTCGGCAGCTAACTTAGCGTTTTCGTTTTGTAGTCTTCGGTTTGTTCTTTTTAGGTCTCTGACTTTAGCGCTATCTTTGATGTCTTCGTCAGTACCTTTTGATACATCAATGATCTCTTTATCGAGAGGCAGGTTTTTCTTACGTTGCTGGTACACCCCTGAGGTAGCAAGTTCTTGTTTAAGTTCTTGCAACAAATCAAAGAGCTTTTTATTTCTTTTTTCCTTAAATGCAGAGGAATCAAAACCAAGCTCATCAGCAATTTTTTTGGGACTTAACGTATCACCATGCCAATAATCCAACCAATTAGGCGACTCTTTCGATTTCATTTCTGCAACCCAACCGAGAAATAAATCTCTGTTACGTTGGCCTCTTTCTTTACTCATCTTAACCTCCACCCACGATGTGTATCATCGTAGTCCTGTTAACACCATACTCCTTTGAGAACCAAAAAGAATTACCTTTCGAATAGCGTTAAGTTTATTCTCTGACGGTGCACCTTTCTCAGCTCTAATATCAATATTCTTTTTATTGTGAATGCCAAAAGCTAGTGTGCTAAAGAGGCGATGAGCTGTTCAATGTCCGAATCTGCTCTGGAGAAAAGCCGTGCCGAAGTAATTCAAAATCATCTAAATCGATGATTGCCTTTTTTCCTTTTCCAATGAGCTGATACTGTGAGTGACTAGATGTAATAACCAGCTGCGCCTCTGTATCCATCGATACGATCCGCGATGTTGTCACGTAGTCCCCTTCGAAAAAGCGAAAAGTTTGATCGTGTTGTACTATAGCGTATAACACTTCTCCTATTAATTGTCTCCCATCCATGACGCCAACAATGTACCAATTTTTTACAGTGGTGTTCAAAAGCCTCTCCTCGAAGTTAGCGTGAGGATATATGATAAAAAAATAGGAATTAAAAGCATAACCAAAGCGTGGATCTAATCCTGACTTTTTTCTATGGTGCAGTAAATAAAGGGAATAAAGTAGACTTTTCAATCACATTGAGTAGTTTATTTTTCATATGCTGTATTCATAGTGATAGGAATTTGTATTAGCCTACAAAGCTAAGGGATTTACTTGTTTATTTATTGATTCATAATAGCTTTAATTAGAAACATGAGTCTTAAACCATACTACTCAGTTTAGCTTAATTAGTTCATATCTGAAAAAACAATCGTTGTTAAAAGGAGTCGATCGCGATGTCTACTTGGGCTGGAATTGATTTTGGGAAATATTCCATCGAGGAATGGCAAAATACGTATCATAAGTGGCTCTTCAATGATGCTGATCGCGTCAGAGAAGGAGACTTTATTGGTTACCGTATAGACATCGAAACGCTCAAACGCAGATTAGAACTTCAAGGAGTTAATAGGGCATCAGTTGAACTGGAGGTTGATGAGATCAAAGGTTTATGGATAAAAGATATGGAAGATCTATTAACCGAGACACTTGCCACTAAACACCGTGAAGAATATTCATGCTACATTGACGGACTTAAGAGTTGCTCTTTGAATAGCTGGTTGAAGCTTATCCCCATAGCAGCATCAATGCAAAAACATGAGATTACAGGAAGCTGTGATGAACCTAGTAAATTGCTTCCATCGTTAACTAAAGCAGAGCGAAACCTTCTAAAGTTCATGTGTTCTGAATACGATGAATACCCTAATTACACTGCCGGAAGCTATCACTTTCCTTGTCTCTCATCATACAGTTATGCATGGGCAATTCTTCAATTTGTTACCCCAAATTCAGTTTGTGAGCTGGATATATCACCATTAATTGACAGTGGTTGGGTTGACGATTTTGAAGATCTTGCAGAGTATCAAGCAGGGCAAACCAAGTTTTCTGAAAGAGCAAAGATTGAAATTCAGGATATAACTAAGCTTAGTGAATCGTTTAGAGATAATAATGTGTTACAACGCCTCTCTTATAGCGGGCTGATTACAATACTCGAAGCTTATTTAGCGGACATAGCAAAACGACAGGTGCTTAATAAAGATTCAATTAAGAGAAGATTTGTTGAAAACTTCGACCCATTTTCGAGAAGCCAAAAAAACTTAAAAATAACAGAGATCTACTTTAGAATGGAGCTGCTTGATCATCAGATTATAGAGTACATTGACAATTTGTCTTTCCATAATGTGAAGACTATTAAAGAATTCTTTCCCTCTGTTTTATTGGTTAGTATTTCAGATGATTTAAGTGATCGCCTTGCTGTAGCAGAAATCACTCGGCACGATATCGTTCACCGCGCAGGGAGAACTAAAGATGGGAAGTCCAACGAAGTAACTTTGGCAGATGTGAAGGCTGTATCCACATTAGTGCTGGATATCATAACTTCTGTGGATTCTCAAATCGTTGATGGAACATTGGTGTAGGTGTAGTTGAATTAGATGCGGAAAGAAATATCCTGCTTTTGATGCTTTTTCTAATCACTACTCGTTAACTTCTTAAAACCCATTGGCGTTAAAAGTTTGGATAATTTGGGTTCTTTCGAGTGAGGGATTGCTAATACAAAAAAGTCTCTAGCCCTAGTCAATGCGACATAGCCTATTCGCCCTAATTCTGTAGAAGTTCCTTCAGCCATCTTTACTACTTGATCATTATTTGCAATATACATGACAGCATCAAGTGTTTCACCTTTCAATTGATGTACTGTGTCAATACGAATTAATCTACGGCCATCATCATCACTTTTAGCATATTCACTTGGCAAAAGGGCACTATCGGGTAAGTTTGTAGAGGCTAATTTGTTGCCTAATTTACTAACATTATTAAAGCCATGTAATTCACATATTTTTTTTAGTACCTTAGCAAGGTTTTCTTTCAACTTAGGGTGCCATTCTTTTTTAGCATGTAATTTTGCCGAAGGTAAACCTGCACTCTCCGAGCGAACAAATTGCCAAATAACTTTTTTACTCTCGCTATATTCACGTTTATCTTTTGCAGCACTCAGCACATCAGAAAAGAACTCTTTCGGCGCATCTTCAATCAAGTTTGCAATACAACGTAACACTAATTTAAAAGCTTCAAATGGGTGACCATACAAGTCCCTTTTTATCGCTGCCTGCGCGAAAATGTTTGTTTTTCCTTGTCCACTTTTCCCATTAGATCCAAGGAGAGTTTTCTTTAATTCACTTCCTCTTACAAGAATAGCACTTTTGTTTTTATTAATACTCAAGTCTTTAAGTCTGGACAAAAATGAGTCGATAACCTCTGTATAATTTTTTTCTTTATATGTGCAATAGAATAGGCCAAAGTCATTATTTTCTTTACTTCTAATATGTTGATTCTGAAACCCTGATACTAAACTAGCTGCATCTACGATATCTTTTATCGATCTTCTATTTAAGCTAAGGGGACATTTTAAAGTACTCGGTTTGTTATTATGAGTATTTAAAAAGGTTCCATCAGCTCCTGCAAATTCATAAATAGCCTGATTAGGATCTCCGATTAAAGATAGTTTCGTGCCTCCTTTAATCAGCATACTAAGAAAATATGCGTGCATTGAGCCTATATCTTGTGCTTCATCGACAATTATATGCGGATACCTTTTGGCTATGGCTTTAGCTAATGACTTCTGTTCTTTCAATATTTTGCAGGCCCAATACCCTCCAAACTCATGTGTATAGCCACCCGTTTTTCCTAACGTAAGGATTAAATCTCGACCTTCAGCTACTTTGTTCTTATTTAGAAAGCATTCAACGCTACTATCTACTACACGGCATGTAAGCTCAACAACCTTATCCGAACCAATTGTTTTTCGCCCAGTTTGGGTCTCTATCTCAAAGTTGAAATTTCTATTCTTTAAAAATAATTCCCCTCCAGAGAGCAAAAAGGGTACACCGGAACATCCCATAACTCTTGAACCATGAGGCCGTATAACGTTTCCTACAATAAAGCTATCAAGCGTCTCAATAACAACTCTATCTGAATAAACATGCTTGTTGGTTTGGTTTGAAGTATGCCGTAAGAAGTCTCTCTTAAAAGTATTAACTGCTACATTAGAAAAAGACAATAGTGCAATATAGCCACGTTCATTATTTAATGAATGCCTAACATGTGAGAGACGATGTACCGCTGTAGTAGTCTTCCCACTACCAGCACAAGCAATAACAGAAAGGGGTTTCAAGGGCGAAAAAACTACCTTATGCTGCTCATCAGAAAGCTTCATCTAAAATGTCCCCTCCTTCAATCACATGCTTGATTGCATCTCTTATATAATCGGGTACAACAAAATTAGCTGAAGTAATAGAGACTTGATACGCTAACTCCTGTGCAAACCGCCCTTTTTGAACATTTTTCAATCCATCCCCACGTTCAAACATTCCACAAAATAGTGCTTTTGCCTTTTCTTGATCTGTTGCTTTGTCCTTTATGTCATCTTTAATTGATTGTGCTATCTGAGGATGTATTTCGGATAGTGCGTCTAACATTATTGAGCGATTATCTTCATGTAATGCTAGATCATACTCCAGAGTCTTTACCCCAAAAAACACTTTTACGAGATCACATTCTTGTTCTTTGAGGCTTTTTGTATTATCCGAAGCAATAACATTATCACTAGCAGACGGATAAAGTGGAACTGTCTTTTTTGTGCCACTGCTATTCTCTTCTTTGGTAGGATCAGCATCGGTTATTACTGCTACTGGTATTGCCAACTTTTCTTGACCCATTAACGGTAAAAAACAATCGAAGTTCAGACCATCAACACTTATTATACTTACCGCATATTTTTGCAAATCATAACCAAGTTGTTTTGCTAATACTCCTATCAACATGAGTTCTGCCGTACCTTCAACTAGAATCAATTTTCTAGCAAAGAATAATTCGGCTTTTGTTACATCTAAGTAACGCTCCAGTTTTTTTCTCTTTTTTTCAGCTTTAGCTTTAGATGTGTCAAAGGTAGCTTCTCGCGGGTTGAAAACTTTAACAGAGCGGTTTCGATCCACCATACACGTTAAGTTTTCTAAATTAGCTAAACTAGCAAAATTTGAAGAGTGAGTGGTTACAAAAAGTTGGATGGATTTTTCTACCTTACTTGCAGCGATAGTTTGAAAATAATCTAACAGGACAACCTGTAACTGCGGGTGAAGATGAGCTTCAGGTTCTTCAATTATCAAGCCTCGGTATGCGGCAGAAGGGTCCTTTATCATTTCACTTAAGACCACAGCCATAAAAATTAGGTTATTATATCCAAGGCCGTTTGTATCTATTTCCATACCATTTGTTGTAATTGATAATTTGGATGAAAGCTCTTTAAAATCAGCGCCACTCAAGCCTAGTGAAAGCTCTTGAGAAAGCTGTTCGCCTAACATGTCTTTGTGTTTTTCAACTATGGAGTTCCCTGTAGAAACTAATGGAGGTTTACGCTTCAAAAGCTTCTCAAAAGCACGTACTAGTCCATCCACACTCTGCCTTCCTAGAGTATCTTCTTCTCCAATAAGTCTCATCAATCTTGCTAGTTGGCTATTTCTTCCCGGCTTTAACCCTTTGGATGCATCACGTAATGGCTGAAGATAAACACCTCTTAAGTTTTCTAACATATCTGAAGTCATCCCGACCTCTTCATGTTCTCCACACCACCTTTTCAACCTCATCCGACCTGAAGCATCAATAAGAGAAAACCGAGCGTGTATATGTGCTTCAAACTTTTCCTTATCAATAGGAACCAAGGCGTGCAGAAAATCTGCTTCATCAGATTCATTCAAATCTGAAAATACAAAGTGAAATGTAATGTCACCTGATGCTTCCCTTCCATCTTTAGGTTGAAATATATCATCTTCGGTAATTCTTAAATAAGGATCTTCATGACTTGCCAGAATAACCCTTAAGGCATCAACAAGTGCTGTTTTACCAATGTTGTTTTCACCAACTATTACATTTAATCCATCTACAAAATTAAAAGTAATCTCGTCAAGACGCCTAAAATTTTTAATTGTTAGTTTTGATAGAAACACTCCAACTCCTTCAGAAGATTATTACATCCATAATAGAACCAAATTATTTTTAAAGTGCCTCAAAAAAAACTGCACAAGAAATTTTATGGAAAATGCAATTACTAACACTGCTTAACGAAAAAGCATTAAAGCTCCAACGTCCTCACCTAATGATCTAACTACGGCGTCTCGTATTTCTGCCTGACAACACTGTCAACTGAACTATTTTTAAAATAATACCAGAAGTTGTGTAACCGCTAACTTCCACCTCATGGTTTTTATTATCACCCCAGTATTTAAAATATATTTTTCCGCAACCCTTATAAAAATCCAAGAATAAGTATTCTGTATAGTCATACACTCCTAAATCAGCAAAAAGGTTTAATATATTTGTATTATGCACCGTACATGCACCTTTGTTACTCTCATAACCACTCATATCAAATCGAAGCTTAGTACTTTTTACACCATCAAATTGATTCAGACGTCCCTTTACAAAGGCTTTTAACTCTTCATCTGACATATCCATAATATTGTCTACGCCAGTTCTACCTTGACTATCCACATCACACTCCTTAATTATTAGTAATATTATTTACTCTATTAATTAATAACATTGGAACATTTCAATTCATTTCCAACATTAGTAAATCATCATGGTATCCAATAACTTTTTAAAAACATATCAAATACGTGGATCTAATCCTGAGTTTTTCAATTCAAACACATTTAAATTTTCATCGGCATCTTCAGCTCAAGATGGAAATTCGATTTCGAACTCATTTAAACAGTCAAAAGCTATTTCTTTAAAAGAATACAATGCTAGTTTGATTGAATTAGAACGCTATCTAATCTGTACTGATGTACTGTTACAAACGGAGTAAGTTAATGTAGCTAAAATTAACTTCGATTCTTTGCTGGTAACCCACTATCAATAGTTGCGGCAAGCTTATTCAAATCAACACCATCCATCTTCTGAAGATTATGTTGCCACCTAGCAAACCTTTCAAGCAACATGTCATTATGGGTACTTAACCTATTGTTCTCTGAAGAAAGCCTTTCGTTCTCGTTTTCAAGCTTTTCAACTCGCTTTATAAGTTCAGCAATGGTTGCATCATCATTGTCCAAATTTTCCAAAAGCTGACTTAATTTATCAGAGCTATCAAATAGCGACTTGGCTTCTTCAATTGCAGCAGATTTTTTAGATCTAAGCTCTTCTTTCTTTAAGTCAAATGCATGTTTTATTTCATCATGCTTTGTGTAAGTGTGCCTTGATGGGGGACGTTTTAAGCCCAATTCTGATTGAAGCCTTTCTGAAAGAAGATCATATGTAAGTTTACCGCTCCAAGCATCAATGATAGCTAGAATCGTTTCTTTGTTGTCTGTTACAAAAGCCATTATGACTCCTCCATATCAGATAGTGCCAAGGCAGTAAGGTCGAAGATTGGAATAACATTTTGCTCATCAATATTGAGTGAACGTTTAACAGGGGAAGGGTCTAATTCGTCAGGAATTCTGATGGGCGTACCATCAGGTCTGTTTGGATCTTCCATCATAGCAATAATGGTTTTAATTTTTGATAACCTAAAGCCTGAGGCGGTTACCCAACGATCAGCACCGAAAACTTTATCTCCCGCTTTAACGATTGCATCCTCTAATTGCTCCTCATTAAGCTTCTCAAGGTTTTTAAGTTCTTCTAGAGTGTTTGGCAACCCCTTAAGGCATTCATGGTCGCTACAGACCGCACAATCGCCATTTTTAACACACGGGCTTTCTGCATAATTGTGAACACAATAACCTAACCCTGTGAACTGAGCGACACCTGAGCGATTAATCCCAAGTGACTTGAGAGAGACTGGTAAGCCCAAATCATGCAACACAATTGCAGGAGGTGGCGACTCTGATGTGTATGGCGATAAAAACTGATTGGCTTGAGCAACCGTCATAACACCTTCACCATTTGCAACATGACCTATACGCTTGGTTAACCGTGATTTTTGCTCTTCCGTTCTTCCATCGTAAGCTTTGTTTTGTTCAATATCAGCGCGACCCGACCACTTGGCAATCAACCAATCTTCTTCACCCGCCAGTTTCAACTTGGTGTTTAACCAATGCCTAGGTTGGTGTGTATTCAATTGTAACCGAGTGCCGTCTTCGTCTGTGATTGCCAATTCATCGAAGATTGACTCAATAGTTTCCTCTCCTGAAGGGCGCTCTGAACCCATAGCATCGCTCACAGCTCCATGACCGACCATTACCCAAGAAAACGGCTTAAGATCAAACTCTTTGTGAAACTCATTCTCGCGAACTAAGGTAATGCAGTCCCAAAGTTTTACTTCACCGTAATTAGGAAAACCTTTAGTTTTATATTGCTGCTCAACGACAATCCTTAGGTCACTATAACTTGGGAATTTAATAGAGCATCCTGTTGGTTTCTTAGAGTACCTATCCACAATCTCATTATCGGGTAAAATTGTTGCTCCACCACATAACTCTTTCTTCCAATTAGATACGCCATTTAATTCACTGATTAGTTTACTGAGCCATTGAATATTACTTCCATATGTAACCCAGCTAATATCCGCGCCTCTTGTAGACTTACCAGTTTTGAACCCCATTGCTTTTGCAAACTGGTTGTACGTTAATGGCTTATCTTGTGGAAAATCAGTAGGTGTAATGCAGTGTTCATGTACCATAAATACATTGGGGTTTTCATATGCAAATTTCGCAGCAGTTCTAGCGGGTGCTGAAATATCAATGAGTCTGTCAAATGCTTGTTGGACAACATCCTCAAGTAGTTTAGGCACCCATTTTTTGACGGGGTCTCCTCCTTTTGCAGGATGCCACATTAGATATAAACGTCCTTTTTCACTTGTTTGTAATGAGTTTGTTGTTAAACCATTAAGTTCTGTATTTCTACTCGGCTGGCACATCAACATTACACATAGACTGGAGAAGTACTTTTGACGAGGTGTTTTAGCTTTGTGAAAGGCATCCGCCACTTGAAGCATTTGATAGTCAGAAGGGCATTTTTCCACTTCTTCTTTACGACTCTCTTCATCAAGTTTGATTCTAGAATCGGATGGACGAGGGAAAGGATTTGACCAGTCTTGTAGATCTAGCTTGAATCGCTTGTCCCTAATGAACTTCAATACTCTTTCAAATGACAGGCCAATATTGCGCTTTCCTCCAGCACCTAATTTACTGTTCTTAATCTGTTCCTCAACACGATTAATAACTGTGTTATTGAGGTGCATAATATCAACATCAGATCTGTCATTTTGAGCCGCGTTTTCTTCTAGCGCATTATAGACCCACACTAAAGATGAAGCCCAAGCGGTTGAGTCTTTATGATTTAGTGACTGCTCATAACGCACATAGGCTTTGGCAAAATCAGCAAATGGCTGTTTGAATGGTATATATTTGGAATGGTTTACACTGTTTCCAAATACGATGGTTAATTTCTTTCCTCTAGCTGTACCCCAAGACCATTTATCGCACTCCCATCCTTTCTGAGTTCCTAGAGGAGTATTAAACTCATAATCACCAAAAAGTGTTAAGTCATTTTTTGCGAATGCTATGAAGTCCGCATAATTTTTCTGGTAATCAAGCTTATGCTTCGGTGTAAATACCAATACATCAGACATTTAACGATCCTTCTTTTTCCAGCTCTTGCTTTCTAACATGACACTTTTGAATGACTACTTTGATTGCATCAATGCTGCGATTATGGCCTTGCAATACAAATTCACTTGCACCCATTTTACGCTTTCGATCACGTTCAGAAATGACACTTTTCAAGACTTCTGTATGAGGTGCATTCAACCAAGGTTGAAATTTATTGCAGGTGTAACAGTGAATTGTGCCATTAGCACAGAAGCCAAACTTTCCACAATTTCCAACTGGGTTACCATCGTTATTATTTATTCGGCTACGAGGGTCATTGGCTCGAATTGCGTCTTTCTCGCAATCTATTAAAGTTCCTGAAAACGCCTGCGCTAATGGCGTTAAATCAGGTGCCAATGCTTCATCAATTCTGTCGGCCATTTCTTCGTTGAACTCTGTGTAGACTTTTACTTGTTGGGTATCCGACTGGCCTAGCTCTTCTGCTATTGCATAATCGCTTGCTCCTAGCATTGCCATATTGGTTGCATGAGTATATCGGAATCGTCTAGGGTTAATATGCAAATCACCAAACCCATCATCTAACTTAATCCGTGTTGTTTTTAAAGGGCAAAGTCGAGACAAGCGCCTTATTATTTCATCAACTGATGGATTTCCAATTTTTGTTCGTAAACATAATAAGTCAGGTGTTCTTTGTTGTAGCTGTTCGAATGCCTCAAAACTCGCGAGTTTAGCCATTTCTCGTTTGTTTAGAAAAATAGGGATTTGAAGTTTTTGACTGGATGTCAATTCAATATTAAATTGTGTTTCAACAGCCTTAATGGATTGATGTGCCTGTGTTGTTAGCACCAGCATTAAATCTTCACCAATGTCCTTCTTGTGTTGAAAGGAACCTCTAAAATTCTCATCACGTTTTTTAGCATTTGGGAGTTGCAAATCAAAATGCTCAACACCTTCTTCAGCCCTTGTTGTTAAATCTCCATAGTAGAGATACGTGAGTTGGACAGGGCGGGCACCCGTTTGTTGTAGTGCCATAATAAAGGCGTAATCAGTCAACGAGATCAGCTTTTCAGTAAAGGCATCCACGTACCAGTTTATAAAGGCAGTTTGTTCTTCAAATGAATACGCTCCGCTAAAAGGGCAGCCTAAAGCAACGGCTTTTCCTTTTTCATTACCAGAAAGTTTAAGTGAGTTAAGTAACTCAACCGCCTTTTTATCAACTCCTTTGATCTCTTTGTCGTGCCAGTCCAGTAAAAAAGCACGGATGTAACCAAGCTTATATTCTGTACTCTTGGTTAGTGTTGCCTTGTAATTAATTACATGCTCTTCATTTATTTTTTCTGTAACGCCAACAGCGAAGAACCACCGACAATATCGAAACAAATTATCTGTATAAGAAGATGAAAATTCACATGCATAAGCAGCTAATACTAACCGAAAATTACTTTCGAACTTAGGATCTAAATTTAGCGAAGCGAGCAACTCAAAATTCAACGACTTATTTGCATCTAATTGCCAAAGATCGTCATACACATCAAATTCATAGTTAGCTTTACTGTATCGCTTATCCGACTTTGTTCTAGCGCTTTTTGAGCCGTGTAATTTTTTTGCTTTAGCTACCATGATAGCCCCCGTCTGTTTTGTGCTTCATCCGCGATTGCATTCTTTGGCGTACCCTTTGCGCCTGTTTTCTTGCAGTTCGCTTGAGATAAATCTCACCTGATTTAAGAGATGAATGTCCATTTAATTCGGCTCTTATCTCCAGCTCTCGCTGCTTTGTAATCTTATTTTCGTCTGCATATTGCTTTGCAGCTTGATGCAGCCCCGCCTGTTCCAACCGTTTTACTTCTTGCCTGACAGCCCTTCTTTCCTCATCAATCTGATCTGACAGTTGATCATTAAAATAATGTCTATAAGAATGAGGTGTAATAGCCCAGAAACGCTCAGGGTTTACACCTTTAATGCTTTTAAATATATCGTTAATTGTTTGTTGAATGAGCGGTTGTCCAGACTGGTAATGTCCCTCCTTATCTTTGTGAGAAACAAAAATAAATGGGTGTGTTTTCGCTACTTTTGTATCAGCACGATGAATCTTGATATAAGTGTTTAGTAAGTCTCTAAGCTCTTTTGTAATAGAAACCGCTCTGCCGAGGGTCTTTGCTGTTGGCTCTTTTACCCTAGGATCATCCTTACTGTCATGTCTTCTAACAACTGACAATGTTGGATTGTCAATATCTGTTCCAATATCGCTAATTCGAAGCGCTAATAACTCAGCACATCTAAATCCTGTTTCATACAAAACTTGAACAATGAGATAGTTTCTAAACTTGATAACTGGGTTTTTAAACGGGTTGTAATGTGAATCAGGCTTAGCTACCTCGACAAAGTCATCAAATACATCATCTGGAATACCAGATTTATCTAAGGAAACTTTCTTCGATTTTCCTTTTGGCTTACCACTCTTAAGTCGAGTTTTCATCTTATCCAGCGCCTCAAAAAGTTCTGCGGCTGCTGGCTTATACTTGACTCTTTCTTGCCCTATAAAGTGAAGAAACTCTGCAATGTGAGCTATACGGGATACATATTGAGATTTACCAATAGTCGGTTTGTCTTGTGATTTTGATAAATAAAACTTTCCCATATCGACCACGTTACTTGATGGTTTATCTTTAACCACTTTAGCATGATATGAGCAGTGCTCTTTAAGTTTATTAATATCATCAAGGTTAGGTACTTTACCGTTATATATTTCCTCAAGCAGATCCCTACCATTAATCTTCTCCCAGCGTTTCAAATGTTTAATGTCTTTCAAGTATTGCTCAATTGATGTTGCAGCTTTAGTCATTCGCAGTTTTTGCGTAACAAAATGAGTGACCCAAAAATCGGGAACGCCATCTTCTCCTAATAAAAAGGCGTAGCGCTCTCCACTTTTAAATTTCTTTACAGCAACTTTCATGAACACCCACTAATAAACATTTTTATTTGTTATAAAGTAATATAGTGGATAATTTGAACTTTTCAACATTAATTTTCTAATAAAACTAAAAAAGCCGCTAAAAAGCGGCTTTTAATATTATTTTTCAACATTTGACATTTTGTCTTTGTCTAAAACGGGATATCGTCATCAAAGTCGATTGGTGGTTCCATTGGGTTTGATGCGCCGCCTTGTGGTGCATTTTGTGGCTTAGGAGCAAAACCGCCTTGTTGTGGTGCACTGCTTTGCTGTGGAGCACCATAACCGCCACCGTATTGGTTATTGTTTTGTTGTTGCGGCGCTGACTGCTGTGGACGTTGTTGCTGTGGTGCTGGTGCAGACTGTTGCTGTGGTGCATAGCTATTATTGCTTTGTGCTTGTTGTGAGCCACCACCGTAACCGCCACCTTGCTGTTGACCACCTTGGTAACCGCCTTGTGATTGACCACCTTGATAGCCGCCACCCTGTTGATCGCCACCACGGCCACCTAACATTTGCATTTGACCGCCCATATCTACCACGATTTCTGTGGTGTATTTTTCTTGGCCTGATTGATCAGTCCATTTACGCGTTTGTAAACGGCCTTCAATATAAACTTGTGAGCCCTTGCGAAGATACTCACCAGCAACTTCAGCTAGTTTGCCAAATAACACAACACGGTGCCATTCAGTACGCTCTTGCATTTGCCCTGTGTTTTTATCTTTCCAGCTATCAGTCGTAGCAATGCTGATATTCGCTACACCATTGCCATTAGGCATATAACGTACTTCTGGATCTTGGCCTAAATTACCAACCAAGATAACTTTGTTCACACCGCGTGCCATGGAACTTCTCCTATAAAACGTTAGATTAAACCAGCAACTTTACGTGCTTGGTCTAGGTCAAATTCTTTGTCATTAATCTTTAAATAGCTGCGATTTTCATCACAAACAACCGTTGCTTCAATGACGCCCGGTAAAGCAACAAGACGAGAAGCAAGTGCTTGTGCTTGCTGCTCTGAACTTAATTCGGTCATTAAGCTAATTATTTTACTTCTTGGTGGGACTTGCATATTCCAAGCAATGATAAGCCATATTACCCCAACAAGTGCCGCTGCCGCAAACACTGCTTGCGCACTTAATGCTTGAGCAACATAGCCACCCAATAAACCGCCTAAAAAGGCACCAAAAAACTGCGTTGATGAGAACACCCCCATCGCAGAACCTTTCTGGTTTGCAGGGGCAATACGCGAAACAAGAGCTGGCATGGTGGCTTCTAAAAAGTTAAAAGCAATAAAGTAAACCAACATACAAATACCAATGCCAATCACCGAATCAACCCATAGCGACATGGCTAACATGCTTAACACCAGCAGTGCGATTGAAGCAATGAATGCTTGTTTTTCTTTTTCTTTGCGAATCGCCACTATCATCATAGGTGCCATCAAGAAAAATGCTAAAAATAATACAGGTATGTATAAATACCAATGATGATCTGCAATCAATCCATCTTTAATAAGCTGACCTGGTAATGCTACAAATACGGTAGTTAATGTAAGATGAAGCAGCATCACCCCAAAATCAAGGCGCGCTAATTGTGGGTGTTTAATAAGTTGCTTAATGTCATCAAGTGTTGCAAGCGTATCGCCTTTTGGGGCTTTACTAACTGCATTGGGCACTAAGAACAACACGATAAAAATACCTAAAAGCGCCAGCCCTGCGGTAAGCCAAAATACTCCTGCAACACCCCATGATGCGGCTACTATTGGCCCAAGTAACATAGCAACGGCAAAGCTCATACCAATACACATACCAATGACGGCCATTACTTTTGGACGCTGTTCATCACGACTTAGATCAGAAGCAAGTGCTAACAATGCACTGGCTATTGCGCCCATGCCTTGTAATGCACGCCCTAACGTCACCATTTGTACTGACTCAGCTGTTGCCGCTATCACAGAACCAAGCGCAAACACACAAAGACCACCAATAATGACTTTTTTACGACCAATTTTGTCCGATAACCAGCCCATAGGTATCTGTAATACAGCTTGCGTTAAACCATAAGCACCGATAGCAAAGCCAATCCATAGTGGCGAAAACCCTTCTAGCTGCTGACCATAAATTGCCAATACTGGCATCAGCATAAATAGGCCAAGCATGCGAAATGCAAATACGCTCGCCAACGAAACGGCAGCGCGTTTTTCTCGAGAGTTGAGTGAAGATGCTGTCATGAATTACTGATCTTGCTGTCTGTTAAAATGTGAGCGTGGATTCTACCACAAGCAAAAACTAAATAATCACCTGTGAGTGATGATTTTTTCTTTGATCAAGGATTAATCTTATCGCGTATTGTGAGATACTGAAAAAATAATTAGGTAACAAAACGAGATAGCATGGAAAACATTGAAGTCCGAGGCGCCCGTACGCACAATTTAAAAGACATCAGCCTAACCATTCCCCGTGATAAGCTGATAGTTATCACTGGCCTATCTGGTTCAGGAAAATCGTCTTTAGCGTTTGATACGCTTTATGCAGAAGGGCAACGTCGTTATGTTGAATCACTCTCTGCATATGCAAGGCAGTTCTTATCGCTGATGGAAAAACCCGATGTGGATCACATCGAAGGTTTATCGCCTGCAATCTCTATTGAGCAAAAATCAACCTCGCATAACCCGCGCTCAACAGTCGGAACCATCACCGAAATTTACGATTACCTACGTTTATTATTTGCCCGTGTAGGTGAGCCACGCTGTCCTACTCACGACTTACCACTTGCAGCACAAACTATCAGCCAAATGGTCGATACGGTTTTAGCGCTACCTGAAGGTAGCAAGCTAATGCTATTAGCACCAGTTGTGAAAGACCGAAAAGGTGAACATGTTAAGCTGCTTGAGCAACTTGCAAGCCAAGGCTTTATTCGTGCCCGTATCGATGGCGAAGTTTGTGACTTATCAGATCCACCAACCCTTGAGCTTCATAAAAAGCACACTATCGAAGTTGTGGTTGACCGCTTTAAAGTAAAAGATGGCCAACAACAGCGTTTAGCTGAATCATTCGAAACGGCGCTTGAGCTTTCAAGCGGTATAGCTCATGTAGCGGCAATGGATGACTCTCTTAGCGAAGACATGCTGTTTTCAGCTAACTTTGCTTGCCCAACCTGTGGCTATGCAATGGGCGAGCTTGAACCGCGTTTATTCTCGTTTAATAACCCAGCAGGTGCATGCCAAAGCTGTGATGGTTTAGGTGTACGTCAGTATTTTGATCCAAACCGTGTAGTGCAAAACCCAGAGCTAAGCTTGTCGGGCGGCGCAATTAAAGGATGGGACAAACGCAGCTTTTATTATTTCCAAATGCTGCAAGCCGTTGCGGAGCATTACAAGTTTGATTTAGAAGCGCCGTTTCAAAATCTGAGTAAAGAAGCACAAAAAGTTATTCTTGAAGGTTCAGGCAAGACTAAAATTGCTTTTAATTACCGCAATGACCGTGGCGATTTAATTACGCGTAACCACGAGTTTGAAGGCGTTTTAAATAATATGAACCGCCGCTACCGCGAAACAGAATCAAACTCGGTGCGCGAAGAGCTCGCTAAATACCAAACGAGCCAAGCGTGTCCAAGCTGTCATGGCTCTCGATTACGCGAAGAAGCTCGCCATGTATTTATTGGCCAAACCAATCTACCTGCCATCACCACAATGAGTATTGGTGAAAGCATGGCATTTTTTGATAGCTTAAGCCTAACTGGTCAGCGTGCCCAAATTGCCGATAAAATCCTCAAAGAAATTCGCGACCGTTTATCTTTCCTAATTAATGTAGGCCTTAATTACTTATCACTTGAGCGAAGCGCTGACACCCTCTCAGGTGGTGAAGCTCAGCGTATTCGTTTAGCAAGCCAAATTGGTGCAGGCCTTGTTGGTGTTATGTACGTACTGGATGAACCATCAATTGGTTTGCACCAACGCGATAACGACCGCCTACTAAAAACCCTTATTCACTTACGTGATTTAGGCAACACCGTCATTGTGGTTGAGCATGACGAAGATGCCATTCGCGCTGCCGATCATATTATCGATATCGGCCCAGGTGCTGGTGTTCATGGCGGCCATGTTATTGCACAAGGTACCCATGATGATATTCTAGCAAGTAAAGATTCTATCACCGGTCAGTATCTCTCTGGTGAAAAGAAAATCGAAGTACCGGCGGCTCGCCATCAAACCAACGACAAATGGCTTGAGCTATTTGGTGCCACAGGTAACAACTTAAAGAACGTTGATTTACGTATTCCATTTGGCTTAATGACCTGTATCACAGGTGTATCGGGCTCAGGTAAATCGACACTTATCAACGACACTTTATTTAAGCTGGCTCATACCGAGTTAAATGGCGCAACGACCGCAGAAGCAGCACCGTATAAGTCAATTAAGGGATTGAATCATTTTGATAAAGTGATTGATATTGACCAAAGCCCAATTGGCCGTACTCCGCGCTCAAACCCTGCAACTTACACTGGTATTTTTACCGGTATTCGTGAGCTATTTGCAGGCACTCAAGAAGCCCGTTCGCGTGGTTATAAAGTCGGTCGCTTTAGCTTTAACGTTAAAGGTGGCCGTTGTGAAGCTTGCCAAGGCGATGGCGTGATCAAGGTAGAAATGCACTTTTTACCAGATGTATATGTGCCTTGTGATGTATGTAAAGGTCAGCGCTACAATCGTGAAACCCTAGAAGTACAGTACAAAGGTAAAAACATTCACCAAGTACTCGAAATGACCGTTGAAGATGCCCGTGACTACTTTGATAAAATCCCGGCCATTGCACGTAAACTGCAAACGTTAATGGATGTTGGCTTGTCGTATATTCGCTTAGGTCAAGCTGCAACAACCCTCTCAGGTGGTGAAGCACAGCGTGTGAAACTGGCTCGTGAACTTTCAAAACGCGATACCGGTAAAACACTGTATATCCTTGATGAACCAACTACGGGTTTACACTTTGCTGATATTCAGCAATTATTAGTAGTACTGCACCGCTTACGCGATCACGGTAATACCATTGTTGTTATTGAGCATAACCTTGATGTGATCAAAACCGCAGACTGGATTGTCGATTTAGGCCCTGAAGGTGGCTCTGGCGGTGGTGAAATTTTAATTTCTGGTACACCTGAAGACGTCGCCGATTGTGAGCGTTCACACACAGGCAGGTACTTAAAACCACTACTATAAAAAGGATATTGCGTGCGTAGGTATTTAAAAATTGCAAAATGGCGCGCTAATAAACAGTTTCAACAACAGCAACGTAGCTGGCAACCTCATAAAACAAGGTTGGTTGAACGTTTACAAGCCATTTGGTTTAACTTAAGTACCGCACAAAAGCTCTATCTTTTGGCATTAAGCAGCCTGATTGTTGTGCCATCAGGCTGGTTAAGTGCCACCATCACCATTATTGCGCTTGTTATTGAATTTTGGCCTAAATTTAATCAACTTTGGCATTCACTTGCCGGCAAGGCACTGATTTTAATCTTCTATGCTAGTATCGCTAACTTTGTGTTGGCAGGTGCAAGCGGCATAGTAAATGATGTAACCCATGTTTCTGCCAATCATTTTAACTACACACATAACTTTGCCACACTGTTATATTTACCGCCTTGGGCGCTGGGAATAACACTAGGTACATTATTGTTATTTCAACTCTTTTTGCCTTTTTATATTTTTATTCTATTGCTGATAAAACCATTTGGCTCTGAGCGAGTTAAATTTATAAGTCAAAGCTATTCGCCGCTATTAACCGCCATCGTGCGTTTTATTTTAGCAACCGTAGTATTTATTAACTTAATTTCGTTTCTTGATGACAAGCCACCTGAAGAAGTGCTCGACAACATGGTCAGTACCTTTATCGATAGCAAAGTCATTGCCAAAGAGTCAGGTGAAGAGCAGCAAAAAGCGGTTGAAGAACTCAGTGAAAAAATTGAGCAACAAATTCCTGACATCAACGAAGAAGCTCAGGTACCTAGCCGTGATATAAACATACAAGCTGATAACGAAACGGCTGAAAATCTACGTCAGTTTTTGGATAGTAAGGGTTACTTTGAGCGCAGCAAACGCTTAATTGCCATGTTTGCTTACAGCTTTGAGGCCGATAGTTATTCGCGCTGTTTAAAGGCTGAAAACAGTAAAGCTGTTGAGCTGAATGATTACGAAATAGTGCAAGTAACCCCTGATCACAATGCTGAATATGGCTATCGATTTGAAGTCATTGCGTGTGACTCGCCAGGTGTTACCCCTGTTGCAAAGTAACGCAGTAATCCTCTTTTATTAATGAGGCTTGCTGCGCTTCTGCCAGCCAGTGAAAGAATAATAGCCCTCGATAAAGCAAACCCTCAAAAATAATATCCTTTAAAACCTTATTTCGGCCCATAAGGATTGGATTTAAACCATTGAAATTGTTTGAATTAAATTTTAAAAACCTTATAAATAAATCGCTTAGAACTAGATAAGCGACTCTATCCGAATTCCTCGCTATTGTAGTTTCCATCAACGGGCTACCAACCACTTTTGCCTCGTTGATAAAACCAATCAACCAATTAAGGGAATTACATTATGAGCAATTCAATTTTAAAAATGATGCCACTACTAGCAGTCGCTGCACTCGTTATTACAGCACCGAACACTTTACTAAATAATCAAGGTGCTCAAAAACTAGATCAACAGTTAGAGACATCTATAGCCGCCTCTATTGAGCAAATGAACAATAAAATTGATCACCAAATTGAACAACAGCTCAATAACTAACAGCTAGTTTGCCCAGCATGCTGGGCAAACCTCATCAATTAACAGGCTAAAATAATGAAAACATTAACTCGATACTTGCTCATCTCATTCATTGCTACATCAGGCTTATTAGCAAGTAGTTTTAGCATCGCTAAAAGTGCCATTTGGCAGGTAAGTAAAGGTGATGAATATATTTATCTTGCTGGTTCAATTCATATTTTACCTTCTAAAGAGCTGCCACTTCCCACTGAATTTAATCAGGCTTATAAACTGATAGATACCTTAGTGCTTGAAGCCGATGTACCTGCACCAAGCGATAGCTCGGCACAACTAACCCTGCTTAAAGCTCTTAGCTATCAAGCAGGTGAAACCTTAAGTAGCAAACTGACAGAAAAAGTTAAGCAACAATTAAAATTACAGCTTAATAGCTATGGCATGCATCTCTATGAACTGGATAGCTTTCGACCTTTTATGGTGAGCTTGCTAATCATGTCGTTAGAGTTACAAAAACAGCAGCTCTTAGGTGAGGGCGTCGATAGCTATCTTGCGAAACTGGCCAAACAAGATAATAAAAAAATAGCTTACCTTGAAACCTTAGCTTTCCAGTTAAATTTGTTTAAACAATTAGGCAATGAAGATGAGAATGCCTTTATAGAATCACTATTGGCACAAGTTTCTGACTTCCAGCAACTGTATGTTGAAATGCTCGATGCATGGCGAAATGGCGATATGCAAGCAATGGCTAAGCTTACTACCCTACCGCTAAAACAACGTGATCCCCTTACTTATGAAATGTTAATTAAGCAACGTAATTTAACCTGGCTTAGTAAGATAGAGCGCTATTTTACTAATCATCAAAAAGAGCTGGTGCTCGTTGGTGCAGCCCATTTGGCTGGTGAAGATAGCTTGTTAGGCCTATTAAAAAATAAAGGCTATGCAATTAAACAGTTGAACACAGATGAGGAATAAAAAAATGGAAAAAACAGACAAAACTGCTGCCGCGCTGATGTGTTTTTTTACTGTTTTAATTGTGCTGAGTTTTTAATGAATAAAAAAAATACCGCTGTTAAGCGGTATTTTTATTTCAATTATTTGTTGCAAGCTTACGGGCGAGGAATAAAACCTACCGCATCGTACACAGCTTTTAATGTTTTTTCAGCGCGAATACTCGCCTTTTCAGCACCTGATTTCATAATGCTATCAAGTAGTGATTGATCTTCACGGATCTCTTTAAAGCGTGCTTGAATTGGCTCAATCATATTAACAACCGCTGCTGCGGTGTCTTTTTTCAGGTGACCATACATTTTGTCTTCGTATTCAGGAACTAAGTCTTCGATTGAGCGCTTAGTTGCAACTGATAATAAAGTAAGTAGGTTAGATACACCTGGTTTTTCGTCACGATCAAAGTAAATACGTGCTTGTTCGTCTGAATCGGTTACTGCTTTTTTCAGTTTCTTTTCAATCTTCTTCGGCTCATCCAATAACATGATGTAACCGTTTGGATTTTCATCTGACTTAGACATTTTCTTCAGCGGATCTTGTAAGCTCATTACACGTGCGCCGAACTCAGGAATATACGGCTCAGGTAGTTTGAACACGTCACCGTATAGGTTGTTAAAACGTGTTGCGATATCACGTGTTAATTCAAGGTGTTGCTTTTGATCTTCACCCACTGGCACTTGATCCGCTTGGTATAACAAGATATCTGCCGCTTGCAGCACTGGGTAAGAGAATAAGCCCACATTCACGTTATTCGCATGTTTAGATGACTTATCTTTAAACTGCGTCATACGGTTAAGCTCACCCATTTGCGCGTAACAGTTTAATACCCAGCTCAGCTGTGCATGTTCTGGCACTTGAGATTGCACGAATAACGCAGCTTTCTCTGGGTCGATACCGCATGCAGCATATAGCGCAATACCGTCCAGCACGCGCGAGCGTAATTGCTCTGGATCTTGGCGAACTGTAATGGCGTGCAAATCTACTAACATAAAGAAACTTTCGTGGTCTTCCTGTAGCTTAAGCCACTGGTTAATAGCGCCAACATAGTTGCCTATTGTCATACCACCGGTTGGCTGAATGCCACTTAACACTACTGGTTTACTCATGATGTTCCTTTATATTTTTACTAAACTAAAAAGACGAATTTAAAATGCACTTACCTTTGGGTAAGAACGGGTATTATATCTAAGAAATTCTCGCAGAGGTACTCTGGATTGAAATCAGCGAGGTTTTCACCTTGGTTATAGCCATAACCGAGTGCAACAACGTCAACATTCGCAGCTTTTGCTGCCAAAATATCACTTTTTGAGTCGCCGATCATAACCGCTTTTTCATGGCTGACATCGAGTTGCTGACAAGCATATTGCAATGGTTCAGGTGATGGTTTTTTTGCCATATCATCGCCACAGACAATAAACTGAAAATGACTGGTCAATGAGAGTTTATCAAGTAGCTTTTCGGTAAAACGACGTGCCTTATTGGTGATCACCACCTTAGGAACACCAGCAAGTGCAGCAAGCCCCGTTTCAACATGTTGATAAAGCGCACTATAGTCACCCACAACCTGGTCATAGTGCTGATAAAACAAATTAATAGCACGCTCTGCAAGGGCTTCATCCAAATGCTCGCTTACTTGCATGTCACCGCTCAAAGCACGCTTAACTAAGGTTTCAATACCATTGCCGACCCAGCTTTCTACTAGCTTTTGTGTAACAACCGGAAACGCTAAATCGGTTAAAGTCAGGTTCATCGCAATGTATAAATCATAAACGCTATCGACCAAGGTGCCATCTAAATCGAAAAATGCCGCATCGTATTTCATTATTCAACCTTCGCAAGTTCGCTGCGCATCGCATCGATGACCGCTTTGTAATCTGGTTGATTAAAAATTGCAGAGCCTGATACAAACATATCAGCGCCCGCTTCTGCTATTTCGGCAATGTTATCAACACCGACACCACCATCAACTTCTAAACGAATATTGCGACCTGAAGCATCAATAATTTTACGTGCTTGGCGGAGCTTTTCGAGAGTATGTGGAATAAAACTTTGGCCACCAAAGCCAGGGTTAACCGACATTAATAGCACTACATCAACTTTATCAAGCACATGTTCAAGGTAACTTAAACTTGTTGCAGGATTAAACACTAATCCCGCTTGGCAGCCGTTATCTTTAATTAATTGCAAAGTGCGGTCTATATGCTCACTGGCTTCTGGGTGAAAACTGATAATCGACGCCCCTGCTTCAGCAAAATCAGGAATAATGCGGTCAACGGGCTTTACCATCAGATGTACATCAATTGGTGCTGTGATGCCGTAATCTCGCAGCGCTTTACAAATCATTGGTCCAAATGTGAGGTTAGGCACGTAATGGTTATCCATTACATCAAAATGTATAACGTCAGCACCACTTGCAAGAACACGATCGACATCGTCACCTAAGCGAGCAAAGTCAGCCGATAAAATTGAAGGGGCTATTAAATACTTTTGTAAGGTTTCTAACATGAGAGATCCAATAATAATTTGCTACGCTAAAGGAGCGCTTAATGTAACCTAATCGCTTACTGATTAAAACAGTACGACACAGGGTAAATACTTAGCTAAATAGTAGAAAGCCTTTAAGATCATTCGAATATAAGAACTATTAACTAGCTGACCTGCTACCTAAACCGATTAAACATGTCAAAAGAACCAAAAAACAAAACAAAAATTAAACATAAAATTAACTTTAACGCGCTAATTTTATTAATTTTTTAATCAATTCAGCATGAATTAAGTTTGTTATTTGAGCAATTATTAGGTATGCTTGTTTAAATAACACAAACAAGGGTTATTCTCATGCGTGCTTTTAAAATAGGGATCTTAATCGCGTCCGCACTTACTGTTGCTACGTTTGTATCTTTTTCATCTGCCGATGAAGACGAGTTTTTAGCAACGGCGTCTGGTTGCTCATGCAATACGCTAAACGCATCATCATCTTCTGCTCAATGTATGAAAGCAGAACAAGAAACTGGATGGTTTTCTTGGTTGACTGGTGACAGCCGTAGCGCACAATTCCATTACCTCGATTTACTTGAGCTTTTAACAAGTAGCGAAGAGTCAAAGAACGTTAGTAGTTTAAGCTCAAAATTCTAATTACATGAGCAGCTTTATTAGTGCATTACAAAGTGTCTTTGCGGCATTTTTTGGTGTGCAGTCAGAGCAAAAACGTCAAGCTGACTTCAAAGAGCATTCACCACTGGCTATCATTGTGATTGCAGTCATTTTGTTTATTATTTTTATTGCTGCTATTTATTTCGCGGTTTCTTTGGTGCTAAATACATAGCCATCAATTCATTCACTTTATTTCGTGAACCACCCTTAGGGCTTATTGTCCGCTTCACCTTAATCTCATCAAGTGATGCTTGGCTGTAGATTTTGCGAGTCCACACTGTATCGTGATTAGAAATAAGTACGGGCGTATTATTTTCGAATGCAGCCTGCTCAGCTAAATTAGCCAAGTTAGCTTGGTCATCTAAATTAAAGCCGCCTTTAGCGTAAGAAGTAAACGACGCCGTTTTACTGAGTGGTACATAGGGTGGATCACAATACACTACTGCGTTTTCAGGAATAAGCTTAAACACTTCGTCATAACCTAAGCAGGTAAAAGTTGCTTGTTGCGCTTTTTCAGCAAAGAAATTCATTTCTTTCTCTGGAAAGTATGGGCGCTTATATTTTCCAAAAGGAACATTAAAAATCCCTTTTAGGTTATAACGACATAGGCCGTTGTACCCGTGACGGTTCATGTATAAGAACAAAATTGCACGTTCATATACATCACTGCTTTGATTAAATTGAACACGGTATTCGTAATAAGCTTCTGGATGATTATTTAGCTCAACAAATAACTTTTTTGCATCGCTAATAAATTCATCTGGCGTGCGTTTAAGCTCTGTGTACAGGTTGATCAAATCAGCATTGATATCATTTAAAATATAATGCTTAAAGTCAGTATTGAGGAATACAGAGCCAGCGCCAACAAAAGGTTCAACTAAAGTATCAGCATCCAAACTCGCTTGTTTTAAGCGGGCATGAATATCTTCAACTAGGCTGTATTTTCCACCTGCCCATTTAAGGAAGGCTCTGGTCTTTTGCTGCATCTGCTCTTAACTTCAATTCGATATTGCGCGATTCTACACTAATCAGTTTTAATTTACTGATCCTGTGAAGCAATTTCTTGCTTAATTTTACTTATTTTTTTATAAAAAGGCTGATTTTTACGCACTTTATTCGGTAGTGTCGATAACGCATTTTTCGCGTCGTTTAAGGTGGCATAGCTACCATAAGTTACAATCCACCACACTTTGCCACCTCGCAAAGTTTGATACGTATTAACTTGCCCTTCTAATGAGTTCTCTGTAATAAACTTATCAGTGATTTCTTTTTTAGTAACAGCTAACAGCTGTATTACAAAATGCTCGTCTGGCTCTGCTAAATACCATGCATTTGCACTCACTGTCGGCGCTTTTTCAACTGTTACTGTATTAACGGCATTATCAGCTGGAGGAGGATTTAAGGCGTCGTCAGTCAATACTGCGGCAATTTCTTCGCTACTTGGTTTGGCCTGTTGCTCTTCAGGTTTTGCACTAGCAAGACTATCAACAATTGCAGCAATATTATTTTCATGGCTTACTGCTGGAGCTTCTGACTGTTGAACTGTCACAGTATTATTATCAAGCTCTACTGACGCACTGCTCGGCTCTGATAGCGTTTCATCGCTGTTCTGTTGAGCCGCAGTAACCTTTTCTGCTGGGAGAGCCGTAGCAATAGTGGCACTCTCCTCTTGTTGATAATGTGCTTTCCACCATTGGGTCATATCTGCTTTGTACAAAAAGCCAATAATTAATAACATAGTTGTTATTAACAACAGGGTTAAATACAACGGTTTGTAGCTCTTTACTGGAGGGCGAATATCTGCAGTTTGTTGATCTGGTTGCCATGCAAGTAATAATGCAGGATTACCATGAGCTTCTTGCAAAAAGGTTCGAAAAACAGGATCTTCTTCTACCGGAAGGCTATCGAAAAACCAACGCATCAACTGCTTACTTTCACTAAGATTAAGTGCCTCTAGGTGAATTTCAACAGCTTGTGTGAATTGCCCAACAGACTGAGATGCTATCAAAATATATAAGGTACTTGGGCTTTTCTTTGCCAGTATCTCGAGTTGATGAACCATATCCTCAGATAAATGACGCCCGCCATCAATCACCCACAAGCAATCACCACAAGGTTGCTGCCTATACAGGTTATAAAAGTTTTCTGATAACGTTTGGGTATGATCGATAAGTGGGTTACTAAAGCTTTGTTCGAGTAGCTCTGTAAGCAGCTGTTGATCTGTCATTTTGCCAGACAATTGTACAAATGCTTTGTTAAACTCAGCGTACTTATCAGTGATGAATGTTTCTAGTAAGTAACTTTTACCTAGCCCTGAAGGGCCAAGTAAGCAAATTAAATTCTGCCCATATTCAAACTGCAGAGCGATTCGATCAACTAGCGCAGCACGGCTAGGCAATATTTGCGATTGCATTAGCGCGCTATTAAATCACAAACCTGCTGATCGGTAACATCGCTTACCAGCGCGCACTGACCAAATTGGGTAGGAAGAATAAACCGGATCGTGCCTTTCTTGTTTTTCTTATCTTTACGCATATGCGTTAAAAACTGCTCGCTAGTCATTTCAGCTGGAATATCAACAGGTAAATCGTAATGAGCAATCAATTGAACTATGCGCTCAACTTCAGCTGCAGTTAAATCACCGCGAGTTTGCGCTAAACGTGCTGCTAACACCATGCCAGCAGCAACAGCTTCGCCGTGTAACCAATTACCATAGCCCATTTGCGCTTCAATTGCGTGACCAAAAGTATGACCCAGGTTTAATAACGCACGCAAACCTGCTTCTTTTTCATCTTGCGCAACAATCAAGGCTTTGATTTCACAGCAACGATAAATAACATGCTGTAATGTTTGCTCATCGAGTGATTTAAGATTAGCGATATTTTGCTCTAAATAAGCAAATAGTTCTGTGTCATAGATTAAACCGTACTTGATCACTTCAGCCATGCCTGCTGCGAACTCTCGCTCAGGTAAAGTATGTAGTGATTGGGTATCGATAAAAACGGCTTGCGGTTGGTAAAACGCACCAATCATGTTTTTGCCAAGCGGATGATTAACAGCGGTTTTACCACCAACTGATGAATCAACTTGTGATAGCAAGGTAGTAGGCACTTGAATAAAAGGCACACCGCGTTGATAACAGGCAGCAACAAAACCGGTTAAGTCGCCCACAACACCACCACCTAATGCAATAAGGCAGGTGTCACGACCACAGTTATGTTCGAGTAAGAATGCCGAAATTTTCTCAAACCACTCTAGTGACTTATATTGTTCACCATCAGGTATAGAAAAAGATAACGGGTTAAGATCAGCCAATGACGCCATTACATCATCAAGGTATAGAGGTGCAATGGTGTCGTTGGTGATAATGATAGGACGACAATCGCCAATGTGTTCGCGTAATCGACCTGTGTCTTTAAGAGCAGATTGACCAATATAAATAGGATAACTTCGCTCGTCCAAATTAACAGTTAATTCAAGCATCGCTAGTTTCCTTTTTTAATTATTGGTTTTAAAAATCTAATTTCTCAATGATTTGATTAGCAACAACTTTAGCGCTTTGCTCATCAGTGCGGACAACAAAATCAGCCACTTCTTTGTATAACGGTTCGCGTTCTTCAGCTAAGCGCTCTAATACATCACGCGGTGCTTCTTCTGTTTGCAATAATGGGCGACGCTTGTCGCGCTGCGTGCGTGCAACTTGCTTTTCGATAGGTGTCTCTAGGTATACAACAATACCGCGAGCAGAAAGCTTATTACGTACTTCTTTACTGATCACAGAACCACCACCTGTTGCAAGTACAATACCTTGCATCTCAGTTAGGTCTGAAATAACAGTTTCTTCACGAAGTCGGAAGCCCTCTTCACCCTCAAGGTCGAACACCCAAGCAATATCTGCTCCTGTGCGTCGCTCGATCTCTTGATCTGAATCGAAAAATTCAAGGTGTAATTGGTCAGCAATGTGACGACCAATTGTGCTTTTGCCAGCCCCCATAGGGCCCACTAGAAATATATTACGTTTCTCAGCCATATCTTTTTAGTACAAACGAACTCTAAAATTTGAAATAAAACCCCGCCTAACGACCTGGCCCCAAAATTAAGGAGGGGATTATCTCAGTAATTGCTTGGGTATTTCAAGTCAATTAGCATAAAAAGCCATATAACGAGCAATTAAACATGCTAATTGCTCGTTGCTTAAGAAAAAATCACTTAATCCAATTGAATTTTTGGTGTTACAAAGATTAACAGCTCTTTCTTTTCATTAAACTCACTAGTGCTTTTGAATAAGGTTCCTAAATATGGAATGTCTCCAAGTACAGGAACTTTCTTCGTTGAGTTAACAATTTGCTGTTGGAAGATACCACCAAGAACAACTGTTTGGCCATTCTCTACTAACACTTGTGTTTGGATTTCTTGAGTATTAATCGCCACCGCTGAACCCGTTGGTGTTTGCACCGTATCACCGCGTGTATCTTGTGTGATAACTAGGTCTAAAATCACCTTATTGTCAGGCGTAATGTGTGGCGTTACTTCTAAACTTAATACCGCTTTTTTAAAGGTAACCGTTGTTGCACCACTTGATGCAGCTTCAACATAAGGAATTTCGGTACCTTGCTCAATACGTGCTTTTTGTTGGTTAGCCGTAGTGATGCGCGGACTTGCGATGATCTCACCTCGGTTTTCCTCTTCTAAAGCACTGAGCTCTAAATCTAAAATGGTGCCGTTAGCTAATTTGGCAACTTGTACACCAATACTTCCCGCTGGGCTTGAAATTGGTAAGTTTACATTTAATCGGTCAGCTAAACTTGGAATGTTATTGTAAGAGCCAGCACCAAACATGCCTCCGGCGCCTTCAAGAGTCCCAGAGATAGCACCGTCACTGCCGACATCGCTTATACCCCAACGTACGCCTAAGTCTTCTTGCACGTTATCATTCACAGTAACCATACGTGATTCAATCACCACTTGCTTTACTGGAATATCAAGGGTTTCAACCATACGGCGAACACTATCAATACTTTTAGAAGTATCTTTAATTAGTAATGTGTTAGTACGTTTATCAACCGAAACACTGCCTCGTGAAGAAATGATGCTGTTGGTATCGGTTTTTAATAAATCAGCAAACTCTTCAGCTTTAGCATAATTAAGGCGAATATATTCACTGTATAAAGGCTCTAAATCTTCGACTTGCTGTTTAGCTTTGAGCTCTTTGGCTTCACGCGCTGCCAGTTCTTCAGATGGTGCAACCATCAAAATAGAACCATCCATGCGTTTATCCAAACCTTTAATTTTAAGCACAACATCCAAAGCCTGATCCCAAGGAACACCTTCTAGACGAAGCGTAATATTGCCTGTTACAGAGTCGCTTGTTACTAAGTTAAACTCGTTATAGCCCGCAATAATCTGTAGTACAGAGCGAATTGGAATATCTTGGAAGTTAAGGCTCATAGGACGACCTTGATATTCAATACCGCCGTCTAGGTATGCACGTTGAGTATCATCTTTTTCAACTGTTAACGTAAAGATGTTCTCTATTTGTTGGTGAGTAAATTTAAACGCAGCATTTGGCTCTACCACTATACGAGTCATTGTTCCTTCTTTGAAGGTCTCGATTTTGCTTACAACGGTACCAAAGTCAATAACGTCTAGTTCATACAGAAGCTCGTCTAAAATATCCGTATGATGGAATTCTGCAATAATTTTACCACCGCTTTCATGTACATCAATCGCAGCTTGAGTACCTTGCAAAAACACCAATAAGCGAGCTTCATCTTTTTCAGTACGACGAAAATCAATGGATTGTACAGTATTTATAAAGTTACTTGAGGCTGATAAGGGATCAGCCGATTCATCACTGGCAATTGGGTTATCTGAAACATGCAGCGTGTAAACATTGTCTTTAGCTGTTGTTTTATAAATTTTCAATTTATCCAGCATAACAACAACTTTTAAACCATCCGTTGTCATTGTGCTAGTGACTTGCTGAATACCTGCTTGGTTTATATTTACAGTCTGAACTTCTTTATCAACACCAACATCGTCAAATAACATTTCTATCCGAGCTGGTGCGTTATAAACCTGAACTTTAGGCTCAAATGTAAGGGCTTCATCAAAGACTAGCTGCAGCTGCGTTTCATCCTTCATGATTGGATTGTAACGCACATCATAAAGTACAGGTGCAGCGACTACCGACTGCGCTACCAGTAAGGTTAATGCAGCGAACATGTATTTTCGCATGTGCTTTAACCAAGCCATTCCTTTATGCATTTTATTTTTACCTTTTATATGATTAATCTGCACCATTTGTACCTGCCTCTAACATTTCTAGCTTGGTCAGGCGCTCTTTCCAGCAACCAGCCCCATCAGGGATTAATTCTAATAATTCAATGTAGTTGTCATGCACTTCTTTAATCTCACCATGATACAAACCAAGATAATTACCTACTGTGACACGATAAAGTGTATCGTCTGCCGCTTTAATCAATGCCCAGCTATTATCAGCTTGACCGATAGTCCCTTTCATTAATAAATTTTCAAGCGGGTACTTCTCTAGAGGCTGGCGAACTCGGCTAGGATCTGGATGTAAGCAGTTTTTAACTTGTACTAAGTTGTTTTGAATAATTTCAGGTCTTGGTGCAACAAATGGGCTACGCAACTTACTGGCACTGTATTCAAAATATTCAAACTTTGCGATCTGAGGAATAGGCTCTACTTTGGGTGTAGTGCTTGCCTTTACCTGATCGATAAACTCTTTTTGCTCTGATGTATCATCGTTACATGCACTCAGTGCAAAAGTCATAATAATAACTAACGGAAGCCTTCTCATCATTTCTGAGTGCCTCCCTCATAACGATAGGTTTTAGCAACAACGCTAAAAGTAAGTTCACCATCATCAAGGGTTTGAATAGTAAAGTCATGCAAACTTACGATACGCGGTAATTGTGCAACTTTACCAACAAACTCACCAAACTCATGATATGAGCCCACAACTTCTATCTTAATTGGCAGCTCAGTGTAAAACTCTTTTTCTATCTCTGGTAACCAGCCAATTTTTAAAAACGTTAAACCACTTGTCGTGCCAACATAAGACAAATCGTCAAGTAAACCTGGTGTTTCATTAGAGGTGGGTAAGCGCTTTAATAGTTGCGAAAACTTATCTTCCATCTCAATCATTTGCTGGCGATATAAATCTAGGTTACTCGCAACAGCATATTTAGCTTTGTAAGTATTTCTCAGCTCAGTCTCTTTGGCTACTGAACTGTGATAATTAGCTATTTCATCAGACACTAGCAAGCTATAACTAAAATAAAGCACGATTGCAGCAACAAAAGTACAACACATTACTTTTACAGCAATGGGCCAATCGCCCATATTTTCGAGCTCTATTTCGTTCCAATCTATTTCAGTTAACGATTTGATATCAAGGTTCATTGCGTACCTCACCTATTTTATCAAATGGTTTAACATAAAAATCCATATTAAAGTCACTTAGTAACCTCGACGTTTGCTCACCAGCCACAATACCTTGCATAACAGGTCGCTCTAGAAGATAAGAGCCCTGAACTTGGCGCAACATAGTCGATAGTCGATTATTAGATTCACTACGTCCCGATACATGTATGCGGTCATCACGACGTTCTAGCTTAGTTAAATAAACACCTGAAGGCACAATCTTCGCAACCTCATCCATAATTTGTGTACCAAGATTTCGATTGCTTTGTAACTCCTCAATTAAGCGCATTCGCTGCTGTAGGTTTTCTTTCTTTTTATCCAATTCGTTGATTTCACGTATGCGTTGATCAAGTAGTGCAATTTCGTTGCTTAAAAAGTTATTTTTTACATTTTGTCCTTCACGTAATCCTGAATAGAAAGAACTCAACATATACATACTTAAAAAACTCACTACAACAACAGCGAACAGCAAAGTAACAAATTTATTTTGCGATTCTTTTCGTTTTTGTTCGCGCCAAGGCAGTAGATTTATATGTGGCATGACGAAAAGCTCCTCAACGCCAATCCTGTGGCTATCGCGAACTGTGTTCTATGACGCTGTAAAATATTACGGTCTACCTTTGGAGCAATTTCTATATTTGCAAAGGGTTCAGCAACCACTGTATGTATCCCTAACTCTTCAATTAACAATCGGTCTAAGCCTTCAATCATGGCTGTGCCACCGGTTAAAACAATATAATCGACTTGATCTTTACCGCTCGTCGTTAAGAACATTTGTACTGCACGTCTTACTTGTTGTAGCAGCGAAGTCTGAAAAGGTGCAAGTACTTCAAACGTATAATTAGGAGGTAAGTCGCCTGTGGTTTTACCTATTTCTGCTTCATCGAAGCTTTTGTTGTAATAAGCGACAATACTGTTTGTGTATTGGTCGCCACCAAAAACCTGATCCCGAGTGTAAATAGTCTCACCGGCTTGAACCACACTCACAAGCATTAGCACAGCACCAATATCTACAATTGCCACACACTTATCATAGGCATCGCTAGGCAATTGTTGGTAGTACACATCTAACGAGCGGCTCAACGCGTAGCTTTCAACATCAACTACTTTAGCAGTTAGATTTGCAGCTTCTAATACACCAATGCGAGCCTCAACACTTTCTGTGCGTGCTGCAGATAAAAGTACATTAACTTTACTCGGATCGGCTTCATTAATGGCGAGCTTTTCAAAGTCTATGTTCACTTCGTCGAGTGGGTATGGAATTAAGCTGTCTGCTTCAATGGCTATTTGCGATTCTAATTCAGCATCAGTTAATGATACATCCATAAAAATAACCTTTGTGATCACAGTTTGCCCAGACACTGCAACGGCGGCACTTTGGACTGTTTTAGGCAATTTTCGTTTTAATTTAGCAACAACGTTGCCGATAGCTTCAATGTCTTGAATTGAGCGTTCAGACATAGCCCCTTTTGGCATAGGTTCAATAGCTAATGCCTCAAGCCGCAAACCTGCGTCTGTCTCTTGCAACAACACTGCTTTAATGCAGTGAGATCCGATGTCGATCCCTACCATCATAGATGAAGGCTTTTTTAATAGCTGACTTAGCATGATTGCAACTTTGCCTTTGTTTTAATAATAAACAAGTTATAATTTTTATCTGAAAAAATATTATTCATTTTTTAATCAATATATACTAGCAGTCTCCGATTCTAATTGGGAGTCCATTTAGGGAAAATATAAGTGATTTTATTAAAACGAACTTTACAATTTTTTATCATTTGCTCATTCTTAGGGCTAATCACTTTAGTTGGTCTATACTATTACGTTAAACCTGACATTCCTAGCGTACAGGTTTTAAAAGACGTTCAATTACAGACACCTATGCAAGTTTTTTCACGCGATGGTTTATTGATTAATCAATTTGGTGAAAAACGCCGCATTCCCGTCACAATAGATCAAATCCCCCAACCGTTAATCGATGCGATTTTAGCGACCGAAGACAATCGTTTTTACGAACACATTGGTATAGACCCAATTGGTATCGTTCGGTCAGCCATTGTACTCATATCTACAGGTGAAAAGAAACAAGGCGCAAGTACCATAACTATG
Organism: Pseudoalteromonas sp. Ps84H-4; assembly: GCF_024124645.1. NCBI lineage: Bacteria > Pseudomonadati > Pseudomonadota > Gammaproteobacteria > Alteromonadales > Pseudoalteromonadaceae > Pseudoalteromonas > Pseudoalteromonas sp. Ps84H-4. Next base: position 80,194 of record NZ_JAMXSK010000002.1, on the reverse strand, counting down.
CAGCTTGCCCGTAACTTTTTCTTAACCCGAGAAAAGGCTTATATCCGTAAAGTCAAAGAGATATTCATCGCATTGCATATTGAAAGTATATTAACTAAAGATGAAATACTCGAATTATATTTAAATAAAATTGAATTGGGGAATCGTGCTTTTGGTATTGGTGCAGCAGCCCAAGTTTATTATGGCAAAGAATTAAATGAACTTACGTTAGCCCAAATGGCAATGATTGCTGGTTTACCTAAAGCTCCTTCTGCACTAAACCCAATTCGTAACCCTGTGAGAGCCAAGGCACGTCGTAATGTTGTACTTGGTCGTATGCTAACTGAAAAATATATTAGTCAGTCAGAGTATCAAGACGCCGTTAACGCGCCTATTACGGCAAAATTCCACGGTGCTGAAATTGAAGTATATGCGCCTTATATTTCTGAGATGGTTCGCGCCGAAATGGTTGAGCGTTATGGCCATGAACGAGCTTATAATACAGGCTTCAAGGTTTACACCAGTGTAGATTCAAATATCCAACAGGCGGCACAAGATGCGCTTGTAAACAACTTACATGCCTACGATATGCGCCATGGCTATAGAGGAGCAACCGCTCATTTATGGGATAGTGAAACCGACACGCCATTAACTCGAGACGCGATTTTAAACAAACTTAAAGATGTAAAAGAGTTTGGCCCTTTATTAGCTGGTGTTGTCACTCAAGTAGCTGAGCAATCAATCTCTGTTTTATTAAAAAGTGGCGAACAAGTTAATGTTGAATGGGATGGTTTAAAGTGGGCTCGTAAATATATTACGCGCTACCGCCAAAGTTTTGCACCAGAAACAGCTGGCGACATTCTCACAGCAGGCGCTCAAATTTGGTTACGTAAAAATCCAGACAATAGCTATATATTAAGCCAAATACCTGAAGCATCGAGTGCATTAGTTTCGCTTGATCCGCAAGATGGTCGAATTAAAGCCATTGTAGGTGGTTACAGCTTTGAACAAAGCCAATACAACCGTGCAGTGCAAGCAAAACGCCAAGTGGGTTCAAACATTAAACCATTCATTTATTCAGCAGCTCTTGAGAATGGTTATACACTCGCTTCTATTTTGAATGATGCACCTATTAATCAGTGGGATAAAAGCCAAGGGGTTGCATGGCGACCTAAAAACAGCCCAGCTGTTTATAATGGCCCTATTCGTATTCGCAGAGCACTGGCACAATCAAAAAACGTAATTTCTGTTCGTTTACTGCGTGGTGTTGGCCTAGAGCGCACTGCAGATCACTTGCTTAAGTTTGGGTTTTTAAATAGTGATATTAATCGCAGTGAGTCGTTAGCCCTTGGTAGTGCCTCGATTACCCCGCTTGAACTTGCACGCGGTATGAGCGCTTTTGCAAACGGTGGCCACCTAATTAAGCCTTATTTTATTACTGAAATCCAAGATTCAGCAGGCAATACATTATTTAAGGCAAATCCTCAATTGGCTTGTGATAGCCCAAAACCGGCTGCCACTGTTGAGCTTGCAGCGCGCGATTCGAGCCAACTTAGCATCACTGAAACAGAGCAAACACCAGTCCAGCGTTGTGCTCCGCGTATTATTTCAAAGCAAAATGCATTCTTAATCTCGCAAGCTATGCACAGCGCCATTTGGGGCGGCGGTAGTTGGAGTCATAAAACAGGTTGGAGTGGCACCGGTTGGCGTGCTCAAGCTTTAGACCGACGCGACCTAGCTGGTAAAACAGGTACCACTAATGATTCTGTTGATACTTGGTTCAGTGGTTTTAATCGCAATGTACTAACCTCCGTATGGGTAGGTTTTGACAATCCTGGTATTACACTTGGCCGTAGTGCTAGAAATAAAAACTTAGATAATTCACAAATTTCTGGGGCTGAGTCAGGTGCAAAAACCGCACAGCCAGCGTGGGTCGACTTTATGCGCGCAGCGCTTGACGGTATGCCAGAAGCTCCTATCGAACTTCCTGAAGGCTTAGTCTCGGTTCGTATTGATTTAGCAACGGGCTTATTAAGCCACAAGAATGACTATACCAGCCGCTTCGAATACTTTATTAAAGGCACTGCACCTACAAAGTATGTTACAGAAGAGCCAACAGATGTATTTGAAGAAAAACTGAGTACAGAAGAAGAACTGTTCTAATTACTATATTAGTTTTAGACAATAAAAAAGCGCCCATGGGGCGCTTTTTGCTTAGCCATTAAAACTAAGATCAGCAAAATTATTTTAAGTTATTCACCAGCCAATACAGATCTGAATGAACCCCTGCCGCAGTAACTTCTTTACCCGCTCCAGGGCCTTGGATCACTAATGCATTGTCTGTATACCACTGTGAATTAATCACAAAGATGTTATCGCCCGGTTTAAGACTTGCTAGCACATCATCTTTGCTAACATAGACTAAACCTACCTGTGCCTGAACCTTGCCATCAACAAGTGTGATAGCACCTGTGTAGCGCACTACTTTATCTTCTGCCGCAGCTTGGGCTGCTTTTTCTGTCATGAATTCATCGAGCAGCTGTCTGTTTGCAAGAAAATCTTGCCAGCTACCTGCTGCCAATGCTGCTGGCATAAGTGGTGTTAGAGCAATGTCATCAAGCTCTAAATCTAGCCCTAAATCTCGCGCTAATATAAGCAGTTTACGCTGCATATCGCGGCCAGATAAATCTTCACGAGGATCAGGCTCTGTGTAACCCATTTGCTGTGCTTGTAGCACTAAATCAGAAAACGGCACCTTGCCATCATAACTGCTACATAACCACGATAAAGTACCCGAGAATACCCCTTCAATACGGTTAATGCTGTCACCACTATTTTGTAAATCAGCCAAAGCAAAGTTAATCGGTAAACCTGCGCCAACACTGGTGTTATAACGCCATAACAGATTTCGCTCAGCTAATTGACTACGCAGTGCTTGATACCAATCGTTTGCAGCGGTACCCGCATATTTATTTGCACTGATCAGATGACAGTTAAGCTCTACAAAATCAGGATACAACTGACTAAAAGCCTCACTCGCAGTGATATCAATTATCACTTTATGCTCATAATCAAGCTCATTGATACGCGCTAATAATTCAGCTTTGTCGTAGCTTTGCGCTTCATTGTGCCACTGCTCCTGCCATGTTTCAGTATTTAAACCACTGGCACTAAATAGCATTTGCTTAGAGCGAAGAAGAGCAACCACCTTTACTTTATAATGGGCAGATAAACGAGCAAACTGAGCTTGAAGTTGCGATAAGAACACTTCACCCACATTACCAAGGCCAGCAACTATAATGGCCAGCTCTTGGCCTTTGTTTACCAACTTGTCATGTAGAAGAGTTAAAACATCACTATCAATTGCTTGATCATTTAAGATCAACACATAGTTATCGTCTTGTTGTACAAAACGAGGATGAATGCTCTGCTCTTTTAAAAGCGCTGTTGCTTGCTCTGCAAGAGCGCCGATATCAGCAGTCGGTGCAACTACCGCACAACCGCTTAAATTAGACTCTACAATATTGGCGCGACCCGCTAAATGGCTGACAATCTGATGAGTACTTTGACCAGGCACTAACAAGTAGGTATCACCTTCTTTAACAAAGTGATGCAAGCTGTGTTGAATTAACTGACTTAGCTCACCTACTTCACCACTACTTAGTTTATCAACGCGTAATAAATCAATGTTATCTAAGGTAGTAATAAAACGTTTTGCTTTGCTATAGCCTTCTTTTACCACTTCGGTTGGCGTGGCATCGCAATCAAAACTACTTCTAACTACGAGTTTGATTTCTGAGTCTTTTAACGGCGATAACGTCTTTGCATGAAGTACTGGGTTGCCTAAGCGCGCTAATAAGTTTGCTTGCTCACGACATACCTTGGCGTATTTAACCGCATTTTTAACCTTACGAGGGTCAGTGCTAAATACCCCTTGTGTGTCTGTCCAAATAGACACTTGTTTAGCAAAAGTATAACTGGCCAGTAATGTGGCGCTGTAATCACTGCCATTACGGCCTAAAGTAACCGTATTACCTTGGCAATCTGCGGCAATGAAGCCCGTTACTACGTTGATATGTGATTTGCTAATCGTATCACTGCATTGCTGCTGGTTTTTTTGATGTAAAAGCTGGCCATCATTTAAAGTAAATAGCTGCCTTGCATCAACATCTTGTGCAGCAATACCCAACTGATTTAAGTAAGCCGCCAACAAGCGCGCCGACCACACTTCACCATGTGCAAGTAAAGGTGCTTCAAGTAACTGTTGCTGACTAATTAATTCGTTTAATACAGCAAGTTCATCTTTTAACTGTGCCAACGCCTGTTGTTTATTTTGGCCTGTAAGTAACTGCTCAATAAGCGCACGTTGATTATTATCAATAAGCAGTAGAATATCGCTAACGGCTTGACTATCTTGCTGCTGGTAACTTTGCCAAAGCTTTACTAAAGTATCGGTTGTTTTACCCGATGCCGATACAACTACGCAATCGCCCTGCTCCGTATTCGCTAAAACAATGTTAGCCACCGCATGATAGCGTTCTGCCGAGCTTAAGCTTGAGCCACCAAATTTATGAACAATATTTACCATTTTTCTACCACAATGCCGTATGTGCTGGCGTTAACTTAAATGACGTGTTTTGTTGTGTATCTTGCTGTGCTTGCTTAACTTCAGCTTTTGTAACTTGCTGGCCTTGACCTGGTTTTACTAAATTAAAAACACGGTCTAAATCGGCAATAAGGTCTTTTACGTCTTCAATGCCTACAGAAATACGAATAAGGGTATCACCGACACCAGCTTCAAGACGGGCTTTAGGCTCCATACCTGCGTGTGTCATCGTTGCAGGGTGACAAATCAAGCTCTCTACCCCACCAAGCGACTCAGCAAGGCTAAAGTCTTTAAGGCTTGTTAAAAACGCTGCGGCATCGTTAATGTCGCCTTTAATATCAAAGCTCACCATACCACCAAAACCGCGCTGCTGTGCTTTAGCAAGCTCATGCTGTGGGTGTGAAGAAAGGCCTGGGTAATAAACTTGGCTTACATAAGGTGAGTTTTCTAAATACTCAGCAATTGCAAAGGCATTTTCTTGGTGCTGCTTCAAACGTACATTTAAAGTACGTAAACCACGAAGTGTTAAGTAGCTATCAAATGGTGCACCAGTAATACCAATGTTATTCGCCCACCAAGCAAGCTCATCACCTAACTCTTGCGTTGCAGCAATCACCGCCCCGCCGACCACATCAGAGTGACCATTAATATATTTAGTGGTTGAGTGCACAACAATATCAACACCAAACTCAATTGGGTTTTGTAATGCAGGTGATAAGAAGGTGTTATCAGCCGCAACTAAAGCACCACACTGCTTAGCAATGCTCGTAATTGCTTTAATATCAGTTAAACGCAAAATTGGGTTACTTGGCGTTTCAATCCAAATCAACTTAGGTTTTATCGATAAAATTTCTTGATGGTTTTCAGATTTGGTTAAATCCAAAACTTTTAGTTTTAATAAGCCACGCTTTTCAAGCGAAGTGAATAAACGGTAACTACCGCCATAACAGTCATGTGGAATAACCAGTGTGTCATCACTGTTTAACAGCTGAGTTGCTAAATGCACTGCAGACATACCTGTTGCAGTAATAATGCCTCTTGCACCCCCTTCAAGCTCAGCTAAGGTTTCAGCTAAGATATCGCGATTCGGATTACCACTGCGGCCATAGTCATACTGGCGTTTAGTATCAAAGTCAGCAAATGAATAGGTGGTTGATAAGTATAGAGGTGGCACAACCGCACCATGATGCTTATCGGCTTCGATGCCGTGACGAACCGCTATCGTCGCTTTATTTTTTTCACTCATTTCATCACCTATTCATAAATTGGATGTTTAGACGTCTAAAAGGTTAGATGATCGACTATGAGAAGTCAAAGTATTTATAGCTCACAATAGAAGTTTATACATTTACACTACTAGATGGCTAAATAACTAGTATTTGACTATCTTTTTTAAAGAGATAGAATTTCCGCATCTTGCGCGATGAGAAATACTAATTACCTTTACGAAGTGTTCTATTTTGAATTGGTATCTCGCGTAAATAACTGACAACCGAGGCAACGAAATAACTTATGGCTAAATGGAACGGTGAATACATTCACCCATATGCAGAACACGGTAAAAAATCAGAACAAGTAAAAAAGATTACCGTATCGATCCCACTTAATGTATTAAAAGTATTAACTGATGAACGTACACGTCGTCAGATCAATAACTTACGTCATGCGACGAATAGTGAGTTATTGTGTGAAGCTTTCCTACATGCTTTTACAGGTCAACCATTACCAAATGACGATGACCTTCGTAAAGACAACCCTGAAAAGGTGCCAGAAGAAGTTAAAAAGATTATGCAAGAAATGGGGTTAGATATCCCTGTTCTTGATTCAGAGTAAGTATTTCGGCCATCGGATCACCGCCGATAGCCACAGGCATAAAAAAACTCAGCTTAGGCTGAGTTTTTTTATTAGCGTTAATTAAGTTTAACGCATGTAATCTTCTGGCATCTCAATTTGCGCAACCCCTGACTCTACTGCCGCCTCAGCAACAGCACGAGCAATACGAGGTAATAAACGCGGGTCCATTGGCTTAGGAATGATGTACTCGGCACCAAACTCTAGTGACTCAACGCCAGCCGCTTTTAATACTTCGCTTGGTACAGGCTCTTTTGCAATGCTTCGAATAGCATGCACAGCTGCAATTTTCATTTCATCATTAATTGCCGTTGCTCGCACATCTAGCGCACCACGGAAAATAAACGGGAAACAAAGCACGTTATTCACTTGGTTAGGGAAGTCTGAACGCCCCGTTGCCATAATTAAATCGTTACGTGCACTGTGTGCAACTTCTGGGGCAATCTCAGGATCTGGGTTTGAACACGCAAACACCACAGGCTTATCTGCCATCAGTTTAAGATCATCGGCAGTTAATAGATTAGGACCAGATACACCTACAAACACATCAGCATCAGCAATAACGTCTTGTAATGTACGCTTATCAGTATTGTTAGCAAATAATTGCTTATACTCATTTAAGTCATCACGACGAGTGTGGATCACACCTTTACGGTCAAGCATATAGATGTGCTCACGCAGTGCGCCACATTTTATTAATAGCTCCATACAAGCAACTGCAGCTGCACCGGCACCTAAACATACGATAATTGCATCTTCGATGTCTTTACCTTGTACTTCAAGGGCATTAAGCATACCAGCAGCGGTAACAATAGCAGTGCCATGTTGGTCATCGTGGAAAACTGGAATATCGCAACGCTCGATAAGCGCTTTTTCGATTTCAAAACACTCTGGCGCTTTAATATCTTCTAGATTGATACCACCAAACGTATCAGCGATGTTAGCAACCGTATTAATGAAGTCTTCTGTTGTGCGGTGTTTTACTTCAATATCAATTGAATCAAGGCCAGCAAAACGTTTGAATAGTAACGCTTTACCTTCCATTACAGGTTTTGATGCAAGCGGGCCTAAGTTACCTAATCCTAGAATTGCGGTACCGTTTGAAATAACCGCAACCATGTTACCTTTACCTGTGTACTTATAGGCATTTGCTGGATCAGCAGCAATTTCGCGGACTGGTTCAGCCACACCTGGGCTATAAGCTAAAGCGAGATCGTTAACCGTTTCGGCTGGCTTAGTTAGTTCAACACTAATTTTACCTGGAACGGGGTGAGCGTGGTAATGTAATGCTTTTTCACGAAAATCTGACATAACGCGATAGTATCCTGCAAAAAGTTAAAAAGTGAGAGAGCTTGCATCAGTACGATACCTGTAATGTATAAAAATTCCAAGTATTATCAGGTCTATCCTGTTATAAGCTATATCGCTTAATTTTAAAGGATTTCCCAACAATTTCTGTGCATAGTTGCGATTAATCAAACATAAAAATCAACCTATTTATGGCCTTTTAAGCGCGTGTTTTTGTATTTTATATGCACGAACACTGCAAATAGCCGAAATTAGCCCAAAACAGCCATTTCAACGAAGTTCACAGCATTTACTCACGAAATTATTTAAATTTATTATTTTTAATAACTTTTAGATACCAATACGCTTAGTTAAGTAGTCTATTTTGAGGCAATGAAACCTTGTTGATAGCAAGGCAAAAATTTCGTTATTTAGTTGTGTTCTAAATCAGAAATTTTTAACGCAGGTAGCGACAGGTTTAATCCCTCAAAATGATTAAGTATTATTGCGGATTGGTATACTCATTTATACAAAAAAGAATATAGCCAAGGGGTGGCACTTTGTCTCTACAATTAACGACATAATGGGCATAACAGCCAGAAATAGTTATGCAAAGGAAATGAGTGAAGATGATAAGTAAGTGTCAGTGTTAATAACGAATTTTGTGAATTTTAGCCATAAAAAAAGCACCCTAAGGTGCTTCTTTTAACTAAACAGCAGAAATTACTTCTTGCTGCTAAGTGCACCGAAGCGCTTGTTGAAACGATCAACACGGCCGCCAGTGTCTAAAATCTTTTGCTTACCAGTGTAAAACGGGTGACACTCAGAACATACGTCTAAGTGGATGTCTTTACAAAGAGTTGAGCTAGTTTCGAATTTGTTACCACATGAACAAGTTGCAGTGATAGCTTCGTACTTAGGGTGAATACCTTCTTTCATAGGGAACCTCTAGTTAAGGCCGTATCGCTCTCCAAACCCGAAGTCTGGCACCATACGCAGTTAATACAATTAATAGGCCGCGTATTTTATAGCTCAAGTGACCTTGCGACAAGCTTTAAATACATATTTCGCTAAAAAAATAATCAAGTGGCTTGTTGTTCAGTATTTGTTGGTAGGTTTTTAACCGTAATTTTAGTACATTATCTTTCCGTCTTTGTTTCAGTAGAGTTGTTATGCACTTTGTAGAAGTTGCCATAAAAGTCCCTTTACAGCGTACCTTCGATTATAAAGTTGAACAGCTGCTGCACAGCCCTGAGTTAAAGCCAGGCATGCGCGTTCGCGTGCCATTTGGTAGTCAAAAAAAGGTTGCAGTGGTGTTGGCTCTAAAAACATCAACCGATGTTCCCGCTGACAAAATAAAGCCGATTATAGACGTAATAGACGACACGCCAGTTTTATCTGAGCAACATTTAGCGCTTCTGAAGTTCACTGCACGCTACTACTGTTATCCATTGGGTGAAACCATTCATACGGCACTTCCAGCTGCATTAAGACAAGGCGAATGCCCTGATAAAACCAGCATTAACATGGTTGAGCTGACCGAAAAAGGTGCAAAGCTGCCGTCGCTAAAAGCAAAAACCCAGTTAAGTTTATTAAAGCAGCTAGCCGAATCGGGCAAATCATCGGTTACAGAATTAAAAGCACTCGGATTTACAAAAAAAACCATCGATAGCCTGCTCGACAAACAACTGATCACTCAGTTTATCGAACATGATAACCAGTGGCAGCAACGCCCGCCGACGGTAGGTAGCAAACCTGTACTTAATAAAGAACAAGCTGTGGCGTGTACCAGCATTAATCAAGCTAGCGGCTTTACCAGCTTTTTACTTGAAGGGGTTACCGGAAGTGGTAAAACCGAAGTGTATTTGCAATGCCTAGAAGAAGTACTTAAAAAGGGCCAACAAGCCCTAGTATTAGTGCCTGAAATTGGCTTAACACCACAAACGGTTAATCGTTTTCGTCGTCGCTTTCCTGATACACCGATTATGCTCTGGCACTCCGCACTGACAGATAACGAACGCTTACAGACCTGGCGTTTCTGTGAAAAAGGCAGCTGCGCCATAGTGATCGGCACACGTTCGAGTATTTTCTTACCTTTTTTATCACTTGGCATGATCATCGTTGATGAAGAGCACGACAGCTCGTTTAAGCAACAAGATACATTGCGCTATCATGCTAGAGACCTAGCCGCTTATAGAGCATACCAGCATAATATTGTGCTCGTTCTAGGTAGTGCCACACCGGCACTTGAGACCTTACATAAAGCAATTAATAACAAATATCAGCTGTTGAGCCTCACTGAGCGCGCCCAAACCAGCACCGATAACCAGTTTCAACTAATTGACATGAAAGGTCAGCCAGAGCAAGCAGGCATTGCCCATGCTAGCCTTGCCTATATGCGCCAACATTTAGAGCGTGGCAAACAAGTAATGGTGTTTTTAAACCGTCGCGGTTTTTCGCCTACCCTTATATGCCATGAGTGTGGCTGGCTAAGTGAGTGCTCACGTTGTAGCACCAGTGCAACCTTTCATAAAGCCATTGGCCAGATGATTTGTCACCACTGTGGTGAGCAACATCAGGTGCCTCATCAATGCCCCGATTGCGGCAGCACACAGATCTTTCCAAATGGTAAAGGTACTGAACAAATCGAAGAGTTTTTAACACAAACCTTTCCTGATATTCCGATTAGTCGTATCGACCGAGATTCAACTCGTCGTAAAGGCAGCTTAGAAAAAGCCCTTGATGATATTAACCAAGGCGGTGCGCGTATCCTCGTTGGTACGCAAATGTTAGCAAAAGGCCACCACTTTGCTGATGTTAGCCTGGTTTTAATCTTAGATGTCGACAGCGGTTTATATTCGTGCGACTTTCGCGCTACCGAGCATTTAGCGCAACTTGTCACACAAGTGGCAGGCCGTGCTGGTCGAAGTGGTGAACCTGGGCAAGTATTATTGCAAACCCATTTTCCTGAGCATCCATTACTACAAGATTTAGTCAACAATGGCTATCAGGATTTTGCCCGCTATGCCCTGACAGAGCGCGAAGAGGCTCAGCTTCCACCCATTACCAATATGGCTATGGTGCGCGCCGAAGGACATAACATTAATCAAGTGGTCGATTTTTTAACTGATTTGGTTCCTGTCCAGAACGTATCTGGTATACAATTGCTCGGTCCGATACCTGCGCCACTGGAACGTGTGGCTGGTAAGTATCGCTTTCAATTACATATTCAGGCGCAGGAACGCTCCCACTTGCACCAATATTTAGCGCAAATGGTCGACTACATAAGCACCAGCAAATTAGCGCAAAAAGTGCGTTGGAGCCTAGACGTTGATCCGATAGATATGATTTAAAGGCCAATAAAAGAGTCATGGCACAACACGATTACATTAATAAAAAACCAGCAAATAGAAATAAAAAGCAGGCTCCGGCGAAAAAGCCATTTCCTATTATTCTAATTTTAATCGCGCTTATTTTAGTAGGCGGGTTTAGCTATGGCTTATGGTATATCAAACATAATGCTGACCCTGAACTTGTGGAACAACAAGCCAATCCGACTAAACAAGAAGAAACAGTTATTCCGCCACCTAAAACACCTGAATTTATCAAAGAGATTAAAGAGCACGAAGTTCAGGTTGAAGTAAAAGAGATTGAACAAAAGGGCCCGTATGTAATGCAATGCGGTTCTTTTAGAACCTTAGAGCAAGCACAAACATTAAAAGCTAAAATCGCTTTTGCCGGCTTGGTTGCCGAGGTAAAGAAAACCCAAGGCAGCAATGGTGTTTGGTATAAAGTGCGTTTAGGCCCTTACGAAACCAAACGTTTGGCCGAAAGTGATAAAAATAAACTTAAACGTATCAAAATAATGGGCTGCGGAATTTGGCTTTGGACTTGATTTTAGTTCATTCACCCATATAAACACCTCATCAATCGCTTTTTACGAGCGGCTTTGCCGCTCGATGATGAGGAATAATCATGACCACTATTGTAAGTGTACGCCGCGACGACAAGGTCGTAATTGGTGGCGACGGCCAAGTTTCACTTGGTAATACCGTAATGAAGGGCAACGCCCGCAAAGTTCGACGTCTTTATAATGGCAAAGTAATCGCTGGTTTCGCTGGCGGTACTGCTGATGCCTTCACCCTTTTCGAACGATTTGAAAGCAAACTAGAAATGCACCAAGGTAACCTGACTAAGGCAGCCGTTGAAATGGCCAAAGATTGGCGTAGTGACCGTGCACTTCGAAAACTCGAAGCACTCTTAGCAGTTGCAGACGAAACTGCGTCATTGATCATCACAGGTAACGGTGATGTTGTGCAGCCAGAAAATGACCTAATTGCGATTGGCAGTGGTGGTAACTTCGCACAATCAGCAGCCACAGCGCTTCTTGAAAACACCGACCTAAGTGCACGTGAAATTGTAGAGAAAAGCCTAACTATTGCCGGCAACATCTGCGTATTCACGAATAATTTCCAAACTATTGAAGAATTGTAATAGGAACTGCCATGTCTGAGATGACGCCAAGAGAAATCGTTCACGAGCTAGATCAACACATTATCGGCCAAGCTAAAGCTAAAAAAGCAGTTTCAATCGCGCTTCGTAATCGCTGGCGCCGTATGCAACTAAGCGACGAGCTACGCGCCGAAGTAACACCAAAAAACATTTTAATGATTGGTCCTACTGGTGTGGGTAAAACTGAAATTGCTCGCCGCCTTGCAAAACTTGCTAATGCGCCTTTCATTAAAGTTGAAGCAACCAAATTCACAGAAGTGGGCTATGTTGGTAAAGAAGTTGAAACTATCATCCGTGATTTAGTGGATATTTCAATTAAAATGACCCGCGAACAGCAAACTAAGAAGTTTAAGCACCGTGCTGAAGAAGCGGCAGAAGAGCGCATTTTAGATGCCCTACTACCACCAGCGCGCGACACCTTTGGTGAATCAAAAACTGAAGAAAACTCTTCGACTCGTCAATCTTTCCGTAAGAAATTACGTGAAGGCCAATTAGACGATAAAGAAATCGATATCGATGTTGCACAAGCTCAGCCTAATGTTGAGATCATGGCACCTCCTGGTATGGAAGAAATGACCAACCAGCTACAAAGCATGTTCCAAAACATGGGTGGCGACAAGCGCAGTAAGCGTAAGTTAAAAATTAAAGAAGCCTTCAAACTATTAGTTGAAGAAGAAGCTGCAAAACTTGTTAACCCTGAAGAGTTAAAAGAGCAAGCTATCTTCGCGGTAGAGCAAAACGGTATCGTGTTTATCGATGAGATCGATAAAATCTGTAAACGTGGTGAAGCGTCTGGCCCTGATGTTAGCCGCGAAGGTGTACAGCGCGACTTACTACCATTAATCGAAGGCTCAACAGTAAGCACTAAACACGGCATGGTTAAAACTGACCACATGTTGTTTATTGCATCTGGCGCATTCCAAATGGCTAAACCATCAGACATGATCCCTGAGCTGCAAGGTCGTTTACCAATCCGCGTTGAGCTTGAAGCACTAAGTGCTGATGACTTTAAACGTATCTTAACTGAGCCTCATGCTTCATTAACTGAGCAACAACGTGAGCTGTTAAAAACTGAGCAAGTTGAGGTAGAGTTTACCGATGATGCAATTGAGCGTATCGCGAAAGCGGCTTGGCAGGTAAATGAGAAAACCGAAAACATCGGCGCACGTCGCTTACACACAGTGATGGAAAAACTAATGGAAGAAATTTCATTTGATGCCTCAGAAAAAGCAGGTTCAACACTAACAATTGATGCCAATTACGTTGAACAGCATTTAGGTGCACTTGTTGAAGATGAAGACTTAAGCCGTTTCATTCTTTAATCAACAAATTAGCGTTATACTAAAAAGCCTCCAGTTGGAGGCTTTTTAGTATATAAATCGTAGATTCGAGGCTCACATGAAAGAAGTCACTAAAGTGCATTATCACAGCGTTAGTAAAGTATTAGATGTTCATTTTGATGATCAGACTATTGCCCAATTTAGTGCTGAATTTCTGCGTGTTCACTCACCATCTGCTGAAGTACAAGGCCACGGTAATGAGCAGATGAAACTGGTGCTTGGCAAACAGCAAGTAGGAATTAGTAAAATTGAGCCGGTTGGCCATTATGCAATTCGACTGGTATTTAGCGATAATCATAATAGTGGCTTGTTTAGCTGGCATTACTTAGCTGATCTACAAGCAAATCATGATGCGCTTTGGCAACAATATCAAGCCAGAGTCACAGAGCACGAAGCCAACAAAGACAGCGTGCCTATTAAGTTTGTGCCTTAATACCTTGTCGCGGTATACACACCCAAGCAACAAAAAAGCGCGATGACGAAACCATCACCGCGCTTTTTTATGTAAAGTATAAAGTATCAAGTAATTATTAAACTTTAAACTTATCGATTGCCTGATAAAGCACACGCGCTTGCTCAGATACTTCTTCGCTGGTTTGTGCATTGGTTGCCGCGTGACCCGATGCCTCTTGAGCGATATCACGAATGCGTACCACGTTTTTATTGACCTCAGAAGCCACTTGGCTTTGTTCATCAATTGCTGTGGCTATGTGAGTACTCATATCCATAATGGTTTGTACATCTTCGGTAATTGAACGCAGTAACTCACCGGCTTTGCTTGCCTGCGCCGCGCTTTCGCCACCTTGTGTACGACATTGCTGCATAATACTCACCACTTCTCGTGTGCGACCTTGTAGGGTCGAAATAATGCTCTCAATCTCTTGTGTTGAGTCTTGGGTACGCTGGGCAAGTGAACGTACTTCATCAGCAACCACCGCAAAGCCACGACCTTGCTCACCAGCACGCGCAGCTTCAATGGCCGCATTGAGTGCCAGTAAGTTAGTTTGCTCAGCGATACCACGAATAACATCCAACACAGAGCCAATCGTTTCAGCGTCTTTTTCTAACTGCGACACCACACTTGAAGCATTCCCGAGTGAATCTGATAAGTGATTAATTTGCACCACCGTCGATTCAACCTCCGCACGACCTTGCTGCGCACTTAAGTTAGTTGACTCAGCTTTTTTCGCAGCCGCTTCTGTGTTGTGAGAAATATCTTGAATCGTCGCCTGCATTTCAGTGGCAGCTGTAGCAACCATATCTGCTTCGTGAAGCTGCTCTTGCATACCTGAGCTTGTTGCTGCTGTCGTTTCTGATAAATGCTCAGTTGCCACGTTAAGGGTACTTAGCGCGGTATTAACTTCATAAATCAGCTTTTTGAAATCACTGATCAAGCTATTAAAGTCGATCGTCATGGTGGTAATTTCATCTTTACCTGATTGAGAAATCGACATGCTTAAATCGTTATTGCGACGAATTTCGTTAATCGTGTGGTACACACGCTCGATAGGCTGAATAATTGAGCGGCTAGTAAAGTAAACTAATAGCATCACTAAAATGCTCGCAATAATAAACACAAGAATGGCAATCAACTGCGCGCTAGCAGCACTAGATTCTACAAACTCTTTAGTTTGTGTGGTCAGTTGGCTGACAATTGCATCACTAAGCTCAACACTGCGTTTCATCTCACCGAGTGCCCCTGACTCTAAATCAAGGCCCAAGGCAACTTGTGCATCAACTAAGGCTTTAAATTTACTCTGATAAGTCGCAAGCAAACTAAGCAATTGGTTTTCGTAATTTGCATCGAACCCTGCGTTTTTAATCTCTGATCTAAAGCTAGCAACTAAATCATCAAACTTGCCCATATACTTTAAATCAAAGCGCAGCATAAAGTCTTTTTCTGCACGGCGAAGCTGTAGCATTAAAGTTAGTAATTTATAGTTTTCGCGCTCACTTAATAATGTTTCTACTTGATGCACCGCACCACGTAAATCACCATAAAGTGCATCTTTCGGGTGTAGACCTATTTTCTTTTGTAGTACCACAACCTTATTGAAGTCGTCATAGTAAGTTTTTGCTAATCCTTTAAACTCATCAAGTTTAGTGCTATCCATATCAAGATCATCGACTAACTCATCTAGGCGAGCAATTTTGGTTTTTAACTGGGTATACTCATTTTCAAAAAGCTCAAGGCTCTCGACTTTTTTATAAAACAAAAAGTTTTTTTCATGCTTGCGCATGGCAAGCTCATGAATATCGAGTTCCTCTGCATTTTGAATTGTTTCATTGAGCTTAAGCATCATGCGTGACTCAAAAATAATTACACACAGCATTACAACCATTGCAAGGCCAACAACAAGCGCGTTTAACTGTAAACGACGTTTTATAGTTAAATTTTGTAATACATTCATTCAAAGTGCCCTATAGCAACATGCATTTCAAAGTATAGCTAAACTATTTGAAGCAGCTAATAAAAAGTAGCCTGAAAAGGCGATGCATTTTCCAATATAAGGAACCAACAAACAAACTGTATTTACTGTAAGTTAACTTTTTGCCATAAATGTTGGTGTAACTTATCTAATTTCTGCCACTGCTTTTTCCTTACCCATTCAACTAATGGCGCGGGATCACTCGGAAAGTTCAATCTTTTATTTTGTGGTGATTGCAACCAATCATCCATCGCATAGGGGTTAAGGTAACTCATAACATGGGCAGCTCCCATGCCTAGCAGCGTTTGTGCATTAATCCCCTGCTCAAACTGCTTGCCAAGCGGCTTGAGTAACAGCTTTTTACCTAACTGTAATGCCTCGCTTGCAAGCTCAAACCCTGCATTACCAATCACACCACCAGCGTTGGCTAAATCGTTAAGAAACCCAACTCGTGACGGCGCTCGCAGATGAATATTACCGATTGAGCAATCTTGCGCATCGGGGTGATAGCAGTAAAACTCACGCTCAGGAAAGTCCTTTAAGTAGTCGACAACACTGTCTAGGTTCTCAAACGGTAAATAAACTAAGACTTTATTTTCAACCATCACAGGATTGTCATGGTGATGACTCGCGATGAAAGGAGGAATAATATTCTCAGCATAAGGTTGCCAATGAACACCGAGATAGACATTCGCGGGGGCATAATTACGGATCAACGCACGACGAAAGAAAGCTCGACCAAACATTGGCACTTTATCAGACAAAAATGCAGCCTGATGACTCATACCAATAACCGGAATACCTTGCTGTTTTGCTGCCCACGCTGTGATAGGTTCAAAGTCATTAAAAACCAAATCATAATGACGTAAATCTAAGCTTTTAATATCTTTAATTAGCTGCAAAGGGCGTGCATTTTTTAATGTTCTTAAACTATCAACTTGTCCTGATTTACTGGTAAATGATAAACCTCTAAATGTTCTAAAGTCGGCAAAATCAGCCATATCAAAGTAATCTTGCTCTTTGCGCCCGGAAAATACGTAGTCAACATCGACCCCTAATGCTTTAAAGGTGGTTGCCATCACGCGAGCACGGGTTATGTGTCCGTTACCTGTTCCTTGTATACCGTACAAAATTCTCATATAGATTCCACCACCATGACTGCTAAAACTGCACAACTCGACCCCATACCTGCGCCAATAATTACATCTGCAGGGTAATGCACACCGATTACCACCCGAGATGCTGCTACACCCGATGCCCAAAGAAGCCACAGCACAGTAAGCTCAGGGAAATACATGGTTAAAATAGTCGCTATAACAAATGCCCCAGCACTATGCCCCGACGGTAGGCTAAACTGGTCACTTGGCACTAAATACGCACCTTGCACTAAGCAGTCGCAAGGTCTTACCCGCGCAATTCGCTTTTTAGCTAAAAAGTAAATGGGGCGCTCAATTGCAAAGCCAACCAATATACTCATCGCAAGCTGCTGAAAATGAAGTTGTTCGGTAAACCACCAAAACCCAAGGAACAACACCACATAAAGTCCGCCATCACCGCTTTTTGATAAACCAAGCGCTGACTTTCTGAGCCAATTTGGCGAAGCGTCGTTAAACACACTTAAAAACAGCTGTTCATCCACTTTGGCCAATTTAGTAAGCATGTTGTTTGCCATGGTAAGCTCCTTGTCATACTTTGCGTCTAATTTTTATACTCATCTCAGCTTAGGCGGTAAAAATAACAATTAGGTGACGCTTTTGAGACACTAATGTTGCGATAACGAAATTCCTTTGATTTAAACGAATAAACCAGTATTAAGTCGTTGTTATTGAGTTGTATCAAGGTATACTGGGTACTAAACAGACAGTCTCTTTAGAGGATGAAAAAATGGATTACAGCACTTCTGATTTATGCGATCACTTTGCCGACGTGGTCGATGTGCTCGAGCCAATGTTTATCAATTTTGGTGGACGCCCAAGCTTTAGTGGCCGAGTGAAAACTGTTAAATGTTTTGAAAATAACGAGCTGATCCGCGATATCTTAACTACGGACGGAACCGATAGTGTACTTTTGATCGATGGTGGTGGTTCAACCCGACGCGCACTAATAGATATTGAACTAGCAGAAATCGCCCTTGAGAATAACTGGCAAGGGATCATCGTTTACGGTGCTATTCGCCATGTTGACGAACTTGAAGAGCTAGATCTAGGCATTCAAGCAATTGCTTCTATTCCAGTTGCTGCAGACAGTGAAGGCGCAGGCGAAGATGGTATAGGCGTTAATTTTGCCGGTGTGTCTTTCTTTGATGGTGACTTTGTTTACGCCGATAGTACCGGCATTATATTATCTGCTGAAGAATTAGAGTTAGAAATAATAGAAGACTAATCTCAGTGATAAATCCCCTTAAAATTTATGATGAAGCGGCGGTAAAACATTTATGTGTCCGCCGCACCAATGAACAAAAAGCATGGCAAGCTCTTGCTCTTCTTGATACACATGTAAACGCCTCTCAGGCTCTTATTGATGCCAAACAGTTTGGTATTCGTTACGTTTTAGTTGGCGTGTGTGAAGATATTGGGCCTCGTGCTAACCTAGGTAATGGCGGTGCACAGCAAGCATGGCTAGCTTTCTTAAAGCGCTTTTTGAATCAAACTCATAACCAATTTTTAAACCATGAGCGTGTATTGCTACTTGGTGAAGTTGCGCTTGATGATTTAAACCAACAAGCAGCTAACCTTGATAATAAAAACGACGCCGACTTAGCCAAACTACGTGAACTGTGTGGCGATATCGACACCCGTGTTGAGCAAGTACTGGCAATGATTTTTGCAGCTGGCCTTGAGCCAATTGTGATAGGTGGCGGACACAACAACTGCTTAGGTATATTACGTGCCCTTAGTAAGCAGCATGGCAAACCAGTAAACGCCATTAACTTAGACCCTCACGCTGATTTTAGAGACTGTGAAGGTCGCCATAGCGGTAATGGCTTTAGGTATGCCTACAGCGAAAATCATCTCGCTGATTATCATGTGATGGGTTTGCACGAATTTAAGAATAATCAAGCAATTATGAATGCGTTAACTCAAGCAAACTTCTCGTTTGATAGTTATCAAGACATTCAAGTTCGTCGCAATATAGACTTATCAACCGCATGTAAACAAGCACTTAATAAATTCGATAATGCCCCATTAGGCGTCGAAGTTGACTTAGACAGTATTTCGCTAATGCCAGTTAGCGCTTATACCAATTGCGGCTTTAGTGTGAGTGATGCAGAACACTTTGTGCATTTAGCAGCCAGCCAAACAACTGCTCGCTACCTTCATTTATGTGAAGGTGCACCATCACAACACCCTGTTAGTTTAGAAGCAGGCATGAACGATGCCGGCCAAATCATCACTGCCCTAGTGAATGCGTATTTGCAGGCAAGAGAGGCAAGTTAGAAAGATGCGAGAAACGAGATAACGACTGATTTTTGGGGAGGTCTGCTCGAAACAAGTTTCACCCCTAACTGTAGCAGCGGCTTTATGCCGCGCCCCTTAAATTGTAAGCAAGGTTTGAGATAAACGCGATGTAACGAGTCAAACAACTCGCTAGCTTCATTACTGATGCTCTAAATGCCATTGTTTTAACCATGACACCATACCTACACTACTAAGCGGGTAATTAAAATAATAACCTTGCGCTGCATAGGTATTTAATGACTTAATAAAATTAAGTTGTTCTAAGGTTTCCACCCCTTCACAAATCACTTTAGCATTATTTTGATTATGCATAGCCACCACCCCTGAAACGAGGCTACGTATTTGAGTTTGGTGAGCAAAATCTGCGGTAAGCGATGCTGCAACTTTAACATACTCAACATTCAAATTTGGTAGTTTAGATAGCCAAACAGGGGTATCACCTAATCCATCTACACACAGTTTAATACCAATGCTACTTAGCCTTGCAACCATGGCTTTACCTTGATCATCCAAGCTCATAAATAGATCAAGCGGGCATTCAATAATTAAAGCGCCGGGTTCTAAATGATGCTCGGTGGCAATACGGTCTACAAATTCAATAAACTCTTCATGCAGCATCTCAGGACCAAACACATTAATACTGAGTGGCAGCTGCATGCCTTCCATACGTAATGCCATAGCAAGCTCTGCTGCTCGCTCAATCACATAAGCAGCAACCGGATAGCTAAGGCCTGCAACACGAATATCATCAATAAACTTGTTAGCTGCTAAGATCCCTTGTTTTGGATGCTGCCAGCGTAACAATAATTCTAAAAACTCTATTTTGTTGTCACTATTACGAACCACTGGTTGAAAATACAACTCAAGCTCACTAGCAAAATCTAAGTGCGCCAGCTCTCGAAGCCTTGCTTGCTGCTCTAGCTGCTCAATCATCATTTGTGGATGATATGGCACGATAGCCCGATCTGGGTTTGAATCAAGTGCAAGGTTAGCGAAAGAAATAAGGTTTTCAAAACTGTATTCAGGCTCGTTACAGCTAACGTAGCTAGCTCGCACTTTCACCTCAATAGTGCAATTTGCCACATTGAAGGGTTTTAAGGTCACTTGTTTTATTTGACTTATAAGTTGCTCATGCAAATGCTTTTGCTCCTCAAGAGAGCAAATGAAGGCAAAATTTAATCCACCTAAGTGAGCAAGCTTTTCTATATTGCCAGCGCCACTACTAATATTAAGCACTGCATCATTGTCTAATTGCTGTTTAATACGAGTAGCAGACTGAGCAAGTAATAAATCACCAAAGTCCCGACCTATATGCTGGTTAACACTTTCAAATCCCTCTAAACGCAGCATAACAAGGGCGCAGTTATGCGAGTGTTCTTCAACCCAGCTAGCAAAGCTACGTCGTAAATCACTGCGATCTGGCAAACCTGTTAGTGGAGTACTGTCTATTTCATCATGGTAAGGAGTATCAACTATGACTTCTTCACTTTCTTCTGGTTCTTCAAAGTTAAAAAAGCCAGACACAGATAAAACAATAACTGAAATCACTAGCCAATACGCGGAAGTTTCGAGCAATAAGTGGGCAGAATACATAACTGTAAACGTAATCGCCGCAGCGACAGTAAAAATAATCGCTAACCAGTTATTTGTTCGAAAAGCTTGCCATAAATGAAAGCAAAGACTCATTGCTAATAAAATGATTAACCAAGGAATAGCGGAGCTGAGGATTGCCAACCCCAGCACACCATTAACAACTAAACTGAGTCTAAGTATTGGATGACGAGTGACACACAACGCACAAATCATTGCCATAAAAACGCAGCCTGCTAAAAACACAGGCACTGCATCACTACTTAAATTTACGAGCCCTACACCGTTACTCGCTAAACTGGCAATTAATGACATCTAATCCAAAAATACGTAAAAATAACTTCTAACTAAGTCTACCCAAAATCCACAGATTTAACAGTTTATTTACGCCGAATTGGTAACTTAATTGCGCAGGGTGGGATATTTGCCAGTGAGCAATATCAGCGCGTGCCCCCACTTTTAATACACCTCGATCATCAAGACCCAAGGCTTTGGCGGCATTACGTGTTACACCTGCAAGCGCTTGCTCTGGTGTCATACGAAAAAGAGTACAGGCCATATTCATCATTAAATGCAATGAACACAATGGTGACGTTCCTGGGTTGAAGTCGGTTGATATAGCAATAGGCACCTGATACTGCTGAAGCAATTCAATTGGTGGGTATTTTGTTTCGCGTAAGAAATAAAATGCCCCCGGTAACAGCACTGCCGCAGTGCCTGCTTTGGCCATTGCTTGAATGCCTGCTTCATCTAAATGTTCAATATGGTCGGCTGATAAGCCATTAAATTCAGCAACAAGTTCTGCACCATGTTGATTAGATAACTGCTCAGCATGCAACTTAACGGGTAAGTTGTGCTTTTTAGCCGCTTCAAATACACGGCGAGTTTGCTCGTTACTAAAACCGACATTTTCACAAAATGCATCAACCGCATCAGCTAAATCAGCTTCAACAACACGGTCAAGCATCTCACCGCAAACCAAATCAATGTACTCATCACTACGGCCTTTATATTCAGGTGGCAATGCGTGAGCACCTAAAAATGTGGTTTTAACATCAACCGGATGATTTTCACCTAATAAGCGAGCCACTTCGAGTAGCTTAATTTCGTCTTCGCAGTCAAGACCATAGCCAGATTTGATCTCTACCGTAGTCACGCCTTCTGCGTATAACGCATTTAAACGCTCTTTCGCACTGACAAATAAGGTTTCGTGGTCTGCTGCGCGCGTTGCTCGTACTGTACTTGCAATACCGCCGCCATTAGCAGCAATTTGCTCATAACTAACACCTTGCAACCGTTGCTCGAACTCTTCAGCGCGGCTACCGGCAAACACTAAGTGAGTGTGGCAATCAATTAATCCCGGTGTTAACCATTGCCCTTTAGCTGAGATAGTCGGTGTTGCTAATGCATCAAAGTTTGGTAAGTCAGCTTGCGAACCTAACCAAGCAATTTTACCTTCTTTTACTGCGATCGCTGCATTTTCTATAGCACCGTATGGCGCATCAACTGCAGGATCCATGGTGGCAATATTGGCATCTGTGATCACTAAATCCCAGTGCATTTGGCTATCGTTCGTTGTATGCATTTTTCACCTATACTTATATCTGCTGCGAGCTTTAAAGCGCCTAATCAAATTAGCTTAAAGTTTAACAACTCATCTTGTATATACAAGAAAATTATGCCACCTTGTAACACACTGTTAACTTACCTGTGCACTTTCACAATGAGCGTCCCTAAGTTTGCACAAATAAAAGAATATATTTTGGAAAACATTCGATCGGGTCAATGGCAAGAAAATAGCCGCGTGCCCTCAGAAAACGAATTAACCAGCCAGTTTCAGGTTAGCCGCATGACGGCCAGACGCGCGTTATCTGAACTTACAGACGCCGGTATACTAACTCGTAGCCAAGGCCAAGGGACTTTTGTAGCAAGCTTTAAGTCACAATCATCATTGCTCGAAATTAAAAACATCGCTGATGAAGTTAAAGCTCGTAACAGTGATTACAGCTGTACAATTTTAGTGATGGAATCAATACGTGCAATTGCCCCTATTGCAATTGCATTGGGCGTTGATGTAGACAGTCACGTTTATCGTAGCGTCATCGTTCACAACGAGAACGAGCAACCTCTGCAAGTAGAAGAGCGCTTTGTGAACCCGGCTCTGGCAAAAGATTACTTACAACAAGATTTCCACAGCCTAACTCCCCATGAGTATTTATCAACCAGTGCGCCATTAACTGAGGCCAGACATACGGTTGAGGCGATTATGCCTAACCAAGAAATGTGCGAATGGCTTAATCTCTACAATGAAGAGCCTTGTTTGCAAGTGATCCGCCGAACGTGGTCAGCAAATGGCATTGTAAGCTTTGCACGCTTAGTCTCACCAGGTAGTAAATACAGACTCGGCGGTCACTTAACCTTTAAAAAGTAATTAAATTGGCAATTGATAGTGAAAGTTCAGCGCCTCAATAGCCGAACCATCAATGATACGTTCGCCAGCTTCATGACTTGTAAAGGTGGGTGGTTGATTACCCAGTTCAGAGCATTTTTGCTGGTAGTAATCCGCTTTTGTTGGATGCGCTGGGTTAACAACGTTATAAATGCTATTGGCGTTAGACCAGTTTTCAAGCACTGAAAAAATCGCCGCTATTACATCTTGCTGTTGTACCATGTTCACCACTTGCTGACTTGAGCTAGTAAGCTCTTTACCTGCAACAAACTTACCTGGGTCGCGTTCGGGGCCTACAAGTCCCGCTAAGCGCAATGCCTTGCCACCTGCATTTAGCACTAATTGCTCCGCATCGTATAATGTTTGTTGGCGTGCTGATTGGCAGTTAATTTCTGTGCTTTCGTCGTAACAACCATTGTCAGTTGGGTAAACACCTGTCGAAGAACATAAAATAAAGCCTTTACAATTTAGGTGTTTGGCAAGTTCAAGCCCAGCTTGTAATGTATCTAAATAATTACTTTCTGAGCTGCGGCTACGCGGTGGAATTGCACACACCCACCATGCTCCTTCAAGTGATACGTCATGTTTAAGTACACCATCTTCAAGTGCAAACTGACGCTGAAAGTCATGTTCGTGATCGCGACTACGGTGTGTCCCCTGCACCTGCCACGCCAATCCCTTTGCCTTAAGACAAAGAGCTTGCCCCAACCAACCTGCACCTAGCACCACCATTTTATTATCATTCACAACCATTTAGTAACTTACTCTATGTATTTTGTAATATTTTATTAATAACTACCGTTTTGCAAAGTAGCGATTTAAGCGCAAATATGATTAGATAGATAACTCTAACCGATAATAAAAATACGTGCACCTATGTTAAACAATCTCTCTTTACGTAAAAAAATATTACTGCTGATTGGCGGGACGATTAGTGTACTACTGATCATCGCGTCTAGTTTCTTTGTTAATCATATTGCTGACCTATCTCGCAAAGCGATTCAACGCGAAGCTGATAGCTACTTACAAAGCGAACGACTATCAATGCAAGGTTACTTTGCTAAATACGGTAAAGTTGTTGAAACCTTCGTAACAAATCCGCATTTAGTAAACTGGTTTGACAACTGGACTAAACGTGATCAAAGCCTTGATAACCAACCAGGATACGACAACGTTAATCAAGATTTTGTTCGTATCAGTGGTAACGATGACAACATTCTATCGGCCTTCTTTGCATCAGCAACAACAGGCGAATACTTTAAAGAAAACGAGCGAACCACCCACTACAATGGCCAGCCTTATTACGCTTATAAACGTGGTTGGTGGCAAGATGCTTTAAAGATCAACAAACTTTATGTTGGCCCTATTTCTGTAGATTTAACCACAGGTAATGCCTCAGCGGTTGTGCAACAGCCAGTTTATAATAAACAAAACAAACTTGTTGGTTTTGGTGGGGTTGATTTACAGCTCAACAATATCAACGACATGGTTGAGGCCATTCGCTTTAATGGCCAAGGTTTTGGCTTCTTGCTAGATGGCAATCAAAAGGTTGTTCACTTCTCTGAGCGTACTGGCCATAAATTATCTGTGACTGACGAAGGCCCTAATGGTAAAGAAGGCTTAGATGCCCTCGAAAAACAATTTAGCGACACATCAGGCTTTAGCGAATTAAACCGCGCGATGAAAAGCCAAAAAGATGGTAGCAGCTATGTCACATTTAAAGGTGAGCAATATTACGTTGTATACAATCGCCTTGAACTAGAAAGTCCATATCTTGATTGGTATGTCGGGATTTTGATCCCAACTAGCATGATTGATGAGCCAGTTAACGATGCGGTGATGACAACCACTACATCATTAATCATCATCCTTGCGATTATCATTGCGATGATCTTTTGGGCCACGCAAATGATCACCAAACCTCTTACAAAACTGACTTACATCATGCGTGATATCGCATCAGGCGATGGCGATTTAACACAGAAAATTGAAATTCATAGTCAGGACGAAGTTGGCCAGCTTGCTCATCATATGAACACCTTCATCGATAAATTACGTGCAATGATGCTCAACACTGCTGCGCAAGCAGAGCAGCTGAGCCAAGCAGCTAGTCAGCTGAAAATTGTATCGCAAAAAACCAATGATGAAATTCAGCAAGAAAAACAACAAGTTGATAGTGTAAGTGCCGCTGTTACTGAAATGGCATCTACAGTACTCGAAATTTCACGTAATGCGCAGCATACCAATAATGCAGCCGAAGAAGTGCAAGCCATTACAGTTGATGGCACTAAGCGCTCTACACAAGCTCAGTCAGTAATGACTGCGCTTGCAAGCCACATCGGCGAAGCATCTAAAGTAGTTGCTGGTCTTGAACAAGAAAGTGGCAACATTGGCGCTGTGATCGACGTAATCAACTCAATTGCAGAGCAAACTAACTTACTAGCACTTAATGCAGCAATTGAAGCGGCACGAGCCGGTGAGCAAGGGCGAGGCTTTGCTGTTGTGGCTGACGAAGTTCGTTCACTAGCAAGCAGAACACAAGAGTCAACGGATGATATTCGAAATATGATCAGTCGCTTACAGCAAATTGCTCAACAAGCATCAACTATGATGCAACAGGGTCAAGAGCGTGCTGAAGGCTCCGTTGAGCAAACGCAAATTGTATTGCAAGCACTGCAAGATATCGCGCAATCAGTGACAAATGTACAAGATCAGAGTCATCAAATTGCGACTTCAACAGAACAGCAAACTGTGGTTGCAGAAGATATTAATAATAGCCTGGCGGCTATTAACCACCTTGTTAATAGCACTGCGGATCATGCTCATGAATTGGCAGATGAAGCACGTGATTTAAATGAATTGGCAGCGTCTTTAAATAAGACAGTAAATCAGTTTAAGTTATAAAGATAAATTGCCGAAGTTATTAAAAACCCGATGTCACCTGAAGATGACATCGGGTTTTTATCGTCAGCCTTCCCTGTTAATCGTGGCGCAACCGCTTTCGCGTGTTCCATAAATTCATGCCACTGTTGCTTATTCCATAAAGCAACTCCTTTGTCGGTCAATCCTTGTGTTGGTTGCGTTTGTACTTGTTCCATATAGTCACCTCCTTACGCTAGCTTCATCCTGTTTGGCTCCAAGCCTGAGCTTATCCCTTGCTGTCATCTCCGTTCACTTTATCCATAAAGCGTTGCCATTGTGCGCTACTCCATAACGCTTTGTTACTTCCTTGCTGTCCTTTTTGCTGTGCTACATTGTCCATACTGTAAACTCCTTGCGGTTTATCGTCCTTTACTCCTACAGCTGCTCCTTGCTGTGTTCCCTGACTCATCCTTGCTTATTAATGCGGTAATTATCGCTTAGCGATGATATACACAGCATGAATCAAACCTGGAATGTACCCTAATAAGGTTAAAAGAATATTAATCCAGAACTGCGCACCTAAACCTACCTGTAAAAAT
This sequence comes from Pseudoalteromonas sp. Ps84H-4, assembly GCF_024124645.1. Classification (NCBI taxonomy): domain Bacteria; kingdom Pseudomonadati; phylum Pseudomonadota; class Gammaproteobacteria; order Alteromonadales; family Pseudoalteromonadaceae; genus Pseudoalteromonas; species Pseudoalteromonas sp. Ps84H-4. The sequence continues at coordinate 53,232 of NZ_JAMXSK010000002.1, read as the reverse complement.
ACGCCAAGAGGTGGAATTAAAACCGATAAAATAATACGTATTAAATCCATGACTCACTCCTTGAAATCTATTAGCCCAGCCAAAGCTGGGCTAATTTAGGCTTGCTGTTATTCAGCAACAATCGTTAATTCATCGATTACTTTGCGAACGTCTTCAGCGTTTTCAGCGATACTGATTGCTAATTGCTTTTCAGCATCAGACTCAACGGTACCTTTAAGTGTTACTACACCGTTATCGGTATCAACATCGATGTCTGTACCACCTACTTCTGAGTTAAATAAATAACGTGTTGTGATTACAGTACTGATTTTCGCATCTGTTAAATCGCTTTCAGTTGAATCAGCTTTATCTGCTTTCATTTTCTTAGCCTTCATGTTTTTAACAACCGTTAGTTTGTTATCAACAGAGCTAACGCCATCTAGGCTAAGAACAAGCTCTTCAGCAAGCTCTTTATCTAATTCACTATCAACTTTACCTGTAAGTACAACCTTGCCATTCGTTACATCAGTGTTGATGTCAAAGTTGTTAAGGTTTGTGTTCATAAGAAGCACAGTTTCTGCCTTACCATCAATCCAAGCATCTTTACTTTCATTTTCCCAACTGCTTGCCTGAGCTGACATACTTGCTGTTGCACCAATTACTAAAGCGGCAATCATAGATTTGTTAAAAGTGTTCATAATCTTCTCCTTTTGATTTAAGACACTTTTACTAATGCGACTATGATGCCAACTATTTATTTGTTTAATTTCAACACCTTAAACCCTCATTCAGCGACTATTTATATTCAATTCGGTAAAGATTTACAGGCTGCTCGGTAAGAAGTTCACTATGTTGCAAAAATAACCATTTAGTTGCTGATTTTATTAATCTGTGGTTAATTTAACTAAGTAACGTTGACACTACAAAACACAACATATTGATTTATAATAAAATAAAATTTGGCCTAAGCTTTGCTTTATAACGAATAACATAAAAATCACTTTGATAATCACAACAGGGAACTACCATGGCCGTTAAACTTGAAGATCGCCCACTCGATCAAGTAAGAGAAGAAGTAATTGATCAACTCATTTATAACTACAGTCATGCTGTTATTTCAGCTGAAGCATTTGAACGCCGCTTAGACCAAGCAATGGAAGCCACCAGCAACGAAGTACTCGTTGAACTTGTTGCTGACTTAGAGCTTAAAGCTGATATTGACTACAAATCGCAAAAGCATGCGCAATTTAAACCTCATTATGGCCACAGCAGCGATAACGAAAGTCTGCAGCTTCGTAGCATTTTGGGTTCAAATGAGCGCAGCGGCCAGTGGGTAGTGCCAAAAGAAATCCACCTTACAAACTGCTTAGGTTCAATTGAGCTCGATTTTAGCGAAGCGATTTTCCAGCACCAACATGTCACTATTTACGTGAACTGTATTTTAGGTAACGACGAAATCTATGTGCCAGAACATGTCAATGTGGTATCAAAGCTGTTCAGTGTTATTGGCAGTGTAGAGAACAGATCAGTCGCCTTAAATAAAGGCCAAGGCCCAACCATCACCATTGAAGGTAATGTATGGCTAGGCTCAGTCGAGATTTCAGTTAAACGTACCATGAAAGAAAAGTTCATCAGCTTTGCCAACAGTCTAAAAGCCAGTTGGAAAGAGATGAATAAGATGTAGTAAAAGTTGCGAGTTGCGATTATGTTAATGTAGGTCGTCATTTATGGCGACAAGATATTGCATACGTTTCACCAATGACGCGCTAAAGCACGACCTACTAGAATGCGCGCGAAATAAATTTCACGCCTACATCGAAGATCTAATCGTACAAAGAGGGTAAGAGGCGCTTCGCTTAAGAGAAAACTCAGTTCTCTTCCTCTATGCTCTCTGTGTTCTCTGTGGTTAGAAAAAAGATCTTTAATTCACGAAGAGGACAAGAGGCGCTGCGATTTAGAGAAAACAAAAAACACAATTATCACTTCCTCATTCTCTTCTCATTCACTTCTCTTTGTGCAAAACATATTTGAACCACAGAGAGCACAGAGGCGCTGCGCGCTACACAGAGAAAACCAAATTAATACAAAGAGAATGACTAGAGCCTGTCCTTCTCTACCTCTGTGTCCTCTGTGTCCTCTGTAGTTAGAAAAAAGATCTTTAATTCACAAAGAGGACAAGAGGCGCTGCGCTTTAGAGAAAACAAAAAACACAATTATCACTTCCTCATTCTCTTCTCATTCACTTCTCTTTGTGCAAATTTTTTAAAACATATTGAACCACAGAGAAAAGCAAGTTATTACTTTCTCATTCTCTTCTCTTTGTGCATATATTTTTCTCGACCTTCTAGTGCTCGGCTAAAAGCTGACTGCTCTAGCTACAAGTCATTATTCCTTTCACTCGGTATATCACTGAAATACTCTACAAACTCAACTTCAAAACCTGCGGGATCGATAAAATATACATTTTTACGATACGGGTTTTCTGGACCCTGTTTATCTATTTCATAACCAGCGTCAACCAAGCGTTCAATTACGGCATTAATATCGTTTGTCACATAAGCAAAATGAGCAAGGCCCACTTGGTGCCCTGCTAAATCACGGTTTTCGTCTTCACCGTTATCGCTCAGAGCAAGATATTGGTAATCATCACCAAAGTGCAGCCATTTGCGCGGTTTGCCTGACCATGTGCTATCACCTTGGCTACGCACCCGCCAATGCGGGAACGCAGCTTTATAAAAGTGCAGCATGGCATCAACATTACTAACAACAAGGTTTACGTGCTCTAAATACATGGTAGTTTTCCTTTTTATTTTTAAACTGCCAGCAAGATAAAACCTCAAGTTAAGTTCAGGTAAAGCACTTTTTCAAATAAAAAAGCCCCACAAACGTGAGGCTTTAAATATTGAGTAGTTATTGATGAATCAGCTACCAGCAACCTGCATTTGTTCAATCAATACAGAGCCGGTTTGAATACCGCCACGGCGCTCGATATCACCACCTAAACCGACTACCGCTTTAAACATATCTTTTAAGTTACCAGCAATTGTGATTTCACTGACTGGGTATTGGATTTCGCCATTCTCAACCCAGAAGCCCGCCGCGCCACGTGAGTAATCACCCGTTACAGTGTTCACACCTTGACCCATAAGCTCGGTTACTAGTAAACCTGTGCCCATAGTTTTTAAGAGTGCTTTTAAGTCAGCATGAGTTTGCTCAACTAACCAATTATGAATACCACCAGCATGCCCCGTTGGTGTCATAGACAGTTTACGTGCAGCGTAGCTTGCTAATAGATATGTTTGAAGCTCACCACCTTGAATAATTTCACGGTCGATAGTTTTTAACCCTTCCGAGTCGAATGGTGAAGACGCTAAGCCTTTTAATAAATGTGGACGCTCAGAAATATTTACACAATCACTAAATACTTTTGTGCCTAAACTATCCAGTAGGAAGCTTGATTTACGGTAAAGTGCACCACCACCAATCGCAGACACTAAATGACCGAATAGTGAATTGGCAATATCTGCTCTGAAGATAACTGGCACTTTCATGGTACCTAGCTTTTGACTATTAAGCTTAGCCAATGTTTCTGTTGCCGCTTCGAGGCCTACTTTTGCAGCATCGTTTAAATCATCTTTATGTCGCGCTACGGTATAAGCAGAATCGCGCTGCATTTGCTCGCCATCTTTACCAATCACCATGGTGCTAATGCTATGACGTGTGCGCGGGTAACCTGCAATCATGCCATGGCTGTTGCCATAAACACGCAAACCTTGGTGAGAAGAAAAACTCGCACCGTCTGAATTTACAATACGCTCATCGGCGTTTAGTGCCGCCAGCTCTGCTTGATGGCAAAGCTCAATACCTTGCTCTGGGCTTACTTCCCACGGGTGATACAGATCTAAATCAAGTGGTGCGAATTCAAGCAGTTCTTTATCAGCGATACCATTGTATGGATCATCTGAAGTGAATTTAGCAATATCAATGGCTTTTTCGACCACTGTACGTAATGTTTTAGGGTTTAAATCAGCCGTTGAAGCAGAGCCTTTGTTATTCCCCACATAAACACTAATACCTAAGCCACCGTCTTGGTTAAACTCTATTGTTTCAACTTCGCCCATGCGCGTACTAACAGACAAACCTGACGTGCTCGACATCGCCGCTTCTGCAGCAGTAGCACCCAACTTTTTTGCATGCTCAAGTACTTCGCTTACCGCGTCTTTCACTTCAGAAATGTGTTGATAAATAGGATCTTTCATCTTGTGTGTCCTAGGTTCTGATATTTTTTATAGTGTAGCGAATGCTAACACACTGCGAGACGTGCATCAGCTAATATTAATCATTAACTAAATGACGTATAATAGCGAATAGTTAAGTTTACTGAATGAGCATCCTTATGGCGAAGAAGAAAAAGCCACTTATCGAAGAAGAAATTATTTACGTATCAAAAAGCGAGTTAAAACGTGAAGCCATGCAATATCATGGTTTGGGTGCTGAAATCGCGAAAATGCCGAAAAAGCAACGCGATCGCTTACCACTCAATCACGATTTAAAAGAAGCCCTTGTTGTTTCTGATAAAGTAAGTGATAAGAGCGATGCTTACCGTCGTAACTTAAACTATATCGCAAAAGTATTACGTACTACTGAAAACGTTGATGAAATCCAAGCGATGATCGATATTATGCTCAACAAAAACAACCAAGCGGATGTTTTGATGAACAAAATCGAAACGCTACGTGATGATTTAATCAAACAAGGTGACGATCTGATCAATTCAACAATTGATCAATACCCTTCTCTTGAGCGCCAAAAAATGCGCCAGTTAGTACGCAGCGCCGCAAAAGAAGTGAAAGCTGAAAAACCAGCCAAAGCGTACAAAGAGTTATTCCAGTATCTTAAAGATGCGATTATGATTTAATTTCCTTCGTGCGAAATAAATATCACGCCTACAGCAAAGACATTTAATCGCACAAAGAGATTGTGAGACGCTTCGCTTTAGAGGGAAACAAAATATTTTTTGGTTTCCTCATTCACTTCTCTTTGTGAAAAACATATTTGAACCACAGAGAAAACCAAATTATCACAAAGAGATCATGAGACGCTGCGCTTTAGAGAAAGTAAAAAATGATCTTGTGGTTCCCTCATTCTTTTCTCATTCACTTTTCTTTGTGCAAACAGACTTCGGTAATTTTCACAAAGAGGCCAAGAGACGCAGCGCTAAAGAGAAATAAATTAAGATATCTTTTTGGTTTACTCTTTCTCTTCTCATTCACTTCTCTTTGTGAATATATTTTTGCACGACTTTCTAGCGCTCACCACCATAACAGCAAATGAACGCAGTACTAACATACCCCATTAGTTCAGCTTCAAACTGACGGCTAAAAGCTTTCTGCTCCTAAAACAAAAAAGGCTCTGAGCGTTCACTCAGAGCCTTTTTAAATCGATAATCAATTACCAGATTTTTACGCGATCTTCTGGTTTGATATACATCTTATCACCTTCTTTCACATCAAACGCCTGATAGAATTCTGGCATGTTTGAAAGAATACCGATTACACGGTAGTGGCTTGGTGAATGAGGGTCTGTCATTAGGCGGTTACGTAACTCTTCGTCACGGTATTTACGACGCCAAATTTGTGACCATCCCATGAAGAAACGTTGATCACCCGTGTAACCATCAATCACAGGCGCTTTTTCATCACCAAGTGATAATTGGTAAGCAGTATAGGCAACAGTTAAGCCGCCTAAGTCACCAATATTTTCACCTAATGTTAGCTCACCATTTACGCTAGCATCTTCAAACGGCTTATATTCATTATACTGAGCAACTAGCTGACCTGTGCGCTCTTCAAACTGTTTAAGGTCTGATTCGCTCCACCAGTTACGTAAGTTTCCGTCACCATCGTATTTCGCACCTTGGTCATCAAAACCGTGACCAAGTTCGTGGCCGATTACCGCACCGATTGCACCGTAGTTAACAGCGTCATCAGCTTCAAGGTTAAAGAATGGCGGTTGTAAGATAGCCGCAGGGAATACGATTTCGTTGTTCACTGGGTTGTAGTAAGCGTTTACTGTTTGTGGTGTCATGTGCCACTCAGAGCGATCAACTGGCTTACCTAGTTTAGCAATCATATCGGCATACTCCCATTCGCTGTGGCGAATGTAATTACCGACTAAATCATCGCTTTTAACTTCAAGTGCTGAGTAGTCTTTCCATTTATCTGGGTAACCGATTTTTGGTGTGAACTTATCAAGCTTTTCTTTTGCAGCGATTTTTGTTTCTGGGCTCATCCACTCAAGGTTTTCAATCGCAACTGCGTAACCTCTAATTACGTTATCAACCAACTCTTCCATACGCGCTTTCGCTTCAGGTGGGAAGTTATCTTTAACGTATACTTTACCAAGCATTTCACCTAATACACCGTTTGATGCATCAACTGCTTTTTTCCAAAGCGGAGATTGCTCAGTCACACCACGAAGCGTTGTGCTGTAAAAATCAAAGTTAAGATCTACAAGCTCTTTATCTAATAGTGCAGCGTAGTTACTCACAAAGTGGAACTTAAGGTAATTCTGCCAAGTTGCTAAGTCTGTATCCTTGTAGATACCTGCAAATTTTTCTAAGTAACTAGGTTGGCGAATGATTACCTCTTCAGTTTTGATACCTGACGCATCAAGGTAAGCTGCAAAGTCAAAGTCGCCAGTAAGTTTGTTAGCATCTGCAACGCTCATCTTGTTGTAAGATTTAGTAGCATCACGACTTTCAACTCGGCTCCACTGCGCATCAGCAATGCTTGTTTCAAGATCAATAATAGCTTTAGCCGCAGATTCTGCATCTGCTACACCCGCTTTACTTAAGATAGCTGTAACGTATGCTTGGTAAGCTTCACGAATTTTTGTGAATTTTTCATCGTCTTTTAAGTAATAATCACGATCTGGTAAACCTAAACCAGACTGATAAACATACATCGCGTATTCGCTCGAGTTTTTTGCATCATTATTGACATAATAACCAAATGGTAAGCTACCACCTTTAATGCGAAGTTCAGCCATTAAAGCAACAAGCTCAGGCTTGCTCTTTACTGCATCAACGCTTGCAAGTACTGGCGTTAATGGTTTGATACCAGCCGCTTCACGGCCTGCTTCATCCATATAGCTGTTATAGAACGCCGCTAACTTAGCTTCATCTGACCCCGGTTTAACATTAGTGTTTGCCGCTGCCTTTTCTAGCACTTCTTTCATCGCTTTTTGCGAATCATCGTAAAGCTGAGTGAATGAACCATAGTTTGATTTATCACCCGGAATTTCTGTTTTTTCTAACCATTCGCCGTTTACGTGATAGTAAAAGTCATCTTGTGCGCGAACAGACTTGTCCATGTTCGCCAGTTCAATACCTGAATTTAAAGGTGCTTTTGCTTCAGTGACGGCCGCAGTTGCTGGTGCTTTAGTTTCTTGTTCTTTTTCACCACAACCAACAAGACCGAGGGCTAGTGCAATACTTGCCGCGGTAAGTGTTACTTTTTTCATGGGAGTCCCGTACTAATTATTTTTTGATGTATTTATCGAAAAACTAGCAAACCTAATTAATCATTAGTTTTTCGCTTTCTCCATAATAAACCTCTCAAGCAAAACAATAAAACCGAATATGTAACAATTCTTATCAAAAAAAGATAAGCGGCATATCTGAGCGGTGGAAGGGAGAAAAGCGATAAGGTGAAGACCGTAATGGAATTCCTAACAACTCACCAGCGTATATTTCGCAAGTCGAAGTCGTTATGAGCCGACGTTTTCACACATCAGCTTTTTAATTAGATGAAGCTTTCTTAAGCTGTGCAATCCCCCAAAAAAGCACCCCAGCCCCCGTGCATGATAAGAAAAAGAACAAACCCAAGCCGACAGGCGATCCCCAAAACAAAATACTGTATAAAACTTCCATTTCTATATCCTTTATTATTATTTGAATAACACGTTATATAGGTTTTAGGAACGGCTCGTCAAGAAGCATTATCCACGCATTGCTTGAATACTCTCTAGCGCTTTAGCAAGCTGTGCTCTTAGTTTTTTATAACGTATATAAACAGCCAGTACGATAATGCCATTAATACCAAGCTGGATAAGCCATAGGCTGTATGTTTTAAACATAACCATATTAAACAAGGCAACGATCAGCAAAGCGCACCAAAGAACAACGCAGCCAATAAAACTCACATGCCAGTAATGAACTTGGTGCTTCAGCTGATTCTCTTTAAAATTAAGCATTGCATTGACATCTAGCGTTTCTGCTCGCCAAAGCTTTCGTCTTAAATGGTATGACCAAATCCCAAAACCTAAAGGAATAGGTACTAATAGCGCAAACATAATGGTTTCATAGGTATTTTTTGCCTCAAACAACATGGCGTAAATACAAAATACGGTTACCACAATACCTAAAAGTGAGTCGATTAACCCTTTTAACTTTAACTTAGTTCGCGACTTTTGCGTTTGTGCAATTAACGCCGCGCTATCCACTTTCGGGGTTGCCTGCACGAATGCCTGCTGCCACTTGGCTAATTGATCATCTGCTTCGAATTTATCCACTTTATTACTCCATTAGGCTCGCAAGTTGCTGTCTTGCTCTACTTACACGTTTAGCAACTGCATCTTCAGACAATCCCAGCGTTTGAGCTATCTCATTTTGATTAAACCCTTCAAGCTGCAAAGCAAGCACCTGCCGGTATTTCAGTGCTAATTTACGAAGGGCGGCCATTAAATCTAAACTGTCGTCTGGTGATTTATGTGCACTTAAGGCGTGGGTGTAATTAATACTTTCAGAGCTTGCCATCTCTTTACGGTTTTGCTCTTTAATCACATGATCAACCGCTTTATTGTGAGCTATTCGGGCAATATAGGTTTTCATGCTGGCATCACCTCGAAAGGCAATATCGGGAGATGAGCCGCTACTTTCAAAAGCGCGCCAAACAGCCAGCGACATCTCTTGAATGAGCTCATCTTGCAGCGCTTGGTTTATCTCGTAGGTTGCAGCAACACGCGCCAACAACGGCGCGTATTCATTCAGCAACGAGTTTATTTGAACGTCAGCTTTCACTGTACTTCCATGTTTTTATTATTATTTGAACAAGCGATTATAGGCACAAAAGAAGGTACATGCTAATACAGGCCCCACCAATAGCATAGGTAAAAGACTATAAGGGGCAACAAAGGTAACAAGCATATTAATCAAACAAAGCATGCTTAATGGTTTAATCACCGTTAATGCGGTTGTAATACTTTCTTTTACAGCTGAAATAAGCGAAGCATTATTTAAAAGTAACAGGGGCACCACAAACATAAGCAGCATATTTATAGGGACAATTGATACAAACATAACCCCTACGCGCCAGCGCTCAACATCAACAAATTGACCAGACAATAATACCGATAACTGCTCACTACCGATCAAAGCACTGCCAACAGCAAATTGCACCAGCGCCAGTAAAATACCCACAACAGACCAAATCGCAACCCTGCCCCACTTCGCCCATGTTGCATTGTACCTAAATGAAAATCTCTGGTTATTATTCAGGTTAAACAACAAAGGCCATACCGTTGCCATAAGCATAGGCGCTAACCATTTTGATACGGTTAAACCAGTAGGTGCAGGCAATAGTTGCACCACACCAGGTACAATAGCGAACAGCGTCATAAGTAAAAAAAGTTTAAAGGGTGCTTTTTTAAATAGCCGCCACCCTTCTTTTAACCAAAGAGCAGCATCACTAAATGGTGCGCTCATTGAATCAAGTTTTAGCGTATTCATAGTTGAGGTTGTAATCGTCATGAGTTTGTCCTTTTCGTAAAAATAGATACACAAGACACTGCCTATCGCTACCACCAAATAGAACAACTTCGTGTCATTTGCAGCTATAGACGAGACAAACTCTAAAAACCTGACAAAATATTTTAAAAAAAATAAAAATATTTTTTATTTCGTTGAATTTTAAGGATAAAAAAGAGGTGGAACAAAAGTGGAACACAATTGCTAAAAATAGATATAAGCTTTTGATTTTTGGATTTTTACAGTAAGAAAATGGTGGCCCCTCCCAGACTTGAACTGGGGACCTAACGATTATGAGTCGTGTGCTCTAACCAACTGAGCTAAGGGGCCATTGTATTAGCTTTTGCTAATTGTGAGATGCGTTTAGGAGGATTAACTCACTAAAGCGGGTTGCAGTATAAAAAGTTTTTGTAACCTTGTCACTAGCAAAACTCTTTATTTTAAAAATCCTTAAACTATTTGCTCAAATAGTAAACTCTTTGTTTTTTCAACGACCTTAAAGCATGTCGATTGATTTCTAGCCTCCGACATTGTTCTAGATCAAATAGCTAAATCACTAAACTCGTTAAAATAACCGCTCAATCAATTGCGGAGTGCTGACTGTGATAAATTTACCAAGCTGGGATCAATCTTTGATCAATAAATACAATATTTCAGGGCCAAGATATACATCTTACCCCACTGCGTTGTCTCTAGCTGATGGTTATAACCAACAAGATATGATTAACGCGATTGCGGCATCGAAAAGCCGTTCTTTATCGTTGTATATCCATATCCCTTTTTGCAGTCAGCTTTGTTATTACTGTGGTTGTAATAAGGTGATCACTCGTCATCAGTCTAAAGCCGATTTATACCTCGATAATTTAGCGCTTGAGATTGCTGAGCAGGCAACGCTTTTTGCTGATTATAACGTTGAGCAACTGCATTTAGGGGGTGGTACGCCAACGTTTTTATCTGCAGAGCAAATGAGCCGCTTAATGACGTTAGTTGAGCAGCATTTTAATTTTGCTGATGATGCCGAGCGCGGAATTGAGATTGACCCTCGCTCTTTAGCTGATGGCATGTTAGTACATCTACGTAAGCTTGGCTTCAATCGTGTCTCGTTTGGTATTCAAGATTTTAATGATGCTGTACAGCTGGCGGTTAATCGTCCGCAAAGCGTGCAGTCAGTAAAAGGTTTAATTAGCGAGGCTCGTGAGCTTGGCTTTAAATCAATTAATGCTGATATGATTTACGGTTTGCCATTACAGACACCTGAAAGCTTTAAAGAGACGATTGCACAGCTGATTGAGCTAAATCCTGACCGAGTGTCTGTGTTTAATTACGCTCATTTACCAGATAGATTTGCAGCGCAACGTAAAATTAAAGACGCTGACTTACCTTCTGCTGGCGATAAACTTACTATGTTCAAAAATACACTTGAGCAAATGTTAGCGGCGGGCTATCAGTTTATCGGTATGGATCACTTTGCTCGTAAGGATAATGAACTAGCGATTGCCCAAAACGCAGGTCAATTACACCGTAATTTCCAAGGTTACACAACGCATGGCCAATGTGACTTATTAGGTTTGGGTGTGTCATCTATTTCGCAAATAGGCAATGCCATTTTACAAAACGAAAAAGAGTTAAAGCACTATTACAAAGCCGTGCAAGAAGGCTTTGGCAATGCAGTATGTAAAGGTGTCGCTCTCACTGATGACGATACTTTACGTGCAGCAGTGATCAAACAATTGATCTGCCAGTTTGAGCTGGATATTCCCTCAATCGAAAAACAGTTTAATATCAACTTTGCCAGCTATTTCTGTGAGGCATTGCAAGCACTGGACCCATTACTAGCTGATGGCTTGGTGTCTGTTAGCCAAAATAAGATCACAGTAACAGCCCGCGGTAATTTATTTATTCGTATTATTTGTATGTGCTTTGATGCGCACCTACAACAACAAATAAAGCAAACTCGTTTCTCACGAGTAATTTAACAACAAAAAGCAGAGCCTAGGCTCTGCTGTTTAATTAGCTTAATTCAACGATACGTCGGCTTAATTAAATACTACGTTTTCGCTGCCTGGAGCTGCTTTAAACTCTTCAATGATACGTGCGCAATCGGCTTTAATCTCATCGCTATGCTGCTCTTCAGCACGCCAACGAGTGGTGTCCATTTTAAAGATCTCTTTTTTAGAGTACTTTTTACGGGCATCGTGCGTTGGCATGTCTTTTACAACTTCGTACATTTTGAATATGCCTGGGTAGCGCTCACTTAACTCAAACTCTTCTGCAAAGCTGTATTGAGAGATCAGCACCCAAATGCGTAGACAGCCTTCTGAGAACTCACATTGCTCTTCATTCATCGCACGGGCAATTAAATGAATGCTGTCGGCTAACTTTGCATTACGCTTTGCTTTTGAGTCAGCAAGCTTTAGCGCATACTCAGCTTTTTTCTTAGCGATAAGCTTATTTTGCTCTTTTAGTTTATACAGAAGTTGTCCTGCATAAAACGCAAGTCCTGCGATAATTGCCGCACCAATAACTATGGCAATAATCAAGGGTATGCTCATCGTTCATCCTCATCTTCGTCATCTAACCATTCGTTTGCTAGGTCATCAGATAAGTACTTATCGAAGTCAGATTCACCTTCATCGTATGAATCATCTTCAAAGTCATCTTCGTACTCGTCTTCGTCTTCAATACCTAGCAGTTCACATAACTCTTGGTGACGTGCGATACGACTATTGAAGTACTTAGCATCTTTACCTGTTAACAGCTCACCACGTTCGTGACGCTCAACAAGCTTTAATAAGCGCTCATCATTTTCTAATGCTTCTAGCTCTTGCTCTGGTGTTAGCTCTGGCTCATTAACTTTCTTAAGCTCAACCATTGGTTTTAAGTTACGTTTCATTTCAACTTTTGGTTCAGCTTTAGGCGCAACTAATGAAACTGGCTTTTTGCTACCAACACGTTTATCTTTCGGTTGGTTATTAGCCTTTGTGTTCTCTCCCTTTTGCACGTCAGGGGCGTTTCGAGAACCTGGTTTAGCACCTTTGGTCTTTTTAACTCGCTGCTCCTTCAACGCTCGCATCTCTCTAAGTTTTTCTTTACTCAGACGTACCGGGCCATTTGATGGAATTTTACGCGACTTTTTCTTTCTACTCATATCTTGATCGTCTCACTTAAGAGGTTGTGCACAACACCTTTAGCGGCATTGTAATGCTGGCATAACCAGAAGAATTCGGTGTGCGGATGTGGTTTGTCAACATGACGAACTGCGCACTTTTCATACTCTCATATCAATCGTGTTAAGTTATTTAGCAGCTAAATATTTAAGTCGATTGGTATTAGTACAAACGGTGGCTATTGTAACAGGACAAATAAAAAGGCGGTAGAGAAAACATCTCTACCGCCTACTAATCTGAGCGCCAATAATTTGGACACTTCTCCCTTCGACTTTTAGTCTTTATTATTTTTATTATTATTTTTTATCCATTTTGTTATTTTTAAACCTTCCGTGTAGCATTCCATTTTGTTTTTATTATTAAACTTCCGTGAGCTTTTATTATTCTCGGTCAATCCTGACACTTTTTTGTTATTTCCTTTAGTACATCAAACGATGTAACCCCCTAAAGATTTGCCGCAATCACTTTCCTTATTGCTTTGTCCTTGTTGTTTTTATTGTCTCAGCGACAGTGGTTAATTTACTCATTAATAATTTTGTTACAACTAATTTATATAACTTTTCTTACAGTCAAAAGATTAAAAAACGACAATTACCTTTTAAAACAATTCGTTATATTATAAAAAAAAATAAAAATAAGATTTAGCTCACATTGAAGTGTGGGCAATGTCTCACAAGGAAGTAAGAAATTTCGATGAGATAAATATGAAAAAAAGCAGCTTGCGCTGCTTTTTTTACAATTTGTACACTTTAATGCCAATATTTACATTCGGCAATCAGACTTTAGTGTAAGCCACCTAAGTATTTTGAAAGAACTTCGATGTCTTTGTCTGTTAATTTTTTAGCGATGTCTTGCATCATGCCGTTTAGGTCATTATTGCGTGTACCATCACGGAATTTTTCAAGTTGAGACTTGATGTATTCTGGGTGTTGGAACGAAATTTTTGGGAATTTAGCAAGTGATGTACCGTTACCACGAGGACCGTGACACGCAGCACATGCTGGAATACCACGCTCTGCATCACCGGCTTTATAAAGCTGCTGACCCACTTCTACTACATCTTTAGGTGTTGAACCTTCAGACATATTTAAAGAAGAGAAGTAAGCTGCTAGGTCTTTCATGTCTTGATCGCTAAGCGGCATAGCCATACCACTCATTACTGGATCCATACGGCCTTCTTTGCCGCCAGACGTCATACCTAATTTAAACTCTTGTAATTGTTTATAGATATAATCTGCGTGTTGGCCTGCAATTTTAGGGTAGATATTAACCGGTGCATTACCGTCTGGGCCGTGACAGGCCGCACACGTTGCCGATTTCTCTTTACCTGCGTTTACATCGCCATCAAATGCTGTTGCGTTGCTTGCTGACAACGTTCCAAGCAATATAGTTAAAGATAGTGCTATTTTTTTCATGGTGAATTCTCTGTTTCCGACCCTGTATCATCTACAATATGGATGTTGTGATTTCTATATTCTACACGATAATAAATTCTCTGGCACGTTTTCTGCCCACTTTAAGCTCATAATTTATAGGGATTTGACTTAGATTAAGTTTCTATCTAGAAATTTTCCCACTATGTAACTAAATTTAGCACGCTTAAATACGCTTTTGAATGCTGCTTTAATAGTATAAAATACGCGTCTTAAGTGAATTTTAGTCACTGTTCAACATTATTTATAAAAGATTAGGAGAGCCTGTGCTCAAATCTCGTATCAAATACAATACTGCGTCCTTTGTTACTAGCGCACCTGACATCTCACGCTTGCCTGCTGATACGGGGATTGAAGTCGCGTTTGCTGGTCGCTCTAATGCGGGTAAATCAAGTGCCCTTAATACGCTAACTGATCAAAAGTTAGCACGTACCTCTAAAACGCCGGGTCGTACTCAGTTGATCAATACTTTTGAGCTTGATGCTGATAAACGCCTTATCGACTTACCTGGTTATGGCTTTGCGAAAGTGCCAATCGAAATGAAGAAGAAATGGCAAAAATCGTTAGGTGAGTACTTACAAAAGCGCCAAAGTTTAAAAGGGATTGTTATTTTAATGGATATTCGTCATCCACTAAAAGATCTTGATCGTGACTTAATTGACTGGGCCGTTGGCAGTGAGATCCCAGTACTTGCACTTTTAACTAAAGCCGACAAATTAAAACAGGGCGCACGTAAAGCACAAGTTTTACAAGTTCGCCGTGAGCTAAGTAGCTTGGAAGGTGATATTACTGTTCATGCATTTTCATCATTAAAAGGAACAGGCTTACCAGAAGTTGCTAAAAAGCTAGATGAATGGTTCTTAGGGCCAATTGAAGTTCAAACTCCTGAATCTGAAGAAGAACCAGAAGCTTAGGCCAAGTAATAACGCTTACCTAATGACTCTATAAAGTAGCCCTGCTCGTCTGAGCAGGCTATTTCAGCCCATTGATAATAAACATTTCTCGATACTCTTGCCGCTAACCCATGTGCTAACTGTAAATAAGGTACCTGCAGATTTTCAAATTTGCGTAATTGTAGTGGTTGCGATGATGTCACTAACCAAGTGCGTTGTAGATTATCAACACAGCATAAAGCCTGTCCTTGCTCGGTCTCTTCAAAATACCAATCAACAATAACAAATGGCACATCAATGACTGTAATCGCCATTTTCTCTACTGGCGTTTTTAAATAGTAAGTATTGGCTTCTTTACAAAGTACGGAGGCAAATAGTTTGACCATTGCCTCCCGTTGAATTTCGCTGCCAGCATAAAACCACACTCCTTGACCATTGATCTCAATAGGCAACTGACCACAATTGTCTGGTTGCCATTGATCAAAAGGTTTATCAGGCTCTGCAAGTGCAGCTTCTAGCTCGGCAAGCGACTGCATTACTTATCTTTATCGAGCGTCAAAGAAAAAGTTACAGGAACAGCTGTTGCAATAGATGGTAAACCAGCAAGCTTTTGTAGCTGTGCAATGCCTTCTGTTACTTTGAAATCATCTGCATTAATAATCACTGGTGAGAACGAAGAAACTGTCACATCACCATTGGGTGACATATTTGCCAGTACATCAATCGTTAACTCTTTTTTATTGCCATGGAAGTCAAGCTCGGCTTTCAAACCAGTTAATACATGTTGTCCTGGCTTCAGTGCTAATAATGATTTACTTAAATCAGCAGTTAAAACTGCATGAGGAAACTCAGCTGTTTCGAACAACAATTTAGTCATGCGCTCATTACGGATAGGAATTAGCGTTTCAACAGAGCTAAGATCGATCATTAACTTGAATTGACCTTGCTCATTCAACGTACCTGATACTTTTTTGAAATGATGCGCTTCAGCAATTGAATTCTTTTTGATAGATACAAAGCTAACCTTGCTTTGCTCATTGTTAACCTGCCAGTTTGCACTAGCAAAAGGAGCAACTAATAAACTTGATAATGATAAGGCGGCAAAGGCCACAGATTTAAACATAACGCATTCCTTCGAAGATAATAACAATCTATTAGATGGTATCACCTGCGTTAATTTGTGCAATGAATTGTATGATAAGAAGAGAAAAAACGGCTCGCTCAATAACAAGCGAGCCGGTATAGCAAACTGGGGAGAAGCTATCAATACGTTGCATCTTTTCAGATGCATCATCAACAGGATGTCCTACAGGATGAGGACGGCGCGGACTTTAACAAAGTCCGCGTTAAAAAGAAATTGCATCCGCAAAGAAAACGCTCGATTTGATAAACATATAACGAAACTCTAAAACTATCTTTTCTTGTTTACCTATAATTAACATTACATCAAGTGGTTATTTAAGGTATCGTTAAATTAATCAGAGAAAATAGCAGCATTATTAATACATGTTGATGGCAAAAACTTAGCACAAGAGTAAAAAGGAATGAAAAAATGCCTCCTAGCACTAGCTACCATCTTACTCATTTCGCTGAGCTTGCCCTGTCACGCGAAAAATAATAGCACTCAATACCCGATTGTTTTGGTACATGGGCTGTTAGGTTTTGATAGCCTATTAGGCGTTGACTATTTTCATAATATCCCTAGCACTTTATCGCTTGATGGCCACCAGGTTTTTGTTGCTGCTGTGTCAGCTGTTCACAGTTCAGAGTTTCGTGGTCAACAATTACTGGCTCAGGTTAATCATATTTTGGCACTCACGGGCGCAGAAAAGGTTAACTTAATTGGTCATAGTCAAGGAGCGCAAACGGTTCGCTATGTCGCTTCGATCTCGCCTAACTTAGTTGCCTCTGTGACCAGTATCGGGGGTGCAAACTATGGCAGTACACTTGCTGATCTTATTCGCGAAGAAATAAAACCAAACTCACCATCTGAACATTCGTTTAAGCTAGTATTTGCAGCACTAGGCAGCATGATTTCGTTACTATCAGGTCACAGTGATTTACCGCAAGATCCGTTAGCAGCATTATATAGCTTAACCAGCCAAGGAGCCTCTGTATTCAATC
Organism: Pseudoalteromonas sp. Ps84H-4; assembly: GCF_024124645.1. Lineage (NCBI taxonomy): Bacteria > Pseudomonadati > Pseudomonadota > Gammaproteobacteria > Alteromonadales > Pseudoalteromonadaceae > Pseudoalteromonas > Pseudoalteromonas sp. Ps84H-4. Next base: position 35,828 of record NZ_JAMXSK010000002.1, on the reverse strand, counting down.
AAAAGTACCCAGAAGGTTTACCGCCAACGGCATGCGAGCAAGGACAAATGCTTGCCAGTAATGGGGTGTATTATTTTTCGTGGAGTGGCACAGCAGCGCTTACCAATATTCTTGATCCAACCGACTTATCTATGCTGCTTGGATCAATATTGATCGTAGGTCAAGATGATGGCCTGATTTCACGCTGTAGTAGTCACTTAGGTCATGTCATTAAAGATGATTATAAAATGAATCATTTAGACGAAATCAATCAATTTATAGGTTTGCATCATTTACGCGAAGTCGACCCTGTTGAGCTTTATCGTCAACATGTAAAAAGGTTACAAGAGTTGGGGTTATAGTTAACGAGTAATGATTTATTTTTGGTTAAGTCGGGTCGCTAGAAGTGATGTTCTATATACAGAAGCGATCAGCTTTCAGCCTTCAGCGGTCAGACGCGCGAAACAAGTTTCACGCCTACCTGTAGCAGCGCCTTTATGCCGCGACCCTTAAATTGGAAGCTAGATTCGAGATAAATACGGTATAACGGTCAAGCAAATCGCTAACTTTTAGTCTGAAAGCTGACGGCTGATAGCTGACAGCTCTAACTTTCCCCTAGAAACTCGCTAACTTTCAGTCTGAAAGCTGACGGCTGATAGCTGACAGCTCTCATTTATTGCGACTATTAGTGTGCTTGTTGCCAGTTGTCACCGCTGTCGGCTTCAACAATCAGTGGCACATCAAGAGTGGCAGCTTCTGACATTAGCTTACAGATTTCAGCTTTGTAGTCGTCAACACACTCTTCTTTAATTTCGAACACTAATTCATCGTGCACTTGCATTAGAAGCTTCACTGACCCTTCAGCTTGTGCGTTTACCCACTGATGAACTTTAAGCATCGCTTTTTTGATGATATCAGCAGCAGTACCTTGCATTGGCGCATTGATAGCTGCACGCTCAGCGGCTTTGCGACGAGCACCGTTACGGGCGTTGATTTCTGGTAAATGTAAGCGACGACCAAAAATAGTCTCTACATAACCTTTATCAGCCGCTTTTTCACGGGTAGTTTCCATGTACTCAAGTACGCCCGGGAAACGCTCGAAATATTTATCAATATAATGCTGTGCTTCATGACGTGGTACATCTAACTGACGCGATAAACCAAACGCTGACATGCCATAAATTAAACCAAAGTTAACCGCTTTGGCTTTACGGCGCATATCGCTGGTAACCTCTTCAAGGCTAACGCCGAATACTTCTGCTGCGGTGGCGCTATGAACATCTAAGCCATTAGCAAACGCGGTAAGTAGGCCTTTATCTTGTGATAAGTGCGCCATGATACGCAATTCAATTTGGCTGTAATCGGCAGCGACAATTTTATGGCCAGGTGCAGCAATAAAGGCTTCACGAATACGACGACCCTCTTCCGAACGAATTGGAATATTCTGTAAGTTTGGATCCGTTGAACTTAAACGCCCCGTTGCTGTTACCGCTTGATGGTAAGAAGTATGCACACGCTTAGTGCGCTCATTCACCATTAACGGTAGTTTATCTGTATACGTTGATTTCAGTTTCGATAAACCACGGTGTTCAATAATTACCTTAGGTAGCGGGTAATCATGAGCAAGTTCTTGCAATACTTCTTCTGCCGTCGACGGTGCACCTTTTGGTGTTTTCTTGATAACCGGAAGCTCTAGCTTTTCAAACAAGATTGCTTGCAGCTGCTTAGGTGAACCTAAGTTAAACTTTTCACCAGCCATATCATAGGCTTCTTGCTCAAGCTCTAATAAACGTTCGCCTAAACGCTGGCTGTGAGCTGCCAGCATGTTGCTATCAATTGCAACACCGGTACGTTCAATATCAGAAAGCACCGACACAAGAGGTAATTCAATGTCTTCGAATACCGATTTTAATTGGCTATCAGCATCGATTTTTGGCCATAACACTTGATGAAGACGAAGCGTTATATCTGCATCTTCAGCAGCGTATGGTGCGGCTTTTTCGAGCTCAATTTGATTAAATGTCAGCTGCTTTTTACCTTTACCAGCAATATCTTCGAAGCTGATATTTTTGTGGCCTAGGTATTTAAGTGCCAGCGAATCCATATCATGACGGCTGCCTACACTATTAAATACATACGACTCCAACATAGTGTCGTACTTAATACCCTTTAATTCAAAGCCTGCATTCGCTAATACACTTTTATCGTATTTTAGATTCTGGCCTACTTTTGCCTTGTTTTCGTCAGCTAAGATTGGGCCAATTTTTGCCATAACTGTGTCTAAGCTTAATTGCTCTGGCGCATCTGGGTAATCGTGAGCAACCGGAAGGTAAGCCGCTTCACCGGCTTTAACCGCAAAGCTCATACCAACCAATTGGGCCTGCATGTAATCAAGGCTGGTTGTTTCAGTATCAAAGGCAAAAAGCTCGGCGTCATTTAACTGCGCAACTAAGGTATCAAGCTGCTCTTCAGTTAAGATTGTTTCGTAGTGCGCATCAGCCACTTTAGGTAGTTCGTTGGCTTCTGTTGGTACATCTAAATGAGTGTCAGCATCTTTAGGGTTATCAAGTAGCTCAGCTAACCAACGGCGGAACTCACATTCACCATAAAGTGCAATCAGTTCATCACGGTTTGGCTCTTGTAGTTTGAAACTTTCAAGGTCCGTTTCAACTTCAACATCACATTTTATGGTTGCCAGCTCATAGCTAAGTGGCAAATGATCAAGTGCTGCAGCAAGCTTTTCACCAATCTTGCCTTTGATCTCACTAGCGTGATCAATAACACCTTGTAATGATCCGTATTTTTGTAACCATTTCACCGCCGTTTTTGGACCACAGCCATCAACACCCGGAATGTTATCGACTTTGTCACCCATTAAGGCAAGGTAATCAATGATCAGCTCAGGTCCAACACCAAACTTCTCAACGACTGTTTCTGGATCTGAGATGCTATCGGTCATTGTGTTGATAAGCGTTACATGTTCATTTACTAGCTGCGCCATATCTTTATCGCCGGTAGAGATCAGCACATGGCGCTGTTGCTCAGAGGCAATACGTGCAAAAGTACCAATCACATCATCGGCTTCAACACCTTCAATACTGATAAGCGGAAAACCCATTGCTTTAATAATGTTATGTAAGGGCGCAATTTGTGTGCGTAAGTCATCCGGCATAGGTGGACGATTAGCTTTGTATTCGCTGTACATATCATTTCTAAAGGTTTTTCCCTTCGCATCAAACACTACAACCATATGTGATGGATCATATTGTTTGATCAAACTCTTCAGCATATTTACAACACCGTATATAGCACCTGTCGCTTCACCTTTAGAATTAGTAAGGTGCGGTGGCGAATGATATGCACGGAATAAATAAGAAGAACCATCAACAAGAATTAGTGGATTTTCAGGGATCTGAGCCATGGTGAAATTGGATCCTAATTGAATAACATTAAATTGTTTGTAAGCATGCCATAAGGCTATGAAGAAAACGACTGTGAATTATTAACCAACAAGCGTTTAACTCAATAGCAACCTGTGGATAACTATGTAGATAACGGACACAGTTAATCCTCCCAAAATGTAAAAACACTTAGGAAAATTTTATTAAGACTATGTTTTTATTTAAAAAAGATAATGCGTGGTTCTTTTTTTATTATTTTTATCCGATGTGGAAAACGGTTTTAGCAGCGATTTACCTTGTGCTTATTCGATACCGAATTAACATCCCTTTTCATAACCGGAGGAGTATTCTAGCATAATGGATCAAAGATCATAGCGATCCTTTATACTTTTTTTTTCGTTAGCTGTTTATGAAATGGCATAAACAGCCATTCATCATGCTTTGCGAGTAACTGAGCATCAAAAATTTTTTATTTTGTCGCCTGACTCGCATAATTGTTACACTAGCGTTAGTCACATTAAGGAGAGACAAAAAATGAAAAAAGTTGCTGTAATTTTAGCGGGTTGCGGTGTTTATGATGGTGCAGAAATCAACGAAGCCGTCCTAACTTTACTACACATTGCTAAAGCAGGTGCAAGCTATCAATGTTTCGCTCCTGATATTGAGCAAATGCACACTATTAATCATCTAACGGGCGAAGAAATGACTCCAAACCGTAATGTATTAGTAGAAGCGGCACGTATCGCACGTGGTGAAATAAAAGCATTAACCGAGCTTAATGTGAATGAGTTTGATGCCTTAATCGTACCAGGTGGTTTTGGTGCCGCGAAAAATTTATCTGACTTTGCAGTGAAAGGTGCTGATGCCCAAGTGCAAAATGATGTACTTACAACAGCAAAGGCCTTTGTTGATGCAAACAAAGCAGCTGGATATATGTGTATTGCACCGGCAATGTTACCAATGATCTATGGTAAAGGAGTCAAAACAACCATTGGTAATGATGAAGATACAGCAGCGGCCATTGAACAACTTGGTGGTTCACACCAAAGCTGTGCAGTTAATGATATCGTTGTTGATGAGCAACACAAAGTGGTCACGACTCCTGCATATATGCTGGCGCAAAGCATTTTAGATGCAGATGCAGGTATCGAAAAATTAGTAAATAAGGTCTTAGAACTCGTTTAATTATTTATGTTAAGGCCAGCATCTAATGCTGGCTTTTCTTGCGCTAACGCAAAAAAATGACGTTTTTTATCAAGAAAAAGCCTTTTAGATCATTTTATAAATTGTGGCTTAGCGTTATAATCGTTCTAATTTCCGTCAGATATCGTGATTGATCACGTTCAAATCGAAGTGAGCAAGGCAAAATGAAAAAACTATCAGCTGCATTATTACTGCTAGCAACAACGGCATATGCACAAGCGTATGACAACTCTTTGACTGAAGATGCTATTAAAAAGCGTCTAGCGCCAATTGGTTCTGTATATCTAGAAGGTGATAAAGCTGCGGCCGCTGCTGAGCCTACTGGCCCTCGTTCTGGTGAACAAGTTTATCAAGCAGCATGTTTTGCATGCCATGGTACTGGTGCATTAGGTGCTCCTAAATCAGCTGATGATTGGGCTCCTCGTATTGCTAAAGGTAAAGATACACTATTAGATCATGCTATCAATGGCTTCAATGCGATGCCACCAAAAGGTACATGTATGGATTGTTCTGATGAAGAAATCAGTGCTGCTATCGACTTTATGACTAGCAAGTAACAATTCAGAAACTAATACTAAGGGCTTAAATTTTTTAAGCCCTTTTTTTGTGCCCATTTTTGCTCGCCAGGCTAGCTCTGTCGCAGAATTAGCCCCACAATTAATTAGTATTTTGTTAACAACTGTTACTTGACGATCTAATAAAAAAGTGGAACTATATAGGACGATATTTAAACAATAATAAGATCTGGTTCTAAATCATTGGAAGATTCAGCAACACACATTGATAAACTAGCCCGTAAAAATGCTCGTTTAAAATCGCTTTTACAACAGTATAAGCAATCACATCACCTGCAAAATGCTCTCTTACAATTATCAGAGCAGGCCAGCACTGTTGCCGAATTAACCCTACTCTATCCAGCTATTCACGAAATTTTACAAGATTTTATTCCTAGTAAGAATTTTTTCGTCGTTTTACACAATCCTGTATACGATAACCTCGAACTGTCTTATTTTGCCGATGAAAAAGATGGCTTATCGGTGCCTTTAAAATATGAGCAGTACTTTAAGGAAGGATTAACGGGGTATGTGTTTAAACACGGAGAAACCAGTTACTTTACTAAACAACAAACAGAGCTAGCAGAGCAGCAAGGTCTGTTTAAAGTATTTGGTACCCCGGCGGAGCATTGGGTGGGGGTACCTGTATACCGAGATAAAACAATCATTGGTGTAATGGTTGCACAAAGTTACGATGAACAAAATGGCTATACCGAGCAGCAAATTGAACTACTCGAAGCGATGTCGATGTACTTAGCAACAGCGATTGAGCGGGTCAAAAAACGTGAATTACTAGAATCAGAAGTAAAAATTCGTACTCGTGCACTAACGCAAAGTAACCAAGCCCTCAACGAAGAAATTCAACATCGGAAAAATGCCCTCGAGCGACAACAGATCCTGTTTAAAATCTCAGAGCTAGCTACGCTCAGTGAAAACTTAGAGGATGTTTATCTACATGTGCATGAAATAATTAAAACAATTACATACGCAGATAATTTATATATTGCACTGTATGATGAAAACACAAACTGGTTAAGCTTTCCGTATTGTGTTGATGAATATAATAACAATGCTAAGCCGCGTCCGTTTGCTAAAGGGTACAGTGAATTAGTGCTAAGTACCGAAAAATGTCAGCTTATTGATAGTAAAAGAGAACAAGAACTGGTTAAACTTGGCATAGTTGAGAAGCCTGTTAATGTTCCCCGAGAACAAACAGCCACGAGCTGGTTAGGTGCCCCTCTTAAAACATCGCAAGGTGTTATCGGTTTAATAGTCTGCCAAGCATATAATAACAAACATGAATTTAGCCAAGATGACTGTGAGCTCATTACCTTTGTTTCACATCAAATTGCCAACGTTATCCAAGCACATTTAGCCAATCAAGCGCTTAAACAAAGCCATCAAAAGCTTGAACATAGAGTGGCCGAAAAAACCAAAGAATTACGCCAAGCTAATATGCACTTGCAAATGCAGATGGAAGAACGTAAAAAAATAGAGCAACAGCTTTATCATGATGCCCATCATGATTCTCTCACTAGTTTACCTAATCGCAGTTTATTCTTAACTCAGCTTGAGAAAACACTTCAGCACTACCAGCGCTATCCAGAACAACAATTTGCAGTGTTATTTATCGATTTAGATAAATTTAAAGACATTAATGATCAGCTTGGTCACCAAGCCGGAGATCAGTTTTTAATTAGTGTTGCAGAATCCTTTTCGCACTGTATTCGTGAGCATGATTTATTAGCGCGCTTAGGCGGCGATGAATTTGTTGTGTTGTTGACTCATCTAACAGAGCAGCAGCAAGCACAAGATGTTGCTAAGCGAATTATTGAGATAATGAAAAAGCCGTTTTGTTTAAAAGGTCAATGTATTCAAAGCGGTGCGAGTATTGGTATTACTTACTCTCAACCGAGTTATAAGCACACTGATGAAATTATTCGCGATGCTGATGCTGCTATGTATTACGCTAAAAATGCAGGTCGTAATCGATTTGAATCTTTTCATCCATTGCTTAATACGTCGCTAACTCATCACGAATCAGAATCAATGCATCACTTGGATGATTTGCCAATGCACTTTAGAAGTGCAGAAATCATTACCCTTGATGAGCAACCTCACCCAGAGTCTTTACTCGAAGCATTTGGTGAACACCCTGTACTTGGCAGTACTAGCTTTGAAGTTTTGAAGAAGTTTGCGACTGATCGCGTGCAGCACTTTGAAGTTGAGCTAAAGCTCATTGAACAAGCTTTTACGTTAATCAATACGAATAATCTTAAAAAAGTATTATTCCCATGCTCAGGCTTAGTACTTGAACGCATTAATTTCAAAGTATTGACTAAGCTATTACAAGTAAATCATGCGAGCAAAATCTGTTTGCTATTTAATGAGCAAGAGATCCGTTATGCATCAGCAGTGCAAATAGAGAACTTAAAAGAGCTTATTTCTTTGGGAGTATCTATCGGCTTGAACGAATTTGCTAAAGATCGCTGTGAACTAAACCTGCTTACTGAGTTCGAGTTCGATTACTTACTGTTAAGCTCAACCTTCAGCAAACGAGTACTACAGCAAGAAAATTATCATTTACAACTGCAAGGTGTGCTGGCGATTACTAAACTGCAAAATATCCAAGTAATCGCTAAAGGGCCGTCTATTTTCAATTACCGCACCTTGCTAGAAAAGCATGGCTTATCTTTGTTTATTGGAAAACAACGTGCGCTGGCACCCTTTGATCAAGTCGTGCCAAACGCAAAGTCGATTACTTCTTAAGCATTGCTCTTAGATTAGCCACACGAGCCTGTCCTTTTTCCATACGCTCTGCTTGCGATGACGGTGGCTTTTTAGATTCAAAGGCTAGGTCATCTTGCGGTAATTCCTGTACAAAACGGCTCAACTCAGTCTCTGAGGTTTCACCAAATTGACGGCGTAACTTAGCATAGGTCATTACCAGCTCTTGCTGAGCACGCGTAATACCTACATAAGCAAGGCGACGCTCTTCTTCGACGTTATCTTCATCAATGCTCACTTGGTGCGGTAATAACCCCTCTTCCATGCCAACCATAAACACATACGGGTACTCCAAACCTTTTGAAGCATGTAGCGTTAGTAATTGTACCGCATCGGATTCGTCTTCTTCTTCGTTACGTTCAAGCATGTCACGTAAGGTCAGTTTACTGACCACTTCAGCGAGGTTCAGCGGTGGATTGTCTGCGTCCCCTGTTAGCATATCAGTGATCCAACGATAAAGCTCTGAGACGTTTTTCATGCGCATTTCAGCGGCTTTTGCACTCGGTGATGACTCGTACAGATATGCTTCGTAATTAATTTGCCTAACTAATTCTTTAACTGCTTCAAGGGTGTCACCACGTACAGCGTTATCAGATAGCTCAACCACCCAACGGGCAAAACCAGCTAAAGCATTAAAACCACGGCCTTTTAGTCGATGCGCAAGCTCAGGCTCAAAACAGGCAGCAAATAAGCTGATATGTTTTTCATTAGCAAGCGTACCTAGCTTTTCCAAAGTGACCGTACCAATCTCACGGCGTGGCGTATTGACGATTCGTAAAAATGCGTTGTCGTCATCTTGGTTCACCAATAGGCGTAAGTAAGCCATGATGTCTTTAATTTCTGAGCGAGAGAAAAACGACATACCACCGCTGATCTTATAAGGAATGCGGTTGCTCATGAGTGCTTTTTCAAACACTCTCGCTTGGTGGTTACCACGGTATAAAATTGCGTAATCTTTATAGCTGGTGCGTTTCATAAATTTATGAGAAATGATCTCTGCCACCACTCGCTCTGATTCATGCTCTTCATCACGACAACCAATGACCTTGATAGGCTCACCATAACCAAGCTCACTAAATAGCTTTTTATCAAACTCATGAGGGTTATTGGCAATCAAAATATTCGCCGCTTTAAGAATTCGCCCAGCACTTCGGTAGTTTTGTTCAAGCTTAATCAAACGTAAGCCCGGAAAGTCTTTACTCAATAACACAAGATTTTGTGGTCTGGCACCGCGCCATGAGTAAATTGATTGGTCGTCATCGCCTACCACGGTAAAACGAGCTCGCTCACCCACTAATAATTTAACCAGTTGATACTGACTGGTATTAGTATCTTGATACTCATCCACCAGCAAGTAACGAAAACGCTGTTGCCAACGCTCACGAGAAGTGGCGTTTTGGCTAAGTAATAAAGTGGGGATCATTATCAGATCATCAAAATCAAGCGCATTATAAGCCCGCAGTTGATTTTGATAACGCGCATACAGCTGGGCAAATAAAGCTTTTTGCGGCTCTCTGGCTTCGCGAATAGCACGCTCAGGTAGAATTAATTCGTTCTTCCAGCTGCCTATTTGCATCTTAAGCAGGTTGAGTAAGTCTTTGTCTTTTTTAAGCTCTTCTTCGGTCAGCTCAGCTAATAGCTGATTGGTATCTTGATCATCAAACAACGAAAATCCGGGCTTAAAGCCTAAAGTGGTTAGCTCTTTTTTGATGATCTCAAGACCGAGGGTATGAAACGTTGAAACCCATAAGCCTTTCGACTCTTGCTTGCCGAGTGTTTGCGTGACACGCTCACGCATCTCTTTTGCTGCTTTGTTGGTAAAGGTTACCGCAGCAATATTGCGTGCTTGATACTCACACTTTTGCACCAAGTAAGCGATTTTATTAGTAATAACACGCGTTTTACCAGAGCCCGCACCGGCTAATACCAGACACGGCCCACTAATATACTTTACCGCTTCATCTTGTTTTGGGTTGAGTTTCATAAGCCCCTAAAGAAATTATCCAAAGACAGGACGGGCAATTTTACCGTAATCACTACACTACGCCTAGCCAATAAGGTAAGATTGTTTTTTTACGTGACTCAAGGGACGAACATGATCAACCCAGCAAAACTTGAAGAAATCGCTAAGCAAATTACTGATAACATGCCGCAAGGTGTGAAAAACCTTGCCGATACAATCGAAGGCAAAACTAAGCAAGCTATTCAAAACAAACTTGCTGAGATGGACTTTGTAAGCCGTGACGAGTTTGATATTCAAAGCCAAGTACTTATTCGTACTCGTGAAAAACTCACTGAGCTTGAAGAGAAAGTTGCATTACTTGAGCAGCAACTTGCTAGCAAACAAGACGAACAATAAAAAAGGAGAGCGAATTAGCTCTCCTTTTTTCTACTTTATTCGGTATTAGCTTTTTTCAGCCACTCGTTCAAATACACGCTTAACCGCAATACCATAGGTCTCATTAGCTTCTTCAGCACACGTCACAACCGACTCTAAGTCATTGAGGTGACCATTCGCTAAGCCATAAACCCAACCATGAATTGTTAACTCTTGGCCTTTCGCCCACGCATCTTGCACTATGTTAGTACGGCACACGTTACGTACTTGTTCAATAACGTTTAATTCTATCAGACTATTTAAACGCTCTTTTTCAGGTAATGCGTTAAGTTGTTCGATGTGTTTTTCTTTTACATCACCTACATGACGAAGCCAGTTATCAATTAAACCAAAGCTCGCTTCATTTAATACCGCTTGCACACCACCACAACCATAGTGACCGACCACCATGATGTGTTTTACTTTAAGCACTTCAACAGCATACTGCATTACTGATAAACAGTTATGATCAGTATGAACAACGACATTTGCTACATTACGGTGAACAAATAATTCACCCGGTAACAAGTCAACGATTTCATTAGCCGGTACACGCGAATCTGAACAACCGATCCACAAGTACTCTGGATTTTGCTGCATTGATAGAATTTTAAAAAACTCAGGATCATTTTCACTCGTACGCGCTGCCCAACGTCTATTATTTTCGAATAAATTTTTTAACTTTCTCATTGCGCCTCTTTACGATGTTTTAATAATTAGCTTGGATCAAGATATTCCTTGGGGTGAGCTGCTTTTCACAAAACGTACTAACCGTTACTTGATACCCTTGTTGTTGCAAATATAAAGCACGATCGAGCACGAGCCAAACTTCAATTGCCCTTCTGAACACATGTCGGACGAGTTCAACACGCTCAGTTACTCGTTTTCGTTGTTTCCCTATTGCTAAAAATTCATGGTAATCAATATCTTCTGGCAGTGATAATGATTTTTTCTCAGCAGCCCATAAACAAAATGATTTAAAAGAATCAGAAAAGATCGCTTTGTTCACCGACGGGACACTAACATAGTGCTGCTCTGCCGTGATTGATTTACGCAACGCATCAAAACCAAGCCGCCATTCGACTTCAGTTTTTCGTACTTTATCAACACGACTCGGAGCAGTGACGGTTTCTTGTAGTGCCAATTTTAAATCGCGATGAGTCAACGCAAGCTGGCTTTGCTTTGCAGGCTCGCTCATTGCTTGATAATCGTTATCCGTGAATAAATGATAACAACATGGAGAAAAGCTTATTTGCTGAGTTTTAGCATCACTTGCTTGCTGCATAAATGTTTGATGCAATCGACCACAGGCGTGCAACGCAACGGCATGCTGTTGCTCTTTAAAATACTCAGTAACATCATCGGTAAGTACATTAGCTTGCGAAAACTGCATAGGTAATTGTTGTTGATTAGCACTTTGTTGACCTTGTTCACACAAATGCGCTTGTAGTTCTATGCTATGAATACTCGGTGCTCCATTAAAAGCGAGCATGCGCCCTAAATGCCCTTTTCCAGCACACCATTCAAGTACTGGATACTGTGACTTCTGCTGGCTAATCGCTGCAACAAAGTCCTGTAGTTGCTCGAACTTACGTCCTTTAATGCCGTTACTGATCCAAAATGGAAACTCATCTCGGGTTTGTTGGGTTGTGGGAAGTTCGCATAACGATTTAAGCTCATCGAGCCCCTTAATTGCCTTTGCAAAATAGGCATATAACGCATTCTGGTCACTATCTAGTTCACTAACTTGTTGATCGTCAAGCGCCCATAATAAAGACGAAAGTTCAGGCCAAGGGATTGCATCATAATCAAATGCGGTACATTGCCAGTACTGGCGGGTTGAAAAAAGCAAAGTATCTAAGGCAGCAAAATGCTGAGCAAGGGTCATAACTACAAAACGACAACAAATAAAATGCAGTATAACAGTTTTTACAAGCGCAGATTACTTCTGTTCAAGTGGATATATAATGGAATGCAGGCAATGCTTAATAAAATTGCTAAAATCAGCATCCAAGATAATTCTAATCCCTCATCTTGCTGGTGTTGATGCATAAAACCGGCAAACGTTTGATCAAACTCATCTTGGCTGAGTCCATATAAGTCCGCAATCAATCGCCATTTAGCCATCGACATATTGCCGATATTAATTCCTGGTGGCTGAATATAATTGACCAACACATCAGCTTCATGGGCAAGTTCTTGAATACTCTTATGAACCGCATAGTGCTTTTTGGTCAATGCAATCGTCTCATTCATGTTGTGTAATGCATAGCGCCAGCCTTTAATACTTGCTTGATAAAAGCGGTTAACAACATCAGGATTAGCTTTGAGCATCGACTCTGAAGTATATAAAATATCGCTATACACATTTAGACCAAACTTTTGTGGGCAGATTAATCGGTGCCCTACACCACGCAGCGTCATTGTATAAGGTTCATTGGTAACATACACTTGCACCGCATCAAGCTCACCATTAAGCCACTGCTCAATTCCTCCTTCGGCGCTTGCCTCTATTAAATGTTGATAATCTAATCCAGCTTTACGAAGCATGACTAGTAATTCGGCGTTTTCCAACGAGCTTACTTTACTGATCTTCTTGCCTACAAAGTCTCGAGGCTGAAAAATATCTGAGTTATTTTTCACCATCCAACAATAAGGTGAAAACTGCAGTATGGCTCCTAAGGCAACAACTGGCGCTCCTTGTTGGCGCTTTTGCAATATGCCTGAGTGAGTAATTGCAAAGTCAGCTTTGCCACTTAACACTTTAGGGAAGGTATCAGGGTCGTTTGGATCGGCGGGTAAAATTGTTACATCAAGGCCTGCTTCTTTATAAAAGCCTTTCTGTGATGCCACATAATAGCCAGCAAATTGGAATTGATGAGTCCATTTTAATTGTAGGGTAACCTTATCCTTACTCAATGCACTCAAGCTGCACATTAAACAAAGTAACCCTAGGTAATAGCGAGTTCCACGCACGCATCATCCTTGCTTGAAAACCATCCATTAACTATAGGAAAAGCCAATAAAAAATCAAGGCTCCAAAAGGAGCCTTAAATCGGTTTTATTGATTAGCCGCTTTTACATCAGCTAACTCTTGGCCTTGAGTGGTTAAAAATTGCGTAAAGCATGGGTTATTTGTTTCATCTTGAACGTTATAACCCAACCGGTTCAAGTGCTCGTTAAATACCTCATAATCACTCGGCTCAATAGCAAAGGCAGCCAGAACATTACCAATTGATCCACCATGATTACGATAGTGGAATAAAGTGATACTCCAATTGCTACCTAGTGTATCTAAGAAGCGCGCTAGTGCACCTGGGTATTCAGGAAACTCAAAACGTAACAGACGCTCATGCAACTGAGCCGGTGCTTTACCACCCACCATATAACGAATATGCAATTTAGCCAGCTCGTTATCTGATAGATCGCAAAACGTATAACCATTTTCAGTCAGTGCGCCTTTCAGCTCATCAAGCTCTTGTTGGCCTTGCCTCAAAGCAATACCAACAAAAATTTGTGCTTCGCCTGGTCCTGCATAACGATAGTTAAATTCGGTGATTGCACGCCCGCCTAAAGAAGCGCAAAACTGCTTGAAGCTGCCCTTTTCTTCTTTGATAGTTACGGCAAGAAGTGCCTCGTTCTTTTCACCAAGCGCAGTTCGCTCAGCAACATAACGTAAACGGTCAAAGTTTAAGTTTGCACCCGATAAAATCGCAGCTACGTTTAAGCCTTTCACACCATTTTGTTGGCACCACTTCTTTAAACCCGCAGTTGATAGTGCTCCTGAAGGCTCCGCTATAGCACGGGTTGAAACAAAGATATCTTGCATTGCTGCGCAGATTTCATCGCCCGTTACAGTGACAACTTCATCACAAAACTTTTGCGCTAAACGAAAGGTTTCTGTACCGATGATTTTTACTGCTACGCCATCCGCAAAGCTGCCAACACGGTCAAGCTCAACGGGTTTGCCAGCCTCAAGCGCAGCTTTTAAACAAGCACTCTCGTCGGCTTCAACACCAATAACTTTGATATCGGGACGTAAAGATTTAATGTACACCGCCATGCCTGCAAGTAAGCCACCGCCCCCCACAGGAATAAAGACTGCATCAAGATCATTAAGCTGTTGCATTAATTCACGGGCAACCGTACCTTGGCCAACAATCACATCAGGATCATCAAACGGTGGCACAAATACCCCATTGCGCTGCTCTGTGAGCTCTAAAGCATGGGCTTTTGCCGCATCAAAATGATGGCCGTGTAATACCACTTCACCACCTAAAGCACGCACTGCATTGACTTTAATTTCGGGTGTTGTAACTGGCATCACAATAGTTGCTTTATGCCCTAAAAAAGAGGCACTCAGTGCTACGCCTTGTGCATGGTTGCCAGCTGAAGCCGTGATCACATCAGACCCTTTTGGCAGCTTGCCCAGTTTATGAAAAGCACCACGTAGCTTAAATGAATAAACCGGTTGTTGGTCTTCACGCTTTAACCACACATGATTGCCTAATCGCGCACTGAGTTCAGCCATTTCGCTGACCTCAGTGACTTTTGCAAGCGGCTCCATGTTCGCTTGGATGATAGCGCGAAAATAATCGAGCTCTTGGGACACCATAATTAACTTAGCTCCTCAAGTTTAGCTAAATCGCGCACAGCTCCTTTATCTGCGCTGGTTGCAAGTAACGCATAGGCTTTAAGTGCAGGCGATACATAGCGTTCACGATTTAATGGTTTATATGCATCTTTACCACGCGCTAATTGTTTTTGCTTACGCGCTTCTAGCTCTTCATCAGACAGCGCTAAAGTGATTTCACGGGTCGCGATATCAATGATTATTTTATCGCCGTTTTCAACATAGGCTATTGCACCGCCGCTTGCTGCTTCTGGCGAAACATGACCAATTGATAAGCCCGACGTACCACCTGAGAAACGTCCATCTGTGATAAGCGCACATTTTTCGCCTAAACCAACCGATTTTAAGTAACTTGTTGGGTACAGCATTTCTTGCATGCCCGGACCACCTTTTGGCCCCTCGTAGCGAATAACAACCACATCACCCGCTTTTACTTCGCCATTTAAAATTCCTTCTACCGAATCATCTTGTGATTCATAAACAACGGCAGGGCCTTCAAAATGTAGCATCTCTTCAACAACACCGGCGCTTTTAACAATACAGCCATCAAGGGCAAGGTTGCCCGATAACACTGCTAAGCCACCATCTTGACGAAAAGCATTTTCAACACTGCGGATACAACCGTTTTCTCGGTCATTATCAAGTTCTGGCCAGCGGCATTCTTGGCTCATTGCTTTTGTAGTTCGAATACCTGCAGGGCCCGCTTTATAGAATTTTTGCGCCACTTCGTTACTTGGATCGGTCGCGTCCCATTTAGCAACCATCTCAGCCATAGTATGACCTGCTACGTGATCAACTGATAAATCAACTAAACCAGCTTTGCCTAGCTCTCGGATGATGGCCATCATGCCACCAGCACGGTGAACATCTTCAATGTGGTATTTGTTTGTCGCGGGTGCCACTTTACATAGGAATGGTGTTTTGCGAGACAGCTCATCGATGTGCGACATATCAAAGTCTACACCTGCTTCTTGCGCCGCAGCTAATAAGTGAAGCACCGTATTTGATGAACCACCCATGGCAATATCAACCACCATCGCATTCATAAAAGCGGTGCGATTTGCAATAGCACGTGGTAATACCGCTGCATTATCTTTTTGATAGTATTCACGGCATAAATCAACAATGCGTGCGCCCGCTTCAACATACAGCTGCTTACGGTCTTTATGCGTTGCAAGTGTGGTTCCGTTACCCGGTAGTGCCAGACCAATCGCTTCTAATAAACAGTTCATTGAGTTGGCAGTAAACATACCTGAACACGAGCCACAAGTAGGGCACGCTGAGCGCTCTACTTTTTCTGAATCTTCATCGCTCACAGAGGTATCAGCCCCTTTAACCATGGCATCAACCAAGTCAAGCTTGATATCGATATCAGCAAGGCGTGTTTTACCCGCTTCCATTGGCCCACCCGATACAAAGATAACTGGAATGTTTAAGCGAAGTGCTGCCAGCATCATTCCAGGGGTGATTTTGTCGCAGTTAGAAATACAGATCATAGCATCGGCACAGTGTGCATTAACCATGTATTCAACTGAATCAGCAATTAAATCACGCGATGGCAGTGAATAAAGCATACCGCCGTGACCCATTGCGATGCCATCATCGATTGCAATGGTATTAAACTCTTTTGGTACACCACCTGCTTCGGTGATGGTTTCGGCCATTAGTTCGCTTAACTGATTAAGGTGAACGTGACCAGGAACGAACTGAGTGTATGAGTTAACAACTGCGATAATCGGCTTACCAAAGTCTTTATCTGTCATCCCCGTTGCACGCCATAGTGCGCGCGCACCTGCACGTTTGCGACCTTCTGTTGTTGTTGCACTTCTTAATTTAGCCATAATTACCTCAGTTGTTGCAGTGGCATGCCACTGACTTCCTCATTCCAAAAATTTATTTATTCGCTTAACCGTCGTTTTAGCGCTTAAGCGACCTGTTGAATTAGTTTATTCGTTGTTACATTGCCTGTTGGTGAAACTGGTTTTCAATGCTGACCTGTCTTACATCAACCAATTTATTTAACTGTGATGTTAGTAAATAAATTGGCTTATCGCTGTCGACTGTCATGGTGACATGAAAAGTTCCATCAGCCATTTCTAGGTTCATTGTTGTTAAATCAAAACCGCGATGACGAACAACGCGTAAAAAGCGCTCAACTGCGACACTTTGATTTTTTAATGTAATCGTTAGGGTGTGTTTCATTTTACTGTCTCCGTCATCATTTCATCATTGGCTGCACCTGGTGGTACGAGCGGCCATACATTTTCTTTATCATCAATACAAGCATGTAAAATGTAAGGACCTTCACTTTTCACTAACGCATCAACCGCAGCATCGACCTCATCTGCTTTAGTGATGGTTTGACCTGGAATACCAAATACTGCCGCAAGTGCTACAAAATCAGGATTATCCGAAAGATTGGTTTCAGAATAACGGCCCTCAAAAAATAGCTGTTGCCATTGACGTACCATGCCTAAACGCTGGTTATCTAAGATTAAAATTTTAACTGGTAAGTTGTTACGACGAATCGTTGCCAGCTCTTGAATGTTCATCATGATTGAGCCATCACCTGACACAGTGATCACAAAATCATTTGGGCGAGCAACTTGGGCACCGATCGCTGCCGGTAAACCAAAGCCCATAGTACCTGCACCACCACTACTTAAATGATTGCTTGGGTGGCTAAATTTCATATGCTGCGCAACCCACATTTGGTGCTGGCCAACATCACAACACACTACGCCGGTTGATGGCATTTTTTGACTTAGTTGGTTTAACAAATAAGGAGCAAATACTTTTTCGCCCGGGTAGTCGTAACGCCAAGCATGCTCTTTCATCATACTTTCGATATGAGTCAGCCACTCATCAGGTGTCACAAAACAATCAAGTTGTGGTAATGAGGTTTTTAAATCTGCCACTAACGACGCTTTTACAGGCTTGCGTTTACCTACTTCAGCGGCATCGATATCTAAGTGGATCACCTTTGCTTTAGCCGCAAACTTACTCAAGTTGCCAGTTACTCGGTCGTCAAAACGAGCGCCGATACAAACTAATACATCACATTCTTGCACCGCTAAGTTAGCCGCTTTACCGCCATGCATACCTAGCATACCTAAGTCATAATCGTAATCAGGTAACACACTACCTAACGCTTTTAAGGTTGAAACCGCAGGCATATGTGTTTTTTCTAAAAACTGCATAAGCTCGTTTTGCGCATCAGCGGCTTGTACGCCACCACCCACGTAGGCTACTGGGCGCTGTGCTTCGCTTAAGATTTGATTTGCTATAGCAACTTGGTTCGGATCTAGTTTAGGTAAATAATCTTCTGCAGCTAGCCAAGGGTGGAATGGCACTTGTGCCATTTGAATGTCTTTAGGGATATCCACTAACACAGGGCCAGGGCGACCGCTTTGTGCTAGGTGAATGGCTTCTTGCAGGATTTCGGCAAGGTCTTCTGCACGTTCAACCATGTAGCTGTGCTTTGTGCATGATAATGACATACCCAACACATCCACTTCTTGAAAAGCATCTGAGCCTATCGCAGCGGTTGGCACTTGCCCTGTTATAGCAAGTAATGGCACTGAATCCATCATGGCATCGGCAAGTGCAGTGATTAAGTTAGTTGCACCTGGGCCCGATGTTGCAAAACACACACCTAACTTACCCGTGCTACGTGCAAAGCCTACGGCTGCAAAACCAGCACCTTGCTCATGGCGTGTCAGGTAATGCTTGACTGGCGCACCGTACAAAGCGTCGTAAATAGGCATGATGGCACCACCTGGGTATCCAAAAACATCCTTAACGCCATGTTTGGCTAATAAATCGATTGTTAACTCTGCGCCTGTCATCGTAAATCCTCATTCCTCAGTGACATTGTGTATTTGCTGCGATTCAAACCCTTTAAACGAAAAAGCCCCCCGGACTATTAAGTGCGGGGGGCTTTTTAAATGCTTTACTTTTCTCCAAGCACTAACTAGCCCCCGCGGTAATAATAATCACCACGACGTTAATTAGAATAAGAGTGAGTTTGTTAGTAAGCATTATCTGTAACCAAATTCTGTTCATTTGTAGCGGAAATCTAGCCATCCCGCTGCCTTTTTCTATTAGTACCGCGACAAGCCCGTTAAGTCAACATAAAAATCAATTCAAAAAAATAAGATAAACGCGAATTTAAAGGAAAATATATGCACAAAAACAATTATTACGGATTTATTTTTCGATATCGTTCGTTTTTTGAAATTTCATACCTCGTAATAAGCCATTAAATGATTGATTAATTTTTATCTAGGATATTGCTGATTTTCTATTTGAGAGCGATTTAATTTAACGACCAACAAAAAATTAGTTTAGTATTGAAAATAACGACAGCTTAAAAGGAAAGTTATGAAACTCATTCAGCATATCAAGGTTTTGTTTTGTCTTGTTTTAGTGCTTGGCTTTAGTCAGCATGTTTTTGCAGAACCTGGCTTATGGAAGGTAGAAAAAAACGGGGTTGCCTCTTATTTATTTGGCACTGTTCATGTGGGTGATACCAGCATGAAAGGCTTGCCAAACAAAGTAACTCAGGCCCTTGATAATAGTGATAAAGTGATTGTTGAAGTGGATATTAGCTCAATATCTCCTATGGAGATGCAACGTCGCTCATTGCCATTTATGATGCTAAAAGATGGTAAAACCTTACAGTCAGAATTATCGCCAGCTAACTATGCGAAACTGCAAAAGTACTTTGCTGACAAATCAATTGATATCGCAATGTTTAAGAACTTAGCGCCTTGGGCGGTTATGATTACGATGATGCAAATGGAATTTCAACGCGTTGGATTTTCAGATCAATATGGGATAGACAAACAGGTTCTTACTTACGCTAAAGAAAATAACATTGCCGTAGGTGAGTTAGAAACTCTAGAACGACAAATGGAAATGTTTGAACACCTAGCGATCATGAACGACAAAATGATTGAGGAAACCTTTGAGCAACTCGCTGATGTCGATACCTACTTTTTAGGTCTGATTAAGGCGTGGAAGTCAGGCGACATGAAAACGTTAACCTCTTTTTATAACGAAAGTTTTGACGACTCACAATACGGTGAACTAAGTGAGCAGGTTATGCTGATTGATCGCAATAATGACTGGGTTGAGCAACTATCGACTCGCATTGGTAAAGAAAAACTTTTCATAGCTGTAGGTGCTTTACACTTACCTGAGCAATATGGTTTATTAAAACAATTAACAGATAAAGGTTTCACCATTACCCGTATCTAAATATATAAACATCAGAAAAAAGCGCCTTATGGCGCTTTTTTTGTGAAATCAGCCATCTCTAAATAGTTGTCGATGCCTGCAATTTTATCACTGGCATGATGGTTAACGTAAACTACAGTACTGGTACCCGCGGCGCAGATTTTTTCTATTAGTAACAACACGCGTTGCCTATTCGCTTCATCAAGACCTAGGCATGGTTCATCTAAAATCAATAAACTAGGATGTTTTACCATAGCTCGCGCTATCAATAATAAGCGTTGGTCGCCAAAAGAAAGCTGGCTAAATGAGCTATTTTGTTTGTCGTTTAACCCTAGTAAGGCTAACCACTTTTTAGCGATTGATAGCTGTGTTTCAGTGGCTTTTTGATAAAGACCAATGCTGTCATAAAAACCCGATACGATGGTATTAAGCGCTGTTATATTAACGCGATAATCCATATGCAAGGCATTTGAAATATAACCAATATGCTGTTTAATTTGCCAGATACTCTCGCCACTGCCGCGCTGATAGCCAAACACCTTAATATCGTTGTTATAACACTGCGGGTTATCACCTGTAATTAGATTAAGTAAGCAAGTTTTACCCGAGCCGTTTTTACCCGTTAACTGCCAATGTTCACCTTGATTAATTTGCCAGTTTAGCTTTTCAAAAATAACGGTTCCGCCAAAACTTACAGAGGCATCTTTAAGTTTTACTAATATGGGATCAGTTAAGGCTGGCGCTTGATGGTCGTTATCTGCCTCGGGCACGTTTAATTCGGTTTGCGCTAAATGTAGCAATTTAAAAAGATCTTGGCGTTGCTCTTTCGTTGGCTGCGCTAATTGGTGAGTGATCTGAGCATGTTTTATAAACGCATAATGATCAACAAAGTCAGGGATTTCACTCAACCTGTTAAGAACAAAAATCATCGTCGTGTGTTTGCTTAATTCAGCTAATAACTGATTAAGAGTTTGCAGTGCTGTTACATCTAAACCATCAAACGGTTCATCCAAAATAAGTAACTCAGGGCGTCCAATTAGCGCTTGGATCAGCATCAGCTTTCGCGTTTCACCGGTTGATAGGTCACGAAATGCATTATTCATTTTACTATCAAAATCAAATGTTTTTATGAGTAGCTCAAGTAATTCACTGTCAATGTCATGGTCGCTTCTGGCGGCCAAAATAATGTCTTTAACTGTGCTTAGCGGCGTAAGACCATCAATAATATCATCCTGATCTTTATTTAGCTCATCGGCCAATAATTGCTTTTGTCTATCAGGTGACACCACAGCAATTCGTGCAAAGTTATTGGTAAACTGGCCTTGCTCAATACGCGAGCAACCTGCAATTACAGCTGCTACTGCTGATTTTCCTGCTCCATTTTCACCCAGTAATACCCATTGCTGCGCTGCTGATACAGTTAAACTTAAATCACGTAAACGATACTCTTCATTACCCTGCCCCTTAAGGCTGGCATTAACATTAACCAACTGAACATATTGCACTATGAATCCTCATTCCGGCTTATTACTAGCCTGACGTTACAACATTCAACAAAAAAATAAAAATCGTTTAAACCTTTTTTGAACATAGCTGCGACTAAGGTATAAAAGGTCATCAACAGGAAACAGACAATGAAAAAATTACTTTATGTAGCAGCTATTGGCTTAGCACTAACAACAACATACGCAATGGCGAAAGATTCACGTGAATTAAATCATAACTTCGCAGTGAGTGGTGCAAGCCAGCTTGAAATTGATTTTCCAGTAGGCAGCTTAGAAGTAGAAAACTATGACGGCAGCGAAGTGGTCGTTACTGTTCGTATTGAGCCTAAAAATGATAAAGGTTGGTTTGGATCTGAGGTTGATTTATCTGATATCGAATTAAGCCATTCACAAAGCGCAGGGTCGTTGAACTTAAAACTAGATAACGATGACATTCAACAAAGCTGGTATGTAAAAATGCCGAAGTCAATGGCCATTGATGTTGAGCTGGGTGTTGGTGATATTGAAATTAACGACGCTAGCAACTCGGTAGATATTGAGCTAGGCGTAGGTGCCGTTCGAATTGATAGTGCGCTTGACGACTATAAACGTATTGAACTCGATACGGGCGTTGGCGATACCAAAATTCGTGGCTTAAAAAATAATGCAAACACTAGTCGTAAAGTTGTCAGCTCTCACTCAAGCTACCGTGGTAATGGTCAATATGCTATTGACGTTGAAGTGGGTGTCGGCGATATCAAAGTAACTAACTAAATACCGGTTTATCCCTGTGAGCTCTCGGTAAATAAAATACTGAGGGCTTTTTCGACCGAGTCAGCAGAAATCGGTTTATATACGTGTAAATTAGCCCCTAGTTCATATACTCGTTGTAAATCATCATTAGAGGTGTTCGCTGTCACAACCAAGATTGGGGTTTGCTGTCCTTGCTCATTACGAATGATATCTATCGCTTTAAAACCATCCATTACGGGCATATTTAGGTCCATAAAAATTACATCATACTGAGTATGCAAGGCCATATCTGTGGCGATTAAACCATTTTCAGCAACGTCAAAACTGTAGTTAAAATGCTTAAGTATGCGACCTAGTATCGTGGCATTAAGAGGATTATCCTCAACAATTAAGCAGTTTAAAGCACCTGGCAACTTTGCAGACTGTTCTATGCCCGGTGAACTTACGAAGTTAAGATTTATAACCACTTTGGCGCCTTGTGGCTGCGCATTAAAAAATTGAATGTCGCCATTTAATGCTTTAACAATGTGCTTGACTCGCAATAGCCCTGTTTTTAAGCCTTGAAAATGTTGCTCAGTTCTATTTTCATTATCTTGTATATCTGAGGGTAATTCGTCAAACCCCTTACCATTATCTTGCACTTCTAATAGCAGGCGTTGCTTGCCTTGATTAGTACCTGTAATTGCTATTCGCCCTTGCACCGGCGTAAATTTAACCGCGTTATTTATCAATTCAGCAACGACTTGTTGTAACCGCGGATGATCAGTAATGAATTCGCTGTTAAGCGAATCAGATAAACTGACGCTAAGAGTAATCTTTTTCTCGTGACAAGCGTATTCATAGGGTGCAATCGCTTGTTTTAATGTTTCTAACAAGTTGCCTTGGTCAAGTTTAGGTTGCCACTGGCCTGTGGTCATTTCTTGTAAATCAAGCAACTCATCTAACATCACCACCAAGCGGTTAGCACAATATAGTGCTTGTTGCTGAGCCAGCTTTTGCTCTTCTTTAATATCAAGAGACTCTATGGATGCTGTTAATCCTTGTAAAGGTGTTCTAAATTCATGACTAGTGCGAGCAATAAAACGCTCTCTCGTTTTATTTACCTGTTCTGCATAATCTTTTTGTTCTTTATAACTTGTAAGTGCTTTTGTGATTAGATTCTCCATTGGTTTAAAAACAAATAGTAACTCAATGAGTAGTAATACCATTGCAATAACCCAAAACATCATTTCGAGAACGGCAAGTAGTGTGACCTTATGCACTGACTTTTGCTCCAAGAGCTTTACGGCTTGATCTAATTTTGTAAGTAAGGCTTCAAGCTGATTACTGGCAAATAGTGAGCTGTCTATTTCTAAATAATTTTCGCGGCTATTGAGAAGTAACTGGGCTTTACTGATGTAGCGTTTAACGTGGGCATCAAGAGCTGTGGGCGGTAAGAAGTAGTGAGCCTGTAATGATTCGTTTAGATAAATATAATCACCTTCACTATCTTGCTGAATTAAAAACTGGTGACCTGCAATAAACTGATCGACCGCCTGCTCTAGCAATCGACGATGTTGTTGCTGAAAGCTATCAGCTTCATGATAAATTAACGCATTACCGTAAAGAGCTATCTTTTGCGAAAGCATGCGCTGTTTACCTGCAATGTTAATCACTTTCGCATCTCCCTTTTGCACATACAAAAGGGTTTGGATCAACGCCGCTGAAGTTGATATCAAAATTGCTATCGCTAACAATCCGAAGCGATATCTTCTGCGTATATCTGTGACTAACTTAAACATGTTTTACTCGTTTATTTTTAGAGTAATTGTAGATCATATAATGCAATAAAGCCCACTCAAGGTGGGCTTTAAATATCAGCTAAATAGGTAAATTAATTTACCTATTTTCAAGTCGGTTATAATCAAACAAACCAAATTCGACGCCGCGATACTCTTTCGCTACACGGTGTAAAATATCGCTGTATTGCCAAAACTGTGGATGCGTGCGACGAATAGCAAACTCACTTTTTAGCTCTCTGTAGGCTGCTTCATCTGTTATTTTTGCAAGCCCAGATGCAAAAGCTGCAACCTGTTGTTCATTGTGTAAATACCAAATTGCTTCTGGGTAATCACCTATAAATCCAGGCACAATTGTTACGGTATCTTCATCATAAGCACGCTGACCTTCTTCATTCAATAAGCTCGAGATATTGTAATGAGCATTATGGTGGATCAAGGTGTAGGCCTTGTGCTTATCATCGCCATCTTTGACTAACACAAACGAAATTTGCGGTAGCAAGTTAACTGCTTTAACAGGAAGATCGTTAATTTTCGCCAGTGGTTCAGGCACTTTCGTATAGTCATAGCGAGGACTCAAAATTGGTTTGAGCTTCTCTTTGAGCATATTATAAAGTTCAGACTGTTGATCTGCGGTTTTATATTCTATGCCTGTAGGCTGACTAAACGACAACTCATCTTCAAAGAAACTCGTTAGGCTAGGTGGCGATTTACGATACCACTGGGCTTTAATTTCTTTACGTTTAGCTTCTGGTAATAATGCAAGGTAGTTTGCTTCACCTTCTAAGCGTAAAAAGTCCATATACAAACGAGTTAATAACTGATGACCAATGTTGCCATAAACGTCAAAACCTGCCACCAGCAAGTAATGAATACGTTCAAATAACGCGTAGTCGAGTATCCAAGTGGTCTTTGGCTCTTGACCTATCCAGCCTTTAACAACCGTTGCGCTATCGAAATGACGAAATACCGTCAGCGCTGCATTTTGGTTATGACCATCACCTTGCCAAAGTAAATCGGTTGTGAGGTGCTGACCGTTGGCAAACATCTTATTTGCCAGTGCAACTTTGGCAGACAAGTATTTGTTTTGGCGTTTTGAATACTTCACCCAGCTAGAAATCGGTAAAGCATTACTTTCTTCTTCTGCAGGCAAGGCTAGCGCATCTTCATGTTGTAACAACATTTCACCGACTTTCGGTGTCGCCGCCATTTCAGGCTTCGCAAAACCTACCCAGAACTGATCGTTAATCACGTTTAACGCAATTTGACCACGACAAACAGGCCCTTTAATAAAGCCCATAATAATAAGCTCAGCTTCATCAAGCATAAATTGATAACGCGAGTTTACTGGAATTGCAGCAAAGGCTTTAAACGGGTTTGATGCCACTTCAGGCTTATAACTTGGCAGTTTATTTACTTGATAATCAGCTTCAATAAATTGTGAATGTAAGCGTGCAAGCTTTTCGTCATTTAATGCTAAAGGTAAATGTGTTTTCGCTAAAATAGTCGAACGGTCATGCATTAAACGATAATAAACTCGCTCAACTTTAGGGTCTTCATATGGGCGACGGGTGCTAATGTGTTTGATCTCTTCACCCGGCGGCGTCGAAGAGCGCACCAACTTAAAGTAGCTATGTTTATCGCCATGCTCAGGGAAATAAATATGCGCTAAGTACCAGTGTTCATAAATATAGCGAGCGGCAAGCTGATGCTTTAAACCATCTTGATTTAAGAATGCTTCCCAGCGTTCAACTTGTTTTAGTACGTCCTTTTCAGGAGGATCGATATGAGCAAGATAGCCGCCTTTTCTAAGCCACTTAGCCAGATGCTGAAACTCTTCCGTTGAAATACCAGGCAACCCATAAGGCATACCGCTGTGCGGGTTATCCTTAGCAAATGAGTCAAACTCACTCATTGTGGTACATGTTTGCTCACGATCGAGTGAAAAATCAAACTCATCGCCTAAAATAGCTTGCTTAGGCAATGGGCTACTTTGCTTAAGCACTAAGGCATTGTAAAGCACGCTTCCGGTAAGGTTTGCCTCTGCTGTTTGGATTCTTTCATTGAGTACTGGAGTGAAACCTTTCTCACGCCACTGAGCGGTCGTTGTCGCATCAAATAGTAAGCGACTTGGCTCTTGCGCTAATAATCGTGTGCCGTCATAAACACGCTCTTTACTTAAACCACGGTCGATACCTTCTACAGAAGATAGCTTGAGCTGACACGGTGCGTCATAACAGCCATGACACACCACACAACGAGTATCAAGAACAGGCTTTACATCATTTAAAAACTCAGCCCCTTCTAAGGTTGATGCAGCAACAACACGCTCTCTTGGTTGCTCTTCACCAAACAATTTATCATAGTGTGCTGCACCTAAATAAGCACAGCCACTTAACAGAATGAGACCAAATACGGTAGTGAGGAGTTTTCTCATCCTTCCTCCTCGATATCTTCAATGTCATCACCTAAATCGAAGGTTGGCATCATATCTACTTGCGGCGACACAAAGGTTTGGTCGTTGTCGCAGCTAAGCATAGCGCTTAATAGTGGCCCACGAACTAAACTCAGTTGCGCGCTGTGCTCACCATCAATTAATACTTGATAATCATCATTCAACGCTTCAAGACGGTATTCATTAATGGCAATTGCGACACTGCTATCAACAGCTGGGTTTTGGCAAAGCTGTGCGAGTAACTCTTCGCTAAGTGTTACATGTAATAATAAATCTGGAGATTCGATATCGCGGCTGTGAAGATTTTCATCGAAATAAAAAAGTGGAAGGGTTAAATCGCTATTTTGCTCTAATTCCATGTGCTTTTCTCTACATCAAAATGACTTTCAATTGTACGAGTATAGCAAACTATAAGTTCAATAATTAGCGAAAGTTATCAGCCGTTAGCAGCTTAATCACTACTAACCAGCTGAAGATAAAAAAAGCAGAAAAAACAACTACCAAGGTAGTGTTTCGCCATTTGAATGCCAAAACCCACCAGTGTTGCTTAGGTTTAATTCATCAATACGCTTAATGAGCCGCTCTGCCGCAGTTTCGGGGCTTATGTCGCCGGCAAAATTAACCATTTGCGTTTGTACAAAGCCTGGATGAAATAACCCTACTGCAATTTCTTTCTCTTTTAGCTCATGGGCCAAACTAACACTGGCGGCATTAAGTGCTGCTTTTGACATCCGATAGCCAATGTAACCGCCCGAGCTATTATCTGCAATTGAGCCCATACGAGATGTGATCATCGCCACTTTGGCATCAATACCTAAGCTTTGCAGTAATGCATGAGTAATGCGAATTGGTGCGATACTGTTAACGCTGATTTGCTTTTCGATGGCAGCAAAGTCCATGTCAGCTAATGTTTCGTTATGAAAAATACCGGCGTTATTAACCAAAATATCAATTTTGTCGCCGTGTAAGTAGTTGGCAAGTGTTGCAACATCATCGGCGTTAGATACATCAATGTCGCTAATAATTTTTACATCGAGTGCTTGTAACTCTTCGCTTGGAGTGCGAACTACTGCACTAACACGGTAACCTTGAGCTAAATACTGTTTACAAAAATTAAGGCCAATACCTTTATTGGCCCCTGTAACCACCACATGCTTAGTCATCAATCTGCTCCTTAGTTGGCTTTTCTATACCCAAGTCACCTCAAGGTGCGAGTTTCTGCATCTTCAGGTGGTTTGGGTATATATATACCTTGGGACAGATTGGCAAAAACCAAGGGCTTAAGTTAATTCATCAATGGTTGACTTAAGAATGGAAAATACGGCCCCTTGGGGATCGGTAATAACACTAAAGCGTCCAACATCTGGGATGTCTGTTGCTGGCACACAAATAGCCCCATTAAGCTGCGTTGCTTTGGCGACTGCCTGATCGCAATCTGCTACCGCAAAATACGGCATCCAATGAGATGGGATGTCATCGGGCCATTCGTTGGTCATTTCAAGCATGCCTGCAATCGGTTTCTCATCGATGGTAAATAAGGTGTAGTCCATGCCCTCCATGGGTTTCACCTCAAACTGCCATCCGAACAACTGACAATAAAAGTCGCGACTTTTTTGCATGTCTTTCGACACAAGCTCAAACCAGTAAGGCAGGTTTAGCTCTTGCACTCGTTTAGCCCCGATATGCTCACCCGCTTGCCATAAGGCAAATGTTGCACCGCCCGGTTCTTGCAGCATCACCATGCGACCCGCTGTCATTACATCATGTGGCCCTGCCAAAACCGTTGCACCTAATGATTTTGCAAGCTCTGTGCTTTGGTCAACATCATCAACAGCAATATATAATAACCAATGGGTTGGCATCTCGCTCATACTTGCTGGCAGTTGATACATAGCGGCAATATCATCACCTTGCTTTTGCAGCATGGTGTAATACATATCTTCGCCTATTGGCTGATCGTCAAAACCCCAGTCAAAAAGTTGCGTATAAAATTGCTTTGCAGCTTGCCAGTCTTTCGCGCATAACTCGGCCCAGCAGAAAGTACCTGCTGGGTGCTTTGTATTTATTTTTGTCATGGCTGTTCCTCCTTCATTAACGGTAATCAACAAGCTGCTTTTTTGCCAATTATTTTTAAAATTTATTTAATTCACGTTTAGAAAAATTAAATAATCATAATCAATAACTTAGGTTTAAACCCTGCTAAAACAGAGAATTGCAATTATGGACTATATTGATTGTCACAACAAACGCATGTATAAATGCGAACAATTTTTAATAACAATTGTATAGCGATTTAACTATGACAATGAAACTTGCGCTTCCTTTTTTACTTACTCCTATCGCTGCGTTTGCAAATCAGGCCCAAGATATTGAACGTATCACCGTTTCTACAACTCGTAGTACGGCACCAGTTAGTACTGTACCTGCAACTATCAGCGTTATTACTAGTGAAGACATTGCTGAGCAACTTGCTCATACTCAAGATCTATCGCAAATTTTAGGTAATTTATTACCGAGCTTTTCACCAAGTCGTCAAAAAATGACCAGTGCCGGTGAAACACTCCGTGGCCGTGAGCCGCTATACATGATTGATGGTGTTCCTCAGTCAAACCCGCTTCGTAACGGTTCTCGTGATGGGAATACGATTGACCCTGCAATGATCGAACGCATCGAAGTGATCAGTGGCGCAAATGCAATTCAAGGCATGGGCGCAAGTGGCGGTATTATTAATATCATCACAAAATCAGCTGGCGATTTTAATCACCAAATGAGTGCGGGGTTTAGCACTCCAACAGACGGTGGCAGCGACAGCCAAAGCTATAAAGCCAGCTACTTATTCAGCCAACAACTAGATGATATTAGCTTTATTGGTGGTGTATCAGCTCGTAGTACAGGTATGTATCGCGATGGTAACGGTGACTTTGTTGGTTTAGATGGCACACAAGGTGACACGCAAGATTCAACCAGCCTAGACTTATTTTTAAAAGTGAAACATCAGCTTGATAACGAGCAAAGCATTCAAGCAATGCTGAATCACTACAAAATTGAAGGTAATGGTGACTTTGTAGCTGTAAATGGCGATCCAGCAACAGGCCTTGCAACCTCTGCTGAAAAAGGCGATGTAGAAGGCGACACGCCACGTAACCGTGTAACAACCTTTACCCTAGATTATAACCACAGCAATGTGGCTGGCGGTAACCTTGCTATTCAATTGTTTACGCAAGATTTTGCAGCTATGTATGGTGGTGGCACATTTGCTACGTTCCAAGATCCAGCCTATGGCGAGACTATTTTCGATCAGTCTCAAAATAAATCACAAAAGTTTGGTAGCCGCGTTACTTACAATAAAGATAACCTGTTAAACAGCCAGTTTGATATTGCGACCGGTATTGATTTACTTTCTGACGAAACATACCAAGAGCTTGCGCAAACAGGTCGCCATTGGGTGCCAAAAACCAAGTTTAATAACATCGCGCCATTCGCTCAACTACGTTATGACGGCTTAGAGGATTGGACCTTCAATGCAGGCGTACGTTACGAGTACGGCAAATTAAAAGTGGATGATTTTACTACCCTAGCATCTTACAACAGCAGCTTTGTAGAAGGCGGTGAGCCAAGCTTTAACGAATTATTAGAGAACTTAGGTGTTGTCTATCAAGTAACTGATGAACTTCGTCTATATGCAAGCTACAGCGAAGGCTTTAGCATGGCTGATGTTGGTCGTGTGCTGCGTGGCATTAATCAAGCAGGTTTATCGGTTGAGAGTTTCTTAAACCTAGAGCCGGTTATTTCTGATAACCGCGAATTAGGTTTTGAATATGCCAACGATAGCTTCAATATTAAAGCCAGCTACTTTGAATCTGACTCAGACTTAGGTTCACGTTTACAAGCTGATGCTGATGGTATTTACAGCGTGCAACGTGAGCGTACTGAGATCTCAGGTTTTGAAGCAAATGCACAATATTACCTAACTAACAGCACAACATTTGGTGCAAGTTACGCTGATACAGAAGGCCAATATGATGGTGATGGCGACAATAAAGTAGAGAGCGATTTAGGCGGCAGCAATATTTCACCTACACGTTTAAATCTTTACTGGCAGCAACAGTGGCCAGCGAACCTATCTAGCCGCGTACAAGCTAACAAAGTATTTGACCGCGACTTTAATACTGGTGAAGAGTTTGACGGCTACACAAGCGTTGATTTATCGGTGCAATATCAAAGCGCTGAGTACGGTGCATTTAGCCTAGGTATCGATAACCTGCTAGATAAGTACTACATCACTTACTACGGGCAAACACGCCCAGCTGCAACACGCTATTTTGCGGGCACGGGTCGTACCGTAAACCTAACTTGGAACTATGCATTTTAGGTTTAAGCTAAGTAATTAAACAATAAAAAAGGCACCTTGGTGCCTTTTTTTGTGGTTGGTACTAATTAGTGATGATGCCCATGCTCACCTTTGAGCTGATTACCTTGCGCATCATAAAAACCGCTCGCACCATGTTCAACAAAACCTTGGTTAATCATTTTAGCTAAAAATGGATCGCTTTCATTATCACCGATATCTGCGTAATCTGTTGTTTGATAGTTATCCCATTTCGCAAACTCTGCCTGCACATCTTGTTGATTATGATTGCTGGCTGTTAACACAATCTCTCGGCTATAGCTGGGTGTTGAAATTCGAAGTGATTTTAGTAATTTTTGATTGGCAAGCCAGCTTAGCTCTACTTTGCTTTGGCCTTGCTGCTGGGTGTAATACTCTGTTAGCTCACAACCTTCACCGGTGCTTTTTTGGTGCGTCATAGAGGCTAAAAATTTATCGCTTACTAACTGATATTTGCTACTCCAATCTTGCTCACCTTGAACTTCAGATGGTTGATACTCAATACCACGCTGTGCGTCTTGGAAGTAACGGATTGGGCGAACTTGTTGATTACGTAACTGTTGCCACAGCTCAATAAACTGTGGATTTTGCTTAGCCACCTGATGTGGTGTACGCCAAAGTGTAAAAGTATTTTCAGTCTGCTGCTTATTAGCAACAATAGCTGTAGTGACTTTGTAGTCAGCTTGCGTGTAACCTGTGTTCATATCGCATTGCCCAGCAACGGCTAATGGGCTTAGTAATGAGGCAATTAAGATAGCTACTTTCACGGGGTTCTCTTTATATTTGATTTTTAATTAACTAATTAAGTCAGGGAGGCTCAAAGCCTCCCAATAACTCATTACTGTGCTAATTTAGCATCGGCTTGCTTAACAAGGTCGGCTGCATAATCCATCACGTGGAAAATAAGGCTTTGCTCATTAGTACCTGTTACTAAATGTGCACCTGGGCCCACTGCATACACACCCACATCTTCTGCTGCATGTGTTTCAGAACCAAGCGGTACAACAGCTTCTTGATGGTAGCCAGGTGTGGTTGTGTCAACATCAGTTAAATCAACACGACCGGTCACTGGCGCAAAGTCATAACCTACATCAGCATCTGTTTCGTCACCTAAGTCGCGGAAACCGCCACCATTGGTATACCCAACGGTTGTGTATGGCATGTTATCTGCGGCAAGTGATGGCTCATCACTACCAACTGGTACCACTTTACCTAAGATTGGGTTACCACGTTTTGGGTAGCCTGCAATGGTAAATACGTGGCTGTGGTCAGCTGTTACGATGATTAACGTGTCTTCGATGCTGGTTTTATCAAGAGCAACTTGTACAGCTTTTGATAACTCAACAGTATCGCTCAATGCATTATAGGCATTACCTGCGTGGTGAGCATGGTCAATACGTCCTGCTTCAACAGTTAAGAAGAAGCCTTTGTCGTTGTTATCTAATACATCAATTGCTTTTGCTGTCATTTCAGAAAGTGACGGCTCACCCGCTACGTCGTTCGCGCGATCTGCTTCGTATTGCATGTGAGTTTCATTAAATAAACCAAATACACGTTCTGTCGTATCAGCATTGATTGCATCAAAACCGGCTTGGTCCATCACATACTGACCTGCAGGATATTTAGCTTTCCACTCAGCTGTTAGGTCGCGACCATCTGTACGGTCACCTTCTACCGAGCTCACTGCATCGGCTGAGTTATAAGCTGCATCTTTAGGTAAGAAATGACGACGACCGCCGCCCATCACAACTTCTAAGCCATCAACATCTAGGCCTTCGTAACGAGCTTCGAGGTTTGCTTCAAAGTTAACTAATTGCGATGCAATATCTTCACAACCTGCTGCCACTGCTGCTTCTGGCATATCTGATACGTCTTCCCAGTTACGGTCAGCCGATTTTGCATACGTTGCTGCAGGCGTTGCGTGAGTGATACGCGCTGTCGAAACAATACCAGTCGACTTACCGGCAATCTCAGCAAGCTCAGTGGCTGTAACTAGCTCATTACCCGCAACCGTTGCACAGTTACCGCGTTCGATATTTTCATCTACACCAATCACACCTGCATCAGTTTTTACACCTGACGCCATTGCCGTCATCGTACCCGCTGAATCTGGTGTTTGTGCGTCAACGTTATAGGTTTTAGCAAAACCAGAGAATGGTAGTTTTTCAAAGCTAAGTTGGTGCTCTTCACCCAACTTACCTTCTAGCTGACCTGCCATAATACGCGCAGCTGTTACGGTCGAAATACCCATGCCGTCACCAACAAATAGAATCACGTTTTTCGCTTTACCTGACTCTTTTACAACTGCAGCAATATTTTCTTCGCTAGTAGCAACTTTAACTTGTGCTGACTTAAACCAGTCATTGTCAGTCAGTGGCGCTAATTGCGATGCAGTTAACGAGGTTGCCGGTGCATTACATGACACTGTTGAATCAGTTACTTCTGCTGAGTCTAGCTCACCATTATCGTTGCTATCTGCACCTGTTAGAGTTTCTGTACCACCGTTTACACACTGCTCAGAACCAACCGCTAGAGTATTTTCAACAGTCAGTGTTTTTGTTGAGCTTTTATCGTCATCATCAGAGCAGCCTGCTAATGCCACTACTACAGCAAGAGAAATTAAATTTAGTTTTTTCATCGTCGTCGCCATTATTCTTCAATTAGTTCTAGAGCTTGGTTAATGATGTGGAAAATTACGTTTTGCTCCACAACGCCTTGTGCTAGTTGCGCACCGGGACCTTTTGCATGCAGTGAAATATCTTCACCTGCGTGGGTCTCTGAACCTAATGGCACTGTTGCTTCTTGGTGATAACCAGGTGCAGTTGTATCAACCCCCGTTAAATCAACACGACCTGCAAATGGAGCCTCGTTGTAAGATACTTCCGCATTGGTTTCATCACCTAAATCGCGAAAACCTAAACCATTAGCATAACCAACTGTGGTGTATGGCATACCATCTGCTGCTAGGCTTGGTTCTTCACTGCCAACGGCTACTACTTTACCTAAAATTGGGTTACCACGTTTTGGATAGCCTGCAATAGTGAATACGTGACTGTGGTCAGCTGTTACTAGGATAAGTGTTTCTTCAGGGTTAGTATTTTCAACTGCTGTTTGCACCGCTTTAGCAAATTCAACAGTATCGCTTAATGCATTAAAAGCGTTGCCCGCATGGTGACCATGGTCGATACGACCCGACTCAACCGTTAAGAAAAAGCCTTTTTCGTTGTTCTTTAAGATATCAATTGCTTTGCCAGTCATTGCAGATAATGACGGCTCCCCCGCTACATCGTTAGCGCGGTCTGCTTCGTATTGCATGTGTGATTCATTGAATAATGCAAATACACGCTTGGTATCAGCATTGAGCGTATCGAAGCCAGCTTGGTCCATTACGTACTTGCCATCAGGATACATTTCTTGCCATTCAGCAGTTAGATCACGCTCATCCGTACGGTCACCTTCGACTTCACTGACAGCATCAGCTGAATTGAATGCCGCATCTTTCGGTAAGAAGTGACGACGACCACCGCCCATCACCACTTCAAGGCCGTCTACATCAGTACCTACGAAGCGTGCTTCAAGGTTCTTCTCGAAATTAACAAGTTGTGAGGCAATGTCTTCACAACCTGCTTCTACTGCATCAGCAGGCATATCAGATACGTCTTCCCAGTTACGGTCAGCTGATTTTGCATAGGTTGCAGCTGGTGTTGCGTGGGTGATGCGGGCTGTTGAAATAACGCCTGTTGCTAGACCTTTGATTTCTGCAAGTTCCGTAGCAGTGATTAATTCATTACCTGCAACTGTTGCACACTTGCCACGCTCAATGTTTTCGTTAACACCAATTACACCTACATCAGTTTTAACGCCAGAAATAATCGCTGTCATTGTGCCTGCTGAGTCAGGTGTTTGCGCATCAACGTTGTAGGTTTTGATTTGCGCCGAGTAAGGGAACTCTTCAAAGCTTAATAAGCCTTCTTCACCCGACTTACCTTCCATTTGACCTGCCATGATACGTGACGCAGTTAGCGTTGAGATACCCATACCATCGCCAACAAATAGAATGACATTTTTAGCTTTAAACGTTTGCTCAGCCTGAGCTGCCGCTTCTTTTTTTGTTAATGTAGCTTCAGCGGCACTATACCAATCATTTTGTTTTTGACTGTCTGGTAACACACCTGCATTGGCCGTCGCTGACAATGCCAACGTTAAACCAATTGCAGTCGCAATTTTATTAATTTTCATCGTTACGTTCCGTTAGTACGTTATTTTTAAGAGTTTGGAGCTAATTAAGCTGCGCTTGGTTAATTAGCGCAGCCATCCTATGAGTGTTTTGTTACTGAAAAAGTGACTTTTCATGACAAAATGATGAAACCAAAAAAAGCAGCGCAAGAAGGTAAGTAATTAGTTTTAGTGGAAATAAATAGGCTAGTTGCTAGATATGAGTTAGCGAATTTGCAAGGGTAAATTTAAAGGGGTGAGGTCAAGCCTAATCAGAGGAAAGGTTATTTGAGTTGATAAAAGAGCAGGTTTATATGGATTGTGTTGGGTTTCGCTTCGCTCAAACCAACCTACCCGAAGAATGAACAGGGCAAATGCTGAGTGAGACACCACACTAAACAACCATCTCGACCTAAGCTGACAGCTGATAGCTGATAGCTTTTCTACAGGCATTAAAAAGGCCGCCTAGGGCGACCTTTTTATAAGCTGTGAAGCTCTATCTGTTGATATTACTCAACGATAGATGCAACAACACCAGCACCAACTGTACGGCCACCTTCACGGATAGCGAAGCGTAAACC